>NCHJ01000069.1:15281-20321 GCA_002256765.1 Bacteroidetes bacterium 24-39-8
AGAATGGTGGCTTTGTATTTGTAGACGATTGCAACCATGATATTGATGGACTGTTTGCGAAATCATTTGAAGCGCAGATGGCTCAGACTTTTGGCGCGGGGCGATTAAAAAAAATTCCCAATACCCATGACATCTACCATAGCTTTTTTAAATTTGAAAAAGGGCCTCCCACAACAGGTTTTGAGCTAAATGGCTGGGGCGATGATATAGTACATGATTATCTCAAAGCCATTGAAATCAATGGCAGGATTGGCGTATTATACAGCAATAAAGACTATGGCTGTGAGTGGGACTATGATTTTAGAAACAAAAGATTTCTTTCTGAAGACAATACCAAGTTTGGGGTGAATATTATTGCCTACGCCATGGGCTCTTAAATAGTTGCAGCTGCACCCGTTGAACCTGTTGCACTTGCTGTTAATTCAAAAGTTCTATCCGGTTCAAATCCTTTTTCTTGCTGGTGCGATACAAAGAGTACCGTTGTTTTGGTTTCCTTTCTAATTTGCTCAATCATTCCAATTACCAAGGCTGCACTAGCATCATCCAAACCAGATGTGGGTTCATCTAAAATCAACAGTGGCGGGTGTTTGACCATTGCCCTCGCAATCAAAACCATTCTTTGTTGGGCTGCTGGCAACAACTGAATGGGTTTATTTTTCAGAGACAATAAGCCCAAATAATCCAACCATTCTTTTGCCAATCTCAATTGCATTTCAGAAGGCTTAATATAGACACCAATGCTGTCCATACATCCAGAAACAATCATGAGTTCAATATTATCCAGTCTAGAAAAATGCTGAATCATCACTGGATTAAAATAGCCAATATATTGTTTGATTTCCCAAACGGTTTCACCTGTTCCCTTTTTTCTTCCAAATAAATACAGCTCCTGACCATATCCTTTTGGATTGTCGCCAGTTATCATAGATAATAAGGTAGACTTACCAGAACCATTGGGCCCCATGAGTTGCCAACATTCACCTGTTTCAATAGTCCAATCAATGCTATCCAAAATGGGACGCTCATCATAACTAACACAGAGATGCTTCATTTGCACCAAGGGGCCAGCTGGTGCTACAATTGTTTTGAGCGCTCTTGGAATGGGTCTAAAACTATTTTGAGCTAAGTGGGCATCTAGATATTGATGAAACTCAAAAGCAGACGCAAATGTTTGAATCTGCTTCTCTTGATACCAAAAATAGCTTTGAATAAAAGGAAGCAAGTCTTTTTGTCTTCTAACCAATTGAATCACAGGTTTTGAATCGGCAATCATTTGCATGGTAGCTAAAATGCTAGCCTGACCCTGATGGTCTACATGATCATAGAGTTCATCCAATAAGAAATAATCGGCCTTGCCAAACAACAAATGGTTGAGCAGGGCTTTTTTTTGTTCCCCACTAGACAAACTATGCAAAGGCCGATGGTACTCGGTTTCTAAGCCACTATTGCCATGAAGAAACTCTTCTTGTAAAAAATTATCCAGAATTCCAGCAGAAAAAATAGCCGCTTTTTTCCCTACCAAATCTATAGCGGGTAGGACTAATTTACCCTCCAACAGGCTTTGAATCAGTTCATTGGAACTTTCTTGGTGTGGCAGGTAAATAGATGCGTGTACAAAAGAAGGCATGGCACAAGATAATTCAGAAAGCAAAAAGAACCCAAAACCAAGTATAAAAGCCTAGTTTTGCCGCCGGTTTCAAAAAAACATTAGTTATGAGAAGAGTCTTAAGTCATAGAAAAATATTGGGTGTGAGTGAGAATGTGGCCTTAAAAGACTTGAAGTCTGTCTATCGTAACCTGATGAAGGAATGGCATCCTGACAAGTTTCATGATAACCATGAACAAAAAACTGAGGCTGAAGAAAAAAGTAAGAAAATTATTGAAGCCTATCATTTTCTGGTAAGTATTGCCCCTGAAACCAAGGAACAAATGATGAGTGCTTATTTGGAAACTACCAATAATGCCACCATTGAAGATTTTGAATACAAATCAGAATTGTTGCGCATTAGTTTCTCTGATGGCACTACTTATGAATATTTTGGGGTACCAAAATCTATCTATGTAAAATTGGTGAATGCAGAAACTCCTGGGCGTTTTGCGCGCAGACATATTTATCACGAATTCTTGTACAGGAGTACCAGCAAATTAGTGGCTGGAGAATAATTAGTCCTTCCAGGTTTCAATTTGTAAATCATCAATTTCTTGTCTGCTCTTGGTAGACCTGAATGCAAAATAGCCACCGGGATAGGGCTGCGAGTCTTTCCATTCAAAAAACCGGACGCCATCTACACTGAAACTTACCAAGCCATTAAATACTTCAATCACAATATGGTAAGTTTTATTGGGTTCCAATAAATGAGGCGCATCAGCAAAATCTACTAAGATTTTTTTATCGCCCTGAAAATATTTCCTAAATCTGGTACTGCTATTATAATTACCACCCATTCCCACATAATATAGGCTCAGCGAATCGTATTCTTCAAACCTACTTTTTCTATTAAATGATAATCCCCCGGGAGGGTCTTGAACATGAAAAAATTGGTTCAAATCAGAAACCCTATCATTGATTCCACCATCCATAATGAGTTTTCTTTTGTAACTGATCCGGATATTAGCGGGAAGTTTTTGTCTAAGCCAAACCGTGGCGCCTCCCTTGGTATCTAAGACTAATTTGCCTTCTTTAATTTCAATGCGTTCTATTACATTTGGCATTTTCTCAGTTGCCCATAATTTGGCATCCAAAGCGCTAAAGTCTTCTTTAAAAATGGTTTCCCAACGGCCTTTTTGTGCATTAGACTGCAAAACTGGCAATAGGAAAATTAGCCATATTAATTGTTTCATTTGGCTTCTAATTTTATGGCATCGTACATAATACCCGCTCCTGGCTTGCATTGTACCATCCGCAATTCAATGGTATTATTACCCTGTACTAAATAGCTTGATGGGAAAATTAATTCTTTTAACTGATAATAACCACCTGCCACAGCAGACCTATAGACAGATGCATCATTACCCATACGCAAGGTTTTAATTGTCTTACCGTTGACTAAAACGTCTAACTGAGGATTGCGTGCACAACCCGCTACAGCAATGCTCAGACAAGCCGAATCATTCCATTGTTTGCTATTATTAAAACGAATTTTCCAACTGCCCTCTTTTGTTTGTGCATAGTACCAATCTGCATCCTTAGATTTTCCAATGCTGTAATCAAGTTGTGCGGGTGGCTGAAACATTAGATCATAAGCTCGTTTGTGATCGGCCAATTTAAAGCTTGTAGTTTTTCTATCGGCCTGGCCAATTTGCCAAAGGGTTACACCCTGTTTTGCTGGAACCCAATTGAGCTTTCCCAAATCCTGTTTACCAGCAACAATTTGAATATTTGCTTGCTGGAATTCCTTGGTTTGATTACTCCCAAATGCATACAAGGTATAGGTTCCAGGTCTAATAGCATTTAATTGAAAACTGCCATCTGTCTTGGTTTTGGCATCATAGATATATCCCCTACTCTGTGCTTGCCAATCATAACCAGGTGCGGCAAGTACTATCCGCGTATTAACTAGAGTAGGTTTTCCATTGAGTAATAATTGCCCTTTAGCCACACCCCTAGTTAAAGGATATTCGGGATGATTCATCCAAGTATAGGGCCATTTTCCTTGCTCAATTTGGGCTTTCCCTTTAGCCTTATTCCAAAGATCAGGAATAGTTTTGCCTTGGGCGATATACAAAAAGAAAGGACCATTTAATTTTTTCCAATCGTCTCTAATCAGGTTATCACCCTTTCGTTGGTCACTCAAAAAATGACCACAGTTAAACATATTGATTAAGAAAGGAGTGCTATGTACATTTTGATATTGCTTGGTAGGTCCACCATTCAGATACTCATGACTAGGATTGATGACAAAGAGCCCAAATCCTTTGCTGCCAGCCATTCCATGTACATACCTGTCTTCAATATAATCGGCATAATTGTATTTGGTATAATAAGAGCTATCCGGCATGAGAAAGGTCCAGTCTTGCACCTCATGGGTTAATTCAGCCATTTTGGGCATGGGACCTTGAATACTGTCTCTGACCAAATGGTAATCAAAAACTGACTCATCTGCTCTTATTCCCCATCTGGTTTGGCCATAATTGCCTACACTATCTTTGGCACTATGGCTTTCCAGCAAATAACAATACAAGCCTTGGTCTCCAGACTTTAAAACATAGTGTAGGTCATAGGTAAAATGATTAGACGCTACGTGTAAAAAACTAATATCAACCAAACTATCTGTCTTTGAAACAATACTGCAAATAGATTGATTCATATTAAAATCAGGTGCTAATAAATAAGCCCTCCCGCCCTTACCTAATACATTTACCCCATGAAGACTCAAAGCGTTCAAGTCTGCATTTTTTTTATTAAAAGAAACAGCAATCATTCCATTATCCAATTGGATACTAGTAGCTGATTCTTTTACGCTAACATTTTGGGATCTACCTAGAACAGGTAACAATAATATGGCTAGTAAACATCTTCTCATACTGGCAATTGGTCTACAAGCTATTAAAAATATATCAGTAACCATCCTGCGCCATAATGCAGCAATAAAACAGGGATGAACATCATGGCCAAACAATGTTTCAAATTTTCAGCTAGATGTGACAAGCATCACATTTTAGATAGATTGGTTCAACTACCTTTCAACTCTCTGTAAAATGATCAGTTATGAAACAAGTTTGGATATTTGCCAGTTTAGTATTTTTATTATTTGAAAGCAATGCACAGCAAAGTGGCTATGAGATTAAATTGGAGCCACTATCCATCAAGGGACTAGTTGGAGTGCAATCATTTGCGCATGCTTCTATTGGTACTAATTGGGTTGTCATTGGGGGAAGAATAGATGGACTACATCGCAGACAGCCATTTGCCTCATTTGATAAAAAGGGAAACAATTTGATTATCCAAGTGATTGATCCTTTGAATCAACAAACATGGCAGGCTACTACTAATGAATTAGATTCGGCTTTACAAGACCAATTGAGCGCTACCAATATGCA
>NCHJ01000210.1 GCA_002256765.1 Bacteroidetes bacterium 24-39-8
CAATAGTGGTTTGGCAATTACTCATATCAGGTTTTCTATTGGGGATTGTCAGCAGTTTTCATTGCGTTGGTATGTGCGGTCCCATAGCTTTTGCCCTTCCGGTTTATTACTTACCTGCACATAAAAAATTATTGGGTTTAATCCTTTATCATACAGGTAGAATTGCCATTTATGCTTCATTGGGCGTATTCTTTGGATTTGTGGGAAGACAATTTTTCTTAGCGGGTGGACAACAAGTTTTTTCTATTGTTTTAGGCGCAATCATTTTATTAATCTTGCTACAATCTGTATTGAGTAACAGGAAAATTAGTATTCCTTTATTTGATAGTTTTCAAAAGCGGTTACAAATTTTTATTGGAAATTATATTCGTAAAAAGCAATTATATGCCATGTTCTTTTTGGGTATGGCAAATGGGTTATTGCCCTGTGGTATGGTTTATTTGGCTATCACTGGGGCATTAGCTGCTGGAACTATTAGTGGGGGTGTAGGCTTTATGGCTGCTTTTGGATTGGGTACTGTTCCGGCATTGTTATTTCTGTCTTTATTTGGCACTGCAATAGGGCTAAAAGCTAGGAATAGCATGAAAAGAGCCATCCCTTATTTTGTAGCGGTAATGGGCGTCCTACTCATTTTAAGGGGCTTAAACCTAAACATCCCCTATGTTAGCCCAATGTTGAATAACAGTGCTGCTCATGCTATTTCCTGCCCCTAGTAATTAACAAATTCTTCTTATAATCTTGACACTTTATTTAGTCTTTAAGTGTGAGCTTTGTGTAAGCAAACAGGGAAAAAACAGCTACAGGTTCTGACTAGAGGTTTTTGAAACTATTAACATTTCTCTTTAATCCTTTGGCATCCCATTTGCGTTATATAGATAGTAAAACGATTATTACCTTTTTTCTCATAAGCAGTTAGTTTTGGTTGCGGCCCCTGTTTCCACAGGGGCCAATCTTTTTTTACACCCTTCTTAATCTGCTTTAATTGGGTTTAGCGTTTTCTAATAAATCTCATGTAGCTATATCCAAATGCAGCTGAGGCACCTGTTGCATCAGCCATAATATCAAGGAATTCAAAACTCCTGTTGGGAATCCACCATTTTTGGACAAATTCAATGGCAATGCCATATCCAATTCCTATTATGCAAATAACTGCAAGCCAAATAATTCCTGCCTGCTTAGTGCTTGTTCGGTATTTAACGGGAATGGCAAATAATGAACAGAGTATAAAGAATAGACAATAATGAATGAATTTATCTCTTTGAGGAAAATTAAACCATCCTACAGAAGGCATGGTATCGCCCGGCAGGGTTAATAACAATAAACTGAAAAGAAAGAAAAGGATGCCAGGTGCAAAGGGGTATTTTTTAATCAAAAACATGCGCAAATATAAGTAGTAGGGAACTTGCTAAAACAGTTGCAATATTATCCCACTTTACCCAATACCAAAAGTTGGTCCATATTGGGTGCTGGACTACCACCCATGGTTTCTAATGTAATGGCAAATGCTTCAGCTCTAGGTATGTTCTTGAGTTTGCAAAGACCAGCACAATCGCTAATCATGCCAGCATCAACTGGTTTGCCGTCTACCATGGCCCAAAGCTGGTATTGGTAATTGCTTTGAGGCTGAGGAAGCTTATTAGCCAGTAAAT
>NCHJ01000070.1:0-14676 GCA_002256765.1 Bacteroidetes bacterium 24-39-8
TTGGACGCTAACATGCCAGCTTATTTTTTATATCGGAAAGAAAAGTGTTTTAAAAATCCACTTCGGAATGAAGTAATCCCAGAACCTGTAGATACTTTTTTTATATAAATGCTACAATAAACAGGAAGTTTGTGTTGATTATAAGTGTACCTAAAACTGAGAATATCTGTAGCATCAGAACTAGTATCCGGTCTTTTAATGGTACTACGTAAAAGATTGTTTTGGTTCATCAAGTGCCAATTGACCGTAGTACCTTCCTTATCAAAGTCTGTATTTAAATTAACCAATTCAGATTTCTTAAATGAAAACTGAATTCTCTCGTCAAGAAGGATTGGTGCAATATTTAGTTGCGCAAAGGGGTTTATGTTTTTGTCAAAATTTGTAAAAGTATAATAATATGACCAAGCTCCAGGATTACCCTGATTGTAAGCATTTTTTTCAGCAATTATATTTTTATGAAATTCATAACTGTTTTCATATTCACTAGGATAATTACGAGTTGATCTATCTGTTACTCTTTCTAGGGTTGAATCTGTTAGTTGATAAGTAGTTTTGTAAAAATTTTTATAATTTTTCCCATCTCTTGTTTGCTCTGAAAAAACACTATCCATTATCCTTATACCATGCTCGTACTTATAGTAACATGTCTCGATACCAGTAATCCATTTTGACTCCTTGTTAGACCCATAGCTGGTATTCTTTTTGAAAATTGGTGTCCGTTGGTTTGAGACATATCCAAATCTTTGAATGGCAGTTGTGTCTAGAACCCAATGCTCTGATGCATTGTTAGATTTTTGCAAAGAACCAATTCTATTGACAATCTGAATCAATCTATTGAAACCATCATAGGCAAAAACAGTTTCTTGGTATTTGCCGTTAATAGTATCACTGCAAACACTTTCTATTAAAGGCAGTTTAGCTTTTTGAGTAGAACTCTTTTGCGCAAAGGCAATAAATGGCATCAGAAAAATGATTAAGATTATTTTTTTCATTCAGGTCAAAGCTTAAAAACTAGGAATTAAATAACATGAAAATGCTGGTGAGCATAGCATCTATAGCTGGTAAAAGGCTTCAAATTATTATTTACTATTTAAGATACCTAAACGTAAATCGCTTTTTATAAGTTCCAACTAACTCGTTATTATGGGTAAATTGTTTCTTTATATCAGCTTTACAAAAAACTGGTTGATTAAATTGATTGTACGTATAACTCAGACCAATACTATCTTTAAAATGAGAACTCTCTTCATTTCTTTTAGCGTTATACTCTAAAGTATTATGCTGGTTATAATAATGCCAATTAAAATCAGTTCCCCCATCATCTCCACCTTCTCCAATTCTAATCAAATTCTCGGATCCAAATGAAAGTGATATTTTCTCATTGACTAAAGCTTTAGCAATGTTTAAATTATTGAAAGGATTGACCTTTGAATCATATTTAGTGAAGGTATAATAGGAAGCATCATTGCCTCGGTTACCATACCTATGTCCATTAGCTTCTTCACTTATTGTAGAAAGGGGCGTTAGCTTATAATCTTCGTAATAAACATCAGCTGGGCTGTATGGTTTTGATACACCAATTTGATGATAAATTTTTTCACTGTTTTGTTCTAAAAGACCAATTCTTTTTTCGGCTTTTTTTTCATCCCAAACCAAATTTTGCGGTCCATTCGGTCTATAACAGCCCGGGCAACTATTTGATAAATACAAAGCACTATCCCCAACATGTTGCCCATCTTTATACAAGAAATATTGCTGTTCTATAGCATATAAGAACCACTTTAAGGAATCTTGATGATATTCATAGGAGCTAATTTTTCTAGCATAGGGATCCAGGGAATTTCCTTGATATTGAAAAGTTTGAGCTTGAACTATATTTTCAATAGGGATGGTTTTAGGGGAAGTCTTTGAAACCAGCACCTCCTTCTGAGTAATGCCAATAACCCTATTACTTTGATCATAAGTAAATAATACTTGCGTGAATTTCCCTTTAAGGGTATCGCTAGAAATGCTTTGAATCAGTGGAAGGGTTTTGGAACTTGGTTTCTTAGATTGTGCAAAAGTGAATAATGGCAATACAGCCAAAATTGAAAAAATCTTTTTCATAGGTAGTTTAGGGGTTACTATTTTTCAAACTTAGTTCAATTATTTTTTTCAACCAATTCCATTCAGATCCGTTGAAAGCTGAGATTGCGGTTATCTTTGTTGATAGTTAAACAAAAAGGCATTCACCATGAAAAATCAACTTGTTCTTATTACTGGTGCTAGTCAAGGTATAGGACATGCCCTAGCGCAACTATATCTTCAAAATGGTTTTCATGTAATTGGAACAAGCCGTTCTGGTAAAATTGATATTTCCCATCCTGCATTTGAAGCCATGTCACTTGACCTTACCCAAATGGATAGTATCAAGGAATTTGAACAGTATTTTTCTAACAAAGGGCTTAAAATTGACCAATTAATCAATAACGCAGGAATTGGCCCAGATCTGGGATTTAGTTTTCCAGAAGAAAACAGTTTTGACCAAACATTTGACGTGAATGTAAAAGGTCAAGTGTTCTTTACAGAAGCCATAATCAAACACCTTAACAAAGGGGCTAAGCTCATTAATGTATCTTCTAAAATGGGTTCTATTGAACAATGTGTTGGTACTGATTCAGTAGCATATAGAATGTCTAAGGCCGCTTTAAACATGTATACCAAAATCTTGACCAATAGATATGCTGGTCAATATCAAATTGCCACCCTTCACCCAGGATGGGTTAGGACAAATATCTCAGGAGACAATAGCAAGGGCAGGTATTCACCTGAAGAATCTGCCAACATGATTTACCAATTTGTGAGCAGTAACTTTAAAACGGGTATTTTCTGGAATGTAGAAACTGATTCGGAATCTGAGTGGTAAAACCTATTTATTCTACCGCATTCTCTTTTGTGATAGAAGGAACTGCCTTAGCCAGCATTTGCTTTAAACGGGTTTGTAATAGCAACACTTTATCTGGGTATTGCAATGCCAAATTCTTTTTTTCACTGGGGTCTTCTGCCAAATTAAACAATGCTACTGGTTCATACCTATTACTAATTTTACTACCCGCCGCTACGCCTGTCATATCTAATTCAATCAACTTCCAATTGTCCATGCGAATAGCTGCTAGACTGGTTCCACGGTTGGAGACAGATAAGATGGCATCATGTGGAGAAGCTTGATGTTGGGTAATCATGGGCCATACATTTAAACCATCAATAGGTAGTGTTTGATTTAATGAACCACCCGCCAAACCAATCAATGTTGGATACCAATCCACAATGTGCATGGGTTCTTTAATGCTTTGTTGAGCAGGAACATGACCAGGCCAATTCACAAATGCGGCTCCCCTAATACCACCTTCATACACGGTGGCTTTAAAATCGCGCAGCGGTGTATTGTCTCCAGGCTGAGGCGCCCCATTATCACTTGAGAAAACAATTAGGGTATTGTCTCTCATACCAGATTTTTCAAGAGATTGTAATATCTGACCAATGGCTTCATCCACTGCGGCTAACATGCCTGCTAATTTTTGTCTATTCCCACTTAGGTTGGGATAGGCTTTTAAGTAATTGTCTGGTACCTGAAATGGTGCGTGGATTCCATTGAAGGGAACATATAAAAAAAGCGGTTTCTGATGGTCATTTGTTTCAATGATCTTGCAAGCTTCCTTTGCAATTAAATGGGTAGAATATCCTTCTTCATTCAATGCCACTCCATTCCTATACCAATCAGGCACTTCATTTCTTGCATGTTTGAAATAATCAATATTGCCAAAAAAATGTCCATACTGATGGTCAAAGCCCCTAGCATTGGGTTGGTAAACTTTGTCAGATTCACCCAAATGCCATTTGCCCAATATTGCAGTGCTATAACCTGCTTCTTTCAATGCTGATGCCAGCGTTCTTTCCTTCAGAGGCAAACCTACTGCGCCTGGAGTAATAATACCATAGACGCCGGTTTGGGTAGGATAACGGCCAGTTAACAAACAAGACCTAGTAGGTGAACATACAGGTTGTACATAATGATTTTCTAAAATAGCTCCTCCTGCCGCAAGTTGATCAATGACCGGGGTTTTGAAGGTCTTGCCACCATTAAAACCGCATTCACCATAGCCCATATCGTCTACCAAAATGAATAGGATATTGGGTTTAGACTTGGAGCTTGTTTGAGCCATTAGACCAAAACTGGAAATTAAACAAAACAGGTATATAATTAATTGCTTCATCTATTATTACTATTATTGGTAACTGTAAGTTAAGTGATTCTAGTTTCTTGAATTACCTACTTATATAATAGTTCAGTAACTTTATAAGGAATTTCCTTAACCTGATTAATCTATGAAAAGAAGGAAAGCTTTAGGTCTAATGCTATTAGCCGGAGGCGGCACAGCCGTATCCTTGGGTGGTTATAAATGGTGGCAATTAAACCATGCCCCAGATAAAGCCTATTTAGATGGCAAACTGAATTTATTATCGGCCCTAGCCGAAACCATTATTCCAAAAACAGATACGCCAGGTGCCAAAGAAGCGGGTGTAGGACAGTATTTGTTAGACATGGTCAAAGACTGTACTGACAAGAAAACACAGAATAAATTTATAGACGGTTTAAAAGACCTGGAACAGTACACGCAAGACAAATACAACAAGTCTTATGAAACCTGTTCAGTAGATGAACAAATTCTTGTGATGAAACATTTTCAAGAAAAGGGAAAGCCCTTTAATGGTATTGTTGGAAAAGCTCAAAACAAGTTCTTGGGAAAATCTTTTTTTACCACACTTAAAGAATATACCGTAAAAGGTTATTGTAGTTCTCAATTAGGGGCTACTCAGGGACTTGCTTATTTAGCAGTTCCAGGCCCCTATATAGGCTGTACTAATTTACAAAAGGGACAAAAAACTTGGGCAACTAAATAATTTAAAGCTGTCTTATGCAAGAATATGATGCAATTGTTGTGGGCTCAGGAATCAGTGGCGGATGGGCTGCCAAAGAACTTTGTGAAAAGGGATTGAAGACCTTGGTCTTAGAACGTGGACCTAACGTAGAACATATTAAGGATTACAAAACAGCTAGCATGGATCCTTGGGAATTCAAATACCATTTGTCTAATCCCACAAGCGATGCAGTAGAAAGCCCTATTCAAAGCCGTGTTTATGATCAGGGTAGTAAGCATTTTTTTGTCAACGACAGCCAGCACCCTTATATACAAGACAAGCCCTTTAGTTGGGTACGTGGTTATCAAGTTGGTGGTAGATCATTAACTTGGGGAAGGCAATGTTATCGCTGGAGCGATTTAGATTTTGAAGCAAATGCCAAAGATGGTCATGGCGTAGATTGGCCCATCCGTTATAAAGACATTGCACCATGGTATGATTATGTAGAACAATATATTGGTGTGAGCGGAAGCATGGAAGGCTTACCCCAATTGCCCGATGGCAAGTTTCTTCCTCCTTTTGATTTGAATTGTGTGGAAGCTGATTTTGCACAAAAAACTAAGGCCAAATACAAAGACAGAATTGTCACTATTGCAAGGGTGGCCAATCTTTCCAGAGGATGGAATGGTAGAGGTCCTTGCCAGTCTAGAAATTTATGTGATAGGGGCTGCCCCTTTAGTGGATATTTTAGCAGTAATGCTGCTACCCTTCCAGCAGCGGCTCTTACAGGTAATCTAACCATGATTCCAAATTCAGTAGTGGTTAGTTTAATCTGGGATACTAAGAAAAATAAAGTAACGGGTGTAACAGTCATTGATGCTGAGACCAAACAAACTAGGGAATACTTTGCAAAGATTATTTTCTTGAATGCATCTACTATTAATACGGCTGCAATTCTCTTGCGTTCTGTAACCAAAGAACATCCCAATGGAATTGGTAATGCCAGTGGTCAAGTAGGAAAAAATCTAATGGACCATTTCACTTTCTCTGGTGCCAAGGGTGAACATCCTGGTTTACAAGATAAATACTATCAAGGCAGAAGGGCTTTTGGAATTTATGTTCCTAGATTCAGAAATCTTGGACCAGATTCCATGCGAACGGATTATGTACGCGGATTTGGATATCAGGGTGCTGGACAAAGATTGGGATGGAATGAAAAAATGGGTGCCGATGATTTTGGTGCAGGTTTCAAAGAGAGCATTACAACACCGGGTCCATGGGAAATGATTTTAGGCACTTATGGTGAAACCCTACCCAATGAGAAAAATGGGATCAGTTTTGACAAAGATAAAAAAGACCAATGGGGACTTCCTATTCTGCATATTTCATTAGAATATGGAGATAACGAAAATGCTATGCGTCAAGATGGTATCAAAACTGCTGTTGAAATGTTAGAAGCAGCAGGTATGAAAAATCTAAGCATTTTGGATTATAGAAACCCTCCGGGATCTGCTGTTCATGAAATGGGCACTGCTAGAATGGGTAAAGATCCAAAGACTTCTGTTTTAAATGAACACAACCAATTGCACGAGGCCAAAAATGTATTTATTACAGATGGCGCTTGCATGAGTTCTTCTGGCTGTCAAAATCCATCACTTACTTATATGGCTTTAACTGCAAGGGCTTGTGACTTTGCTGTTAGCGAATTAAAAAAAATGAACCTGTGATGACCAACATCACAGGTTTTCTATAGCTTCTAATTTATTGATACTTATTTCCGCTTACAGTGCTAGGCTTTGCTAAATTCCAAAACACATTGGGTTCGGGTATTGGATAAAAATTACTTCCCCTATTATTGAGTAAACTTACATGACCACCCATTAAGCCATATTCATAATTGTCTATAAAGTTGGCTGCAAATTCATCATGGTGCTCCGTGTTCAAATTGGAACAAGTATTATTAGATACCACTAAATCTGCAGGACTTGTTTTACCAAGTATATTTAGTCTATCAAATTCTTGAAATTCAAAAGCGGAATATTTTAATGAGCCATTACAGGTGTTACTATAAAAATGGCTGGTCTTCTTAATTGATCCAAAACTTACTGCCCAAGTTGCTGCAAGATGACCTTGGTAATTGTTGATTTTATTGCCGTAAAATTCAGCAGTACCTGTGAACAGAAAAATTCTGTTATCATTGGTTAAACCCAAATTGATTCTTGCAAGTGTGTTATTAAACACCAAGGCATTGTCAATAGCAGGAAAATAAAAAGCAGACCCAGGATTTGCGTCTGAAATGGTGCAGGCAGAAATTTCAAAATTTTTGACTAAATCAGTCACTGTATTATTATCAACTGAACCGCCAATACTAGAACTGCCACAATTGATAAAACTGCATTTCCTAAAAGCAATATTTTTGAAAGGAATTGTTGCATCTGTTCCATCCCAAACAGTTCCACCAGAAGTAAAAATGCCTTCTGCATTATTTTTAAATATATGACCTGTTACCACTAAACCATCTATTTTATTTGATAAATAGAGTTGCCTATAACCACAATTCTGTGTGGTTCCTCCTTTAATGGTTACGTTTTTTAAATTTTCTAATTGGAGTACATTGTAAAAACCTGGTTGGCTTTGGTTTAATCCATCAAGTATCACACCTGTTAATTGAATGGTTACATTGGAAAGCCCTTTAATGGTTATTCCTCCGCCTTTATTATAGATTCCTGGTTTAACTACTATAATAGTTCCACTGGCATAAGTACCTGAAATGCTTAAGTTGGAACTACCATCACCTACATACACCGTTCTATTTCTGAGCGCTGTTGATTCTCTAACAATATTGTCAGATACTGGCTCTTCAACAATAGTTTCAATGGTTTTTTGACAAGCTCCCAATAAGATAATGGGCAGCAACAATAGGATGGACTTTTTCATAACTCCTTGTTTTAACAAATGAATAATAGGACTGGCGGACCAATCCAATTCAGAATAAAAGACAAAGGGGTTACGAACCGTTCATTGCTGAATACGGTTAAATAATGGACTGTTTAAAGAGTCCTGTCTAATTGACCTAGTTAAAAATTTGGGAGTTACATACACAACCAAGAACTGGTTGTGTATTCAAATATAAACAACTTGAAAACATCCTGTATCAAGAAGGATAAAAAGAATTCGTCAACTTTTTAAAAAAAACTATTGTTGATAGGTATTGCCACTTACAACAGAAGGTTTTGCTAAATTCCAAAATACGCCAGGTGCGGGAGCTGCAAAAAAGTTTCTGCCTATATTGTCTTTGACTGAAACCTTGCCACCCATGATTCCATATTCGTAATTGTCAATAAAATTGGCGTCAAAACCTGTATGTTTTTGGGTATTCAAATTGCTGCAAGTATTCCCAGTAACTTCCAAGTCTCCATAAGTTGTTTTACCTGGAATTTTATAAATGGCAAATTCCTGAAATTCAAAAGCGGAATATTTTAGAGAACCATTACAGGTATTTTTATAAAAATGGGATGTCTTAGGTTTTGTTCCAAAACTTACTGACCATAATCCGGCAACATGCCCTTGATAAATATTAGCTGTATTGTTATAAAATTCAGCAGTACCTATAAAGAGAAAAATTCGGTTATCATTGGTCATATTCATGTTTACGCTATCAATAGTATTATTGAATACCATGGCACTATCAACTGCTGGAAAATACATGGCGGTTCCAGGGTTTCCACCCTTCCATTTACAACCTGAGATTTCAAAATTTTTAACTAGATCATTAACGGTACCTGTTGCTTGGTCCATAGAATTACCAATAATAGAATTACCACAATTAGTAAAATTGCAGTTTCTAATAGCAAAATTATGCAAGCCCAATGTGGCGTCTGTTCCATCCCATTTAACTCCAGCACTAAAGAAAATGCCTTCATTATTATTGATGAAACTATGATTAGAAAAAATGACATTTTTGCATTGCCCACTGATATACATCATTCTATACCCATTATATTGGGTAGTGCCGCCAAATACTGAAACATTGTTCAATTTATTTAAGAATAGCACATTATAGAATCCATCCTTTGTTTGGCTTAAACCATCTAAAATCACTCCATTTAATTGAACGGATACATTGCTTAATTGTTCCAGTGTAATACCTCCGCCTTTATTATAAACACCTGGTTTTACAATAATCAATGTGCCAGATTTGTAATTACCTGAGATAGTCAAATTAGAACTTCCGTCTCCAACATAAACGGTGTCGGTAATAGGGGGTATTACAATGGGCGTGTTCACAACAGGTGCAGTTACAGCAGTATCTCCTGATCTTGAGCAAGCTGAAATGAGCAAGGTTAAAGCTAATATTAAATTAAAATTCATCAGATGTAGGGAATTGATGATGTAAAAATAACTGAACCCAAGCATCCTTGATGTAGTAAAAGTTTGCATTATAGCATAACAGTTTCACCCATCATGGCTGATTGGCAATCCCATCAATAACGAGATTAGTATCAAATTATTATCCCATCAGGTCAAAAATGAGATAGTTTCATTATAACCCATCTGAAAATCAGTATTATATTTATTCTATGAATTTGGCTTATGAAAAAAATGCGCTCTAGATTGTCAATGGTTTGTTTTTTGTTTTTGCTGTATTCCTCTAATCAAGCACAGTACAGTCCTGCAAAACAGTATGCGGCTGATCCACAACAGTATGACAGTAGTACCAAAAAATATCGTTCCTATCATTTACCATCGCCTCCGGCAGGGGCTCCTAATATTGTATTGGTCATGTTGGACGATGTTGGATTTAGCACGGCTGGCGTATTTGGCGGATTGGCAGAAACGCCGGTAATGGATCAATTGGCCAATACAGGATTACGCTATACCAATTTTCATACTACTGGATTATGCGCTGCTTCCAGGGCTGCATTGCTTACCGGAAGAAACCATCACTCTGTTCATATGGGGCATTTTACTGAAACGGCTTTTGATGCTCAAGGTTATGATGCCATTATGCCTTTTGAAAAAGCCACAATGGCTGAAGTGCTTAAAGAAAATGGTTACAATAGTTATTTATTGGGCAAATGGCATTTGACCCCCATGTCTGATAGAAGCCCTGCTGGACCTTTTAATAGATGGCCAACGGGAAAGGGTTTTGACAGATTCTTTGGGTTTTTAGAATCGGCCACCGACCAATATTATCCGGTTCTATGGGAGGGTATTACTCGTGTGCCAATTGATACTACTGATCACAAACATTTGAATACGGTCTTGTCAGATAAAGCCATTTATTATTTAAATCAACAACAAAAAGCGGCAGCAGGAAAACCATTTTTTCTATACTTAGCCCCGGGAGCGGTTCACTCTCCCATGCAGGTTGACAAAGTATGGATTGATAAATACAAGGGAAAGTTTGATATGGGCTGGGACAATTATAGAGATGTAGTATTGGCTAGACAAAAACAATTGGGGGTAGTACCTGATTATGTGGCTTTGCCCCCAAGAAATGAAAAAATCCCTGCTTGGTCAAAGCTAAGCAAAGAAGAACAAATGATTTATGCTAGGGCCATGGAAGCGCATGCAGGTTTTCTTTCTCAGGCTGATCAAGAAATTGGTAGGGTCATTCAATATATTCAATCCATTGGTCAATTAGAAAACACCATTGTATTAGTTATTGTAGGAGATAATGGTGCTACCAAGTATACGGCAGATATTCCTGGAGTTCCCGAGGGGATGGAAAAAGCATCGAGGGAAGTAAAGATTCAAGCAGCTTTGAAAAATATTGACAAGATTGGCCGAATGGATTTTAAAGGTGATATTCCATTGGGATGGACACAGGCAAGCAATGCGCCTTTTAAACAATGGAAAGGAGATGCTAACGCTGAGGGCGGCACCCATAATCCATTGATTGTTTATGCCCCAAAATACATTCAAGAAAAAGGAGGTATTAGAACTCAATACACGCATTTGATAGATATCTGGCCCACTCTATTGGAACTCACAAAAGCCAAAATACCGGCAAAGTTGAATGGTTATACTCAAACCCCTTTAGAAGGCAGCAGTTTTGCTCATACATTAAACAATGCTAAGGCTCAAAGCAAGCACCGGGTCCAGTATTTTGAGACTGGCGCATCCCGTGCAATATATGTAGATGGCTGGAAGGCAAGTGCTTATCACCCTTTAGGAACTTCTTATAAAACAGATAGCTGGGAGCTCTTTAATATGGAAAAAGATTTTAATGAATCACATGATCTGTCTAAACAGTTTCCTGAAAAATTAAAAGCCCTAAGGGCGATTTTTGAAAGCGAAGCCAAAAAATACCATATCTATCCGCTTCATGATTCTTGGTTTCCAGCAGACCCTTATTTACAAATTAGCGATAGCCGGGCCAAGGAAGCAAATCAATAATACAATTACTAATGCTTTTTTGAAACTACTGATTATTTTAACTGATAGACCCTGACCCAATCTACTTCATACCTATTGTTGTAGACTGATTGGTTTGGATTGCCTCCATTCTTCCCTCCCAATGCCAAATTGATGAGCATATAATGTGGTTGTTTAAAAGGTTCAAATCCGCTACCGTCTTTATTTTGTAGTGCTGAGAGTGGTACCTTATTTAAGAGTTGGTTATCACAATAAAGGGCAATTTGTTTTTCTGTCCAATCCATTCGCCATACATGGAATTTTGATGCCCAGGCTTGACCTCCCAATGAATCTGTTGAAAAGGTTTTACTAAACCACTCGGGTTGACCATTTTTACCACCAACGGCAATATTGGCCAATAACTTACCACTATAGTATTCCATGATATCTATTTCTCCGTTATTGGGCCAAGGCTTTTCTACACCTAGTGTCCACCAAGCAGGCCAAAGTCCAGCATCAATATTCACTTTGGCACGCATTTCAAAACGGCCGTATTGCCAGGTCTGTTTGTTTTTAGATATTAGACTAGAAGAACTATAACGGATGGTTCTTCTTTGTTTGTTCCACTCTCTAGAATTTTCATCAAAAATTGGGTTATCTCTTTCTTCCTTCCTTATTTCAATAACCAATAAACCGTCTTCACAAAAAGCGTTTTCTGGTTGGTACCATTGTAATTCTTGGTTGCGCACAAATCCGTGTTCATAACCCCAATTGGTACTATCAGGCCTTCCATCTTTGTTAAACTCATCAGACCAAACCAATTGGTATCCATCATTCCCATCTTTGCTAGCAAAACTTAAGGCAGCAGGATCACCCAGTAAAAATTCCAGTGGCAAATGCAATCTTTTTGCCCATGCTATTTCAGAGTGATCCTCACCCGGAAATGCTTTTGACAAAAAATTACTAGGTCCATAGCCCTTGGCTAAAATTATGGCATCCGCTTTTTTCTGTAGATCCGGATACATAGCATCTAAGGTTGCCGTACCATGGTCAAAATAGAGTAAGTGTGTTTTAGGGTCTGGCAAATGCATTTTTAAATAATTCAAAAAAGCATCAGGAATTGGATTATTATTCATGGAAAAAACACCAGGCCAATGTGTTGACAAACAAGCTGCACCACCAAATACTTGTGGGTATTCGCAAATAGCATACATAGAGATTAAACCACCCATACTACTACCCGCAATAAAAGTATTTTGCCTGTCTTTTTTGGTAGCGTAATGCTTATCTATAAAAGGCTTTAATTCGGTAACCAAAAATTTCAGGTAATTATCCGATACGGGTTGGAATACTTCTTTAGTTCTTCCCGCATTTTGTAAATCTTTTACCACCCAATCTTGTTGTGCTTTGGTTAAGGATTGGAAAGGCTTCTGCGGAAAATAGTCTGGATGTCTGGTTGGACCACCATTCCAGACTCCTACTACAATAAAATCCTTGACGCTTCCATGCTTCATGAGTTTTGAAGCAATATCATCCACTTCCCAAGCTTTTTTATTCCAAGTGATAGTACTATCAAAAAGCATTTGTCCGTCATGCATATACAGAACAGCATAACTTTTTTTACTAGAATAACCCTCTGGAAGCCAAACATCTACATTTCGTGCGGTCACAAACTTAGACGGAAAACTATCAATCCTATATACTGTTCCTGAAACAGTTTGGGGTAACTGTGCTAGAGTAGCTAACACAGAAAATACTGAACCGAATAAACACAATAATTTAAAACGCATGGGGCTTACTTTACAATCAAGTTGTAAATGTAACGAAACTATTTACCCAATATTTTCTGATACCGTTGTAATGCCTCTAAAAAATAATAATCTGCATAGATTAATGGTACGTCAATTTCAACACCGTGCGCAATACTTCCTACACTATGTTTGAGTAAAAAATTGGCATTGGCACCCTCTGTGGCCCTATAAGCAGGGCTAGCCAAAGATTCCAGAATGGCAATGGCTTGGGTATTATACCAGTTTGATTTGGTACCAGCATAATTGGCTAATTCAAACAAAGCAGAAGCGGTAATGGCAGCTGCAGAAGCGTCTCTATATGGTTGGGGATGCTGAAAGGTATGGGAATTTTTTCCTGGGTGATATGCGGTATCGCCCATATTAAAATCCCAATAGGGTACTTTGTCCTTGGGTAAAGTTTTGGCATTGAGGTACCAATCGGCCATACCCATGGCTGTTTTTAAAAATCTAGGATCCTTTGTTTCTCTATAGACCATGGTAAATCCATAAATACCCCAAGCTTGACCCCTTGACCAAGTAGAATTATCGGCATAGCCCTGAGCTGTTTCCCTACCCACCACTTTACCTGTAAGCGTATCATAACAAACTACATGAAAAGAGCTATAATCATCCCTAATTTGATTCTTCATAGCCGTTTCTGCGTGTTTGATAGCAATCTCTCTATAAATAGGATCCCCTGTTTGTTTGCTTGCAAAAAACAATAATTCCAGATTCATCATATTGTCAATAATTACTGGAAAATCATAGGTTTTATTACCATGCCAAGAAACAAATTTATTCCATGATTTAATACTTCCTGAAGTCTTATTAAATCGGGTACACAATGATTTTGCTGACTGGATGAGAATATCGCTGTAAGCTTTATTACCTGTAAGCCTATACGCATTTCCATAACTGCAGTACATCATAAAACCAAGGTCATGGTGTTGTGTAAAGTATTGCAAAGGTTCTAAGCGCTTGGTCCACTCTATTGCTTTAGATGCTAAGTCTTTGTCTTGAAGTGATTCAGCAGCCAACCACAAACTACCTGGGAAAAAACCGGTGGTCCAATCATATAAATTAGTGGCGTGCATATTCCCTTTTGCATCAACTGTTTTAGGAAAAACGCTGGGACGCTTGTCTGCGTCCGCCAACATATGTTTCAATTGTACACTAGCAAATCTAAAATTTTCCTTAACAAATAGCTTGCCATCAGTTAAGGGAAGAAAGGAACAAAATGCCATGCAGCAGATGACAACTATAGAACTTTTCATGTTGCTGAATTTAAAAATTTTTATCTTTTTGAGATATTAATTACATATTTTCCTTTGCCAATTATTTGTTTGGCAGTAAGGGTTAATCTATAGACTTCCTTGCCCCAAACAGCCATTAGTCGGGGATCGGTTTGTGGCACAATATCAACTGATGGCTGAAACTGGTTTTTCTCATAGAACAAGACCAATTTCTTACCTTCTTTTTCAATAATTACTTCACCAGCCTGACTAATATCGGGTTTACCCCAAGTCATAAAATTGAGCTGATTGGGTGCTTCTGCTTTTTGTAATTGAAATTGATCTGTTATAGTCAATCCTTTTGTGTCTGAAAGCAAATAATTTCTTTGCCATTT
>NCHJ01000070.1:14786-16676 GCA_002256765.1 Bacteroidetes bacterium 24-39-8
GGTAAGCCGTTGCCATGTCTAAGGAAAACGTATTTTTTACAGAATCAAAGACTACATCCTTGGCCCTATACTGTCCCCCAAAAGATTGTGGCTTCCCATTAATCATGGGAAGGTTATGGTAATTACTTTGCATGGTCCAAATAGTATAGCGTTCACTACTAAAAGTTTGTCTAGTATAAGTACCCACACCAACATCAATAATCATAGGAAGCTTGTCTACATATAAGGAGAAAGTACCAACGTCATTGTGATTATGACTTTCAGCATTATAACCAGCTTTAGCAGCAAAAAACAAACCAGCTCCATTATTCATATAACAGAATTGGGTTTGTGGGTACCATGAAAATTTGGCATCCACAACAGCAGGTGTAACCATTGCTAATTCATTGGCATAGCTAAGGTTTTCAAAAGATCTAAATAAATCTCTACCCTCGCTTATTTCTGGATCCTTTATTTGTGACGCCAAATAGGCAGCAAAATGTTGCATATCTGAACTATTCACTGATTTGCCATATCTATAAATTAATCCCGGATTTCCACCCCCTTTAGCAGAAGCATCAGCAAAATTGACTACCCAACCATTGCCTACATAACTACGAGCAATATACTCGCCCATATTCTTGATAATGGGTTGATTAAAGATAGAGACCTTACCACCAGTTGCATCATGTAATAATTGCAAATAGTCATACATTTTACCGGCAGCATGCCCCCAATAAGAGGGACCTTCTTCGCAAGCACCATCAGCATGATTATAATTGATGAATTTGTCAACAGACACCATGGATTTATAAACAGCCGCTGCTTGTTTGTCTTTATTCGGTTCTAGTAATAAAAAACAGGTTAATACATTAAAATTGCACCATGGATTCCAGTTATTCACCATAGTATTTGGTTTGGCATTAACAGCCTGCCACCAATAATCGTCTCTTGCCATATAGGGGTCCAAAATTCTGTCTTGTAAATTCTTGCGTAACTTTTTTGCAATGACCGGATTTTTTTTGTCCATTTCATCTTTTAACAAAACATAGGTCCAAGAAAAAAATGAGCCTAAATCACCAGCCGTAAGGTCAATGATTTGTTCAGTAAAATCGGGCAAAGATCTTGTAGATTTTTGAGCAGCCATATGTGCAGATAATACCCAAGAAGACATTTCACAAGCTTGCCAAACTCCATTCACAATCTGGTTCACAAACCTACCCTTCCCCTCTGAAAGTTCGGCTAAAACCAAGGCACTCAAGGCATTCATATTTGAAGTAAACGGTTTCTCCATTGCTACCCTACTTCCGGTCCACTCATATTCCAAATAGTCAGTTGCTTTTACTACTTTCCATTCATAGTTTAACTGTTTCTCTCCAGCAGCAATTAATTGATTTTTGTATTTGCCAGATAATTGGTCCCAAGCTATACGATTATTGTAAGCAGGAATTTTGTTCCATTGTGCAATAGGCAATAACTGATTTTTCAAATCTTGTACCGTAGTGGTTTTTTGCAAGAGGTCTCTATATTCATGTGCTGAAACTTGCACAAAAAATAAACATACCAACAACGTGAACTGAATCTTTATTCTGGCAATCATATTAGTTATTTTAGCTGATAGTATTTAACATAGTCCACTTTCATAATGGTACTGCTAGTTTTTTTGGTACCATAACCTCCAACAGGAATGGGACCAGCCCATGAACCAGTTGAATAATTTTTTACTTCTGAACTTAAGATAATGAATTCAGCTTTTTGAGAAACCGTTGCTGAAAAATCCCAAGTTTTAACACCGTCTACATAAAAGCGATAATATGTGGGTGTCCATTCTAAAGTATATAAATGATAATTTCCTGAATTGGCTCCAAGATCACCTGTTTTAATTCCGGCTGATTTGTGATATGTGTCATA
>NCHJ01000071.1 GCA_002256765.1 Bacteroidetes bacterium 24-39-8
AAAACATAAATAGAAAGTAAACCTGAATCTTGTGATAATTTGTTGAAAATACTTTCTTGTGAAATTTTAGCAATATCAATGGAAATAATGTCTAATTGGTGGCTATACCTTAAAAGTTGTTCTTGCCAATCTCGCATCTGTTTTTTGAGCTGTACCAAAACAACTCTATTGGTATACAAACTCCTCAAATTATAATACCTACTATTATTCAAATTATTTTGAATATAAACAACCAATTGTTCATTCTCCGGCAAACTCTCTGCAATAGCACTGGTATCAAACCCCCTCTTAAGAATATTATTTGCCTTGTTTAGAATATCTGCATAGGATTCTAGATTACCCAATATTGACCCAATACTAGTGTCTTGTTTGGGTTGAATTTGAAGAGAACTAGAATCATTTTTCAAAAGAGAATCTACCGCAGTTTGAGAAATTCCCAAAAAGGGTAATAGCAAAAAGGACAAAAAGACCCACCTAACTGGATAATGCTTAAAGTTCATAAGTAAATATTGGCTTAAAACTATGAAAAATAGCCCCAGTATCTGTAATAATGAGGGAGAATTGAATACAAATGAACAAATAATCGTCAATTTGTAACATTTTAGCCATTAATACGTTTTTCAATTATTAACATCATTTAACTAATGTTGTCATTTTACCGTTTTACTTTTACAACCAAATCTCACTGATATGAAAGCCCTCACTTGCTTAATGTTGGTTATTTTGTTGGCTGGGTGCCAGGGTACTCGTCAAAAAGCCATTCAAACTATCTGTAAAGAAGTTGGTAAGTCAAGCGCCAATTGCACCAAAACTGTGGGTTTAATTAGTGCTAGTGTTGTAGAAAATCAGTTTAAAAATAAAGCCATCCAACAACAAGAACCCAAGCAGTCTGCTAGTTTATTGGATATCCAAGATTCTTTTAGCTGGTAACCCCATTTTTATCCTTTTGTAATTTTTTCAACCCAAGTTCAAAGACTTTCCTTTACCCCAACAGGCTTTTACCTTAGTTTTGTAGCTAGTTAATAAGTATTAGATAGCATGGAACTGAGTAAGAATTATATGCCTACAGAGGTGGAAACCAATTGGTATGCACACTGGCTGGCAAAGGGGTATTTTAGTAGCAAACCAGATCATAGGGAATCCTATACTGTTGTAATTCCCCCTCCCAATGTAACTGGCGTGTTGCATATGGGGCATTGTTTAAATAATAGCATTCAGGATATTTTAGTTAGGCGTGCAAGGATGATGGGCAAAAATGCCTGTTGGGTTCCCGGCACAGACCATGCTTCTATTGCTACAGAAGCAAAAGTAGTTGCCATGTTACGTGAAAGGGGTATTGCAAAGTCTTCTTTAACAAGAGATGCTTTCTTGGAATATGCATGGGAATGGAAGGAAAAATATGGTGGTATTATCTTACAACAATTGCGCAAACTAGGTTGTAGCCTTGATTGGGACAGAACTTCTTTTACCATGGATCCAGATTATTATCAGTCTGTGATTGGGGTATTTGTTGACTTGTACAATAAAGGTCATATCTATCGCGGCAAGCGAATGATCAACTGGGATGTTCGTGCAAAGACGGCTCTAAGTGACGAGGAAGTAATCTATAAAGAGGTTCAAAGCAAACTCTACCATTTAAGGTATGAAATTGAATCAGAACCAGGTACAGAGAAAACTTATATCACAATTGCAACTGTTCGTCCGGAAACCATTTTGGGTGACGCCGCCATTTGTGTGCACCCTGATGATGAACGATACAAGGATTTACACGGCAAATTTGCATTTGTTCCTTTAATCAATAGAAGAATTCCAATTATCCCTGATGAATATGTAGCCATTGATTTTGGTACAGGGGCTTTAAAAGTTACGCCCGCTCATGACATGAATGATTATCAACTGGGACAAAAATACCAGTTAGAAATCATAGATACCATGAATGACGACGGTACTATGAATCAAGATGCTCTGCTATTTGTGGGCCTTGACCGTTTAGAAGTGCGTAAACTCATTGTACCTGAATTAGAAGCCGCTGGAAACTTGGTAAAAATTGAGGAATACACTAACCAAGTTGGTTTTAGTGAGAGAACCGATGCCATGGTAGAACCTAGGCTGAGTTTGCAATGGTGGGTAAGTATGAAAGAATTGGCTGCTCCGGCCCTTACAGCTGTTATGGACGATGAGATTCATTTTCATCCTGCCAAGTTCAAAAACCTCTATCGCCATTGGATGGAGAATATCAAAGACTGGTGCATTAGCCGCCAATTGTGGTGGGGACATAGAATTCCCGCTTATTATGCTCCAGACGGAAGGTTTGCTGTTGCCAAAAACGCAGCAGATGCATTGGAACAATTAAATACGGTTGACAACCCATTGACCATTGACCAAATTAAACAAGATGAAGATTGTTTGGATACTTGGTTCTCCAGTTGGCTATGGCCATTTGAAGTGTTTAAAGGTCTTTCACAACCAGGCAATAAAGAACTAGACTATTATTATCCAACTAATACCTTAGTAACTGCCCCAGAAATCATTTTTTTCTGGGTTGCCAGAATGATTATGGCAGGTTACGAATTCCAAGGTAAAAAGCCCTTTTCGGACGTTTATTTTACAGGAATTGTTCGGGATAAACAAGGTAGGAAAATGAGTAAGAGTTTGGGCAATTCACCCGACCTACTTGGCTTGATTGATAAATACGGCGCAGACGCTGTGCGATTTGGCATCATGATCTCCTCTCCTGCTGGTAATGATTTATTATTTGATGAATCTGCTTTAGAACAGGGTAGGAATTTTAACAACAAGCTTTGGAATGCGTTGAAGTTGATCAAAATGTGGGAAGCTAGAATAGGAACCGATTCAGAGCAATATGATCAACAGCCATTTGCCATTAATTGGTTTGAAAACAGGCTGAATAAAGTAAGAACAGAAGTTGAATTGTTAATGGAACAATTCCGCTTAAGTGAGGCATTGAAAATTATCTACTCACTTATTTGGGACGATTTCTGTAGCTGGTACTTAGAATGGATTAAACCAGGATTTGAACAACCCATTGATCCAATATTGTATCAAAAAACGGTTGGATACTTTGAAGAATTGATGCAACTGTTGCATCCGTTTATGCCATTTATCACAGAAGAAATCTATCATTTACTTGGGGAGCAAACTGATGACCTTTGTGTAAAACAAAATAAACCCTTGGCAAATGAAAATACTGAAATTACTGCAGCCGGTGAATTACTCAAACAGGTAATTTCTGCTTTGCGCGATGCCAGAAATAAAAATCAATTAAAACCCAAGGAGACTATTGACTTACATATTCAAACGTCCAACTTAGCAAGCTATCAAGCAATTGAAGCCATTTTAGCCAAGCAAATAAATGCTAAGAGCATTCAATATACCCAAGAATCGGTGGGAAATAGTATTGTGGTGGCAGTTGAAAAAGATAAGTTCTTCATTGAAACCGAAAAGCAATTAGACGCAAGCACTTTAAAGGCAGAATTATTGAAAGACCTTGAGCACCAACGTGGATTTTTAGAAGCTGTTACAAAAAAACTTTCTAACGAACGCTTTGTACAAAATGCCAAACCCGAGATTGTTGCCTTGGAACAAAAGAAACAATCTGATGCAATGGCAAGAATTAAAACCATTGAAGAAAGCTTATCTAATTTGAACGGATGAAAATAAGAATCGTCTTCATGTTTGTGATCCTTATAAGTTTGTTATATCCAACAAAGCAAACTCAAGCTCAAAACTGGGACATTAATTTATTAAAAAGCATTAATCCAGCAACACCTGATAATCCATTTTGGAAGACTGTTTCCAGTTCCGCCAAACCATTAGCAGTTGCTGCTCCTATTAGCTTATTTGCAGTTTCTTTGATTAAAAAAGACAAGCAATTAAGGGCCAATGCTTATAAAATGGTGGGGAGTTTGGTAATTACGGCAGTTCTAACTGAAGGGATAAAAAGAACCGTTAATAGAGACAGACCATTTGTAACTTATCCTCTAGAGGTTTTTCCAAATAGCATAGATGAAACTGGAAAATCAATGCCTTCAGGTCATACTGCATTTGCATTTACAACTGCTACTTCTTTGTTTAGCGCTTACCCAAAATGGTATGTTGGTTTGCCCTTATATGCTTGGGCAACTTCTGTAAGCTATAGCCGTTTATATTTGGGCCAGCACTACCCTTCTGACGTTCTAATGGGAGCCGTTGTTGGAACGGGATCGGCCTTGGCCAGTAATTGGTTGTATGAAAAAATCACTAGAAAAAAAGTCTCTAAAAAAGCCCCTGTTATAAATTAGGATTGGTTTGAAATTAGTACACCAACACATGGGTTTGTTTAATAATACCCATTACAAACACACTTTGTACATGTCCAATATTTTCAGCCTGACTGAGTTTATTTACATGAAAGTTATAATAAGCATCCATACTTTCCTCCACCACTTTTAGCATAAAATCAAATTCACCAGAAATATTATAGCATTCAATAACTTCATTCATTTCTTGAATACTCTTAATGAATTTTGCCCCTGCATTTTTGTTGTGTTGTTTGAGTGAAACATAACAGATGACCATCAGCCCTTTTTTAACTTTTGCATGATCCACCAAAGTGGCGTATTGCTTAATAATGCCTGTCTCTTCCATTCGCTTAATACGTTCATGAACGGGCGTAGTGCTTAAATGAACTTTGTCAGAAATCTCTTTTACGGTAGCCCTAGCATTTTGTTGCAGGATTCTAAGAATAGCTAGATCCTTTTCATCTAAAGAAAAACTACTGCTAGTGGATTCGGCTATATTGGGGTACTTAGGCATAGGAAAATTGTATTTTATTCTATATAAAGCTAATAAAACATATCATTTATTCCAAAATTGATAAATAATATATGTTTTTATCCTATAAAACTACATTTGCACCATACAAAACATATAACATGTCAATATCAAACATCGATTTCAGTCTGCCCTATAAAGTGGCCGACATGAGTTTAGCCGATTGGGGCCGTAAGGAAATCCGTCTTGCAGAAGCGGAAATGCCCGGTCTAATGTCTATTCGTGCCGAGTACGGCCCAAGCCAACCACTGAAAGGTGCGCGCGTTGCGGGTTGTTTGCACATGACTATCCAAACTGCCGTGTTAATTGAAACACTGGTTGCCCTTGGAGCAGAAGTAAAATGGAGCTCTTGTAATATCTTCTCTACCCAAGACCAGGCCGCTGCTGCTATAGCTGCTGCTGGTATTGGTGTTTTTGCCTGGAAAGGTCAAACACAGGAAGAAGCTGATTGGTGCATTGAACAAACTTTGTTCTTTGGTGCTGCTGATCGTCCTTTGAATATGATCTTAGATGATGGTGGTGACTTAACCAATATGGTATTTGATGTTTATCCTGAATTAGTTGCTAATATCAAAGGTCTTTCTGAAGAAACCACAACAGGTGTTCACCGTTTGTATGAGCGCATGGCAAAAGGCACATTACCAATTCCTGCCATCAATGTAAACGATTCTGTTACCAAATCTAAATTTGATAACAAATATGGTTGTCAAGAATCTTTGGTAGATGCTATCCGCAGGGCTACTGACGTGATGATGGCTGGTAAAATTGCCGTTGTTGGTGGATATGGTGACGTGGGTAAAGGTTCTGCCCTTTCATTAAAAGGTGCTGGATGCCGTGTAATTGTTACTGAAATTGACCCAATCTGCGCATTACAAGCTGCTATGGAAGGTTTTGAAGTTAAACCAATGGCTGAAGCTGTTAAAGAAGCTGATATTATTGTTACTGCATCAGGTTGTAGAGACTTGATTACTGAGAAGCATTTCCGTTCTATGAAAGACAAAGCCATTGTTTGTAACATTGGACACTTTGATATTGAAATTGATGTGGCTTGGTTGAATCAGAACTATGGTCATACCAAAGACACTATTAAACCACAGGTTGACTTGTACAATATTGAAGGAAAAGACATCATCTTGTTGGCAGAAGGCCGTCTAGTGAACCTAGGTTGTGCAACTGGTCACCCTTCATTTGTAATGAGTAACTCTTTCTCTAACCAAACTTTGGCTCAGATTGAATTGTGGACCAATTTCAAGAACTACGAGAACAAAGTTTATGTGTTGCCTAAACACTTAGATGAGAAAGTGGCACGCTTGCACTTAGCTAAAGTAGGTGCTGTTCTTGACGAGCTTACAGATGCTCAAGCAGAATACCTTGGTATTGCTAAATCCGGTCCTTTCAAAACAGAAATGTACCGTTACTAATACAATTAAAAAAGCCCGCTCAAATGAGCGGGCTTTTTTCTTATTTAGCTTGTTTTAATTGTGCAATTTCAGCTTTTAATTGATTGATCTGATCTTGTAGCTCTTTTACAGAAGCTACTAAAATGGGGACCAGTCCGGATTCATCTACCATTTTAAAGGAATAAGACTTATACAAATTTTTACCTCCTACGTATTTGCCGTTCTTAGCGTACACCATGGATGGCAAAACAAGTTGTACTTGATCCGCATTAAACCCATATTGTAAGGATTTGGAATTATCCAAATATGGATAATCCAAGTTATTATATGTAAAAGTTACCGGGGTTAATTTTTGCAATAATTCATTAGCTCCCTTTAGTTCAGTAACCTGTTTCTTCAATACAGATTCTGAGATTTCTTGTGCAAAACTGGTTTGAGACATCAAAAGTAAAAACAAGATTAATAACCTAACATTTGAGATAAGTAGCATTTTTTTCATGGCTTACAATTTATAATGAGCAAATTTTCTACATAAAACATTGAAGAAAACAGCTTAGTTGGCTCAAAAATGTTAAACAGTTCAAAAAATAATGGAAAACTGGTTTATGCACACCTATGCATAACTAAGCCAATGGATTGAGTAAGGCAGTTGTTATTTTTGAAAAAATTAGTAGGAATGAACAAACAAATTTTTGCAGGCAGCATGGCTTTATTGGTTTTGTTGGCCGCGTGTAACAATGGCAAAGACCAAAAACCTGCCACTGACTCAACCAAACCCGTAGAAGCCAAATTGGGACCTGGATCTGCCATTAAATATGATAGTTCAAAAAGGTATGTATTCCTTACATGGGATGATTCTCCTCAACCTCCAGGAACTGTTAATTGTAAGGCCATCTTTAGGGAACAAGGTATTAAAGCAACTTTTTTTGCTGTTGGATTTAACCAAGTAGGACCTTGGAAAAAAAGGATGATAGATTCTTTGAGAAATGAGTATCCTCAGTTCTTATTGGCCAACCATAGCTTTAGTCATGGATTCAAAGACCAGTACAGCAAGTTTTATGCTCCCGCCAATACAGATAGTGCTTTAAATGACTTTATCAAGAATGAACAGTTACTTAAAATACCTGTGAAAATTATCCGACTCCCAGGTAACAATACATGGGCATCTAATGGTGATATTCAAGGTCAAAAAGCAACCACCCCAGTTGTGGTTAAACTAGATTCATTAGGATATAAAATTGTTGGCTGGGATATGGAATGGACACAACAAGCCAAAGCCAAAGCTCCAAAAGAATCTGTAGATGAAATGATCAAGAAAATGAATCAGAAATTTGATGAAGGCAGTACCAACCAACCCAATATGATGGTCATTCTATCTCATGACCGTTTATTTGAGAAAAAGCAATATGCCGATTCTTTAAGTAGGTTTATCAATATTCTCAAACAAGACAAGCGCTATGTTTTTGAAACTATTGACCACTATCCTACCGTTCAAGCAAAAAAATAATTCTTAATCTTAGTCTACCAATAAGGGTAAAACGAATAACTGTTCGTTTTACCCTTGTTTTTGTATAGTCAGCTAGGGTTTTAATGAACCATAAACCCTTAACTTCGCCACGCATTGTTCCACCAACCATGCATTGAACTCAAAATCACAAGCTGAATAATCATGACCTTGAATCCAACACGAATTGAAGTGATGCATTTTCTTGCACAGAAAATTGAAAGTATCATTGAAGAATTCTTGAAACCCATAGACACTAATTGGCAACCATCTGATTTTCTTCCGGAAAGTAATAACCCCGAGTTTACCAAAGAGATCAAGGAAATTCAAGAACAGTGTAAAGCCTTGCCCTATGACTATATGGCCATCTTAGTTGGTGATTTGATTACAGAAGAAGCTTTACCTACCTATGAAAGTTGGTTAATGGAAGTTGACGGCATTAGCAAAGGTGAACCAAAAGGCTGGAGTAAATGGGTTAGAATGTGGACTGCAGAAGAAAACAGACATGGCGATTTGTTGAATAAATACATTTATCTCTCTGGACGCGTTAATATGCGTCAAATGGAAATTAGTACCCAACACTTAATTGCTGATGGTATGGAAATTGGCACTGCCAGAGATCCATATCGCAATTTTGTATACACTTCTTTTCAAGAAATGGCTACCAATATTTCTCATCGCAGAACTGCAACTATGGCAAAGAAACATGGCAATGAACAATTGTCAAAAATCTGCGGAGTAATTGCAGCTGATGAAGCAAGACATGCAAAAGCATATAGATCATTTGTGACAAAAATCTTTGAAGTTGATCCAAGTGAAATGATGATTGCTTTAGAAGATATGATGCGCAAAAAGATTGTCATGCCCGCACACTTTCTTCGTCAACAAGGTGAAAAAATTGGACAAAGCTGGTCTCATTTTAGTGATGCCGCCCAAAGACTTGGGGTGTATACCAGTATGGATTATACCAATATTTTAGAATCACTAGTTAAAGAATGGGATATTAGTAATATCACTGGTTTAAATAGTGCTGCAGAAAGAGGTAGAGATTATCTAATGGCTTTGCCCGATAGGTTTAGAAAAGTGGCAGAAAGAACTTCCATTAAAGCACCCATTGACTACCAATTCAACTGGATATTATAAACAAGAAAACGGTTTTTGACCAGCAACTTTCTGACACTTGGATAGGTTCGGCATTTCTTACCTCTGACCAAGCTGTTCAAATAAATGATTATTTCAGCAAACATCCCTTGTTTAATTGGGGAGACATACACAATTGTGAAGACAGAGCAGAAGCTATTTCTATTTTGTTAACCCAATGGCAGATTCCTCATTTTAAGGCTTGGGTATTTAGCGGCTACTTCCTTAGCAGAAATATGGGAAGTTTAAAAAATAAATGGAATTACCATGTAGCAATTATGCTACCTACCCTCTTGGAATCAGGTCCTTCTGCAATGGTGCTTGATCCTACCCATTCAACTACATTAGAAACAATTGAACACTGGGCTAATACCGTTACCTTAGATGCCCAGAGCCATTACTTGGTAAAACAGGGCCATATTTATATTTTCCCAGTTGGTCAAATCAGGAATGAAAATTGGCACCATCGCAACCGCCAAAATTACAAATGGACCATGCAAGGATTAGCTGGAATAAATGGTGTGAGTACAAAGGGAAAAGCAGAAGTAACATTTAACAAATTCAAGATTACAAGAACTATAAAAGCTTTTCAAACGCTTCAAAGAAACAACCCCTTTTCTTTCTAACTTGTTTTGGGTTTGTGCCAAATCTGATAAGGATACATGAGCCATTTGTTGATCAACTGTAAAGAGATCATACATTGAAATAAAAAAGAGGGATAAACGGCTGTCTTTCTTTTCTCCACTGCTTTTAAAATTGCTTGGGCAACTTTTTGTGGTGTCTGTGATGGCCATGGAATTGGGGCATTTTCATGACCATTAAAAAAATCTGTTTTGGTTGCAATGGGATACACCAACATTAAATGACAACCCGGATTATTTTCAAATCTAAAACACTCAGCAAAACGGTCAAGTGCCGCTTTACTAGCTGCATACATGGCATAATTTGGCATACCTGTTTTTGACATGGCAGATGCTGTAATGATATAGCTGAAATTATTGTCTTTAGCTACCTGTAACATTTGGTAAAGACCTTCTATTGGTGCCACTAAATTTACCATCAATTGTGACTGCCTTGCTTTAAAATCCTGAGACCCAAATCTTCCATACATTGCTATTCCTGCATTGGCAAAAAATAAGTCTATCCGCCCAAGTTTATCCAATGCCATTGGAACCAGTTGTTGAATCTGTGAAAGATTGGCTAAATCTAATTCCAAGATTTGTAGTTGCATCTTGGTATTATCTAATTCTTCTAATAATTGCTTTAATCCTGCTACATCTTTATCAATAGCCAATACCTGACAGCTATATTTTGCAAGTTCTAAAACTAACGCTTTGCCAATGCCAGATGCTGCGCCAGTGATGACTATATGTTGTTGCTGAAATGGCATTATAAAAATTGGGGGGTTGGGAATGCTAATTTAAAATCAGGAATATGCATACAGAATATTCTTGTCTGAGTACCAATACTTGGAAAAAGGTCCTGCCCTGTTTCTAGCCTTTGCAACTTTGAAAAAAAGGCCTTTCCCGAACCTTTAGGGTGGGTTAAAAATTGTTTATTATCTAAGGGCTGAATAAATTGAAATGGAAACAAAGCTGTACTTAATGGCATTGACCATCTTTTGTCTTTAAAAACCCCGCTAAAAATAAATTGATCTTTTTGCATCACTTTTATGGATTGAGTAGCTTGATCCAAATGCTTAAATTCAAATTCTGCCAATTCTTTTGGTATACCCCAATTTTCTCTTCCATTCATGACCGAATCCCAAGAACTTACATAGATCTTAGAAATATGCCAATAGTATTTTCCTTTATAGCGAAACATGCCTGGTATAAACAATAATTCTCCATATGGTCCTACTGGAGAATCCTGATAATTGACCAACATAACCAATCCTATATTCAACCAAACTGCCCCTTTGAGCTCCTCAGAAATAAACCCTTCCTTCATCAAAAAATCCTCAGAAAATCTATACAACATTAAATATCCCTCTCCTTTCAATTGCCAAGGAGCTGGACAAATATGGTATGGAATTGTTGATTCAATCATCTCTATTGCAATGTAATACTTTGTAATGGTTTTGCATTTATAGGCAGTAGCTGAATCAGAAATCTTACAAGTACTTATCTTTATCCGATGAATGAGGAGATTACCATTGCTAAAGCTACAATTGAAGATATTCCGGCCATAGTTTTATTGGTCAACAGTGCCTATAGGGGAGATAGTTCTAAAAAAGGTTGGACAACTGAAGCCGATCTTTTAGATGGTGTGCGCGTAATTCCAGAGACAATGTTGGAACAAATGAATACTCACGGACAATATTTTCTTAAGGCCTTAGATCAAAATGGGATTATTATTGGCTGTGTGTCACTGTTAGAAAAATCCAAAAAAGTCTATCTAGGAATGCTCACTGTTGATCCCAATATTCAAGCTGCTGGTATTGGCAAAGTTTTGATGAATGCATCTGAGGATTTTGCTAGAAAACTAGGAAAAACAAATATAGAAATGACGGTTATTAGTGTAAGGGCAGAGCTGATTGCTTACTATGAACGCAGGGGTTATCAGCTAACTGGTGAAAAAAGGCCATTTCCGAATGACCCAAAATTTGGGATTCAGAAACAGCCATTGGAATTTGTTGTAATGGAAAAATATCTAGTCTAATAACCCCATTTTCGCATAATTTCAAAATCTGCTTTCATAGATTGCAAGGGTGTCAATTGCTGATAAGATTCCTGTTCCACTACAAAATGAATGGTTCCACCTGTTTTGCGCCCTTGGTCAATGACTTCTTTAACTCCAACCACACCTTTACCTAACACAGTGCTTTCATAACCGTCTTCCATTTCACCTTTGGTGGCAGTTTTAATCTCGTCTTTAACGTGCATTAATTCAAAACGGCCAGGGTATTGTTTTACTATTTCTAATGCCCTCCCCCCAGCGCCATACATATTTCCAATGTCTAATTGCTGTGCAACCAAAGTTGGATCAGTATGTTTGACCATAATATCAAAGACTTTTTGATTATTCAATTTGGTACTGAACTCAAAATTGTGGTTATGGTAGCCAAATTTCATTCCTGACTTTTTACATAATTCACCTGATTTATTAAAGACTTCCATATAGGCTAAAAGCCCATCATAGGTTTTTCTCAGTTGCTCATCTAACCAAGGACTGATCACATATTGTTGTCCAACTATGGCTGCGTCTTCTACCGTATATTTCCATGAAGCCGTAAAATCTTTTTTAGCTGTATCCCAATGCCCTCTTTCCATTACGGTGTGACCAGTAGGCATTTTTAGGCCTACATCATCCAACACTTTTTTAAATTCTTTGGCCGTAAATCCATAGAATTTTCTATCTATATAATTAGCGTGTTCTACATTGCGATATCCCATGGCAGCCAATTGTTTCAAAGTTCCAACTGGATCTTTTTTCATGTCATCTCTAACAGAATAAAGCTGTACGCCTAACACAGAATTAGTAGCAGCATTTGCAAACAATTGATGAGGCATAGTTGCTGCACCAGCTAACAATAAGCTAGTTTGAGCTAGAAATTTTCTTCTTGAGGCAAGCATAGATAAGTTTTTACAGTATTTAAGGAATCTCTTACTTAATTATGATACAATTTAAGAAATCTTTTGAATGCACCTATATAGATTTGAATCTTCTCATAATGAGGAACAGGCTTTTGAGACAAGCCATTGGCTAAGGCTTTATATTTGCTAAGATGAGCTATAGGAATACCATATATTCCATACTATTAACAGTATTGACCCTATGCCAATATCCAAATTGGGCGTTTGGTCAAGAAAAACCAGTATCTGACACTTTCTTCCTAGCCAAGAAAAAAGGGATTCTTGGAAAGATTGGCAAAAGTATTTCAGTGAGTGGAGACATTCCAATTACCGCAGATTCAGGAGTCCTTAAAAATGAAGAAAGCTTTGCTGTGTTCAAAGGAAAAACCATCCGACATATATTTATTCAAAAGCCTGGTTTCAACGGAACGGTTAATGACACTTCCAAATTCTTCAATAACTTTTTCAATGATATAGGAAATCGTTTGCACCCAAACACATCTGACAAAATCATCAAGAAAAATTTATTCTTCAAAGAATCAGATACACTCTATCCTGCATTAGTTGCAGATAATGAGCGCTTCTTGCGCGATATTAGTTACCTGCAAGATGCCAAAATATTGGTTAGACAAAATGATGAGTTTATTGACCAAGTAGACGTGATAGTAGTTTGTAAAGATGTCTTTCCTGTTGGTGGTAGTGCTGACCTTGGATCTGCAAAAACGTTGAATTTTGAAATCAATGATGACAATCTTGTTGGAACCGGCGATAGGGTTGCATTGGCCAATCTGATTGATTTGGATAGAACCCCCAAATATGGTTTATCTGCCCAATATTTGAAACGAAATATAAAAGGAAGTTTTATTGACTTAAGCATTGTTTATAGCAATATCAATCCCGCCTTCAATAGTGGAAGAAGGGATGAAACTGTAATATATATTAAAGCAGATCTTCCCTTGGTTAGTCCTTATAGAAAATGGACAGGTTCTTATGAAACTGCCTTAAGATTTACTAGTAATAGGTATTTAAATGATTCCGTTTTTGAATCAGATTTCAAATATAGATACCGAGTTTTTGATGGTTGGTTGGGTTATAATATTGGTGCCAAAAAACATTTGTCCAATGCAGAAATCAACAAACGACTAAAATATTTACTTTCTATTCGTGGCATTTATAGGAGGTATGAAAGCATTCCCAAATATTATCAAACCAATTACAGTAGTGACTATTCCAATTTGGCAACTGTTTTAAGTGCGTTAACTGTATTTGAACAAAACTATTATCACACCAATTATATTTATGGATTTGGAAGAAACGAAGACGTTCCAGAAGGATTTTCCATGTCTTTGATTGGTGGTTGGACAAATAGAAACGATATCTCTAGACCCTATTTAGGATTTGATTATCAACGAAACTATTTCACTAGAAAAAAAAATTATCTCAACTATATACTTCGATTTGGAGGATATTATGGTAACCAAAGACTTGAAGACCTAAGTTTTTTAACCGCCATAGAAACTTTTACCAGACTCAGAAAATTAGGGAATAGCAAATGGCTAATAAGGCATTTTTTGAGTGGCAGTCTAACAGAACAAATAAATACCAGATTGAATGATCCTTTAAGACTTTCAAGTATATATGGGATTCCAGATTT
>NCHJ01000072.1 GCA_002256765.1 Bacteroidetes bacterium 24-39-8
CAGAACACCACAGGCATGCCTGAGTTACGGGCACGTGTGACGGCCAACTTCACCCAGTCGCGGATCGCAGCATCTCCACACACTTTATGAGACAGTGTCGGCCTAGGTTATTTTTTTATGTCAAAACCCCTTAAAAAAATAATCCCCACGAGCAATCGTGGGGATTCAAAATGATAGTCGCTAATCAAATGATTGTGCACTCTTCACTCTTATCTCTTATCTTTTCACTTCTTCTTCCTTCCTCTTCACTTCTTTTCCACATCCGCCAAGGGATAGCAAGGGCAAGACAACAAGAACCTATATTTGTTGCCCATGTCTAAAGCCGTTTCCGATACGCCATTAATGCAACAGCACAGGGCCATTAAGCAACAATATCCTGATGCCATATTGCTATTTCGCGTGGGCGATTTTTATGAAACATTTGGCGAGGATGCCATCATTTCAGCTAGGGTGTTGGGCATTACCCTCACCAAAAGAAATAATGGTTCAACATCGGCCAGTGAGTTAGCGGGATTTCCGCATCATGCTTTGGATACCTATTTGCACAAATTGGTAAAAGCGGGTTATAGGGTTGCTATTTGCGACCAATTAGAAGACCCCAAATCTGTAAAAGGCATTGTCAAAAGGGGCGTTACAGAATTGGTTACGCCAGGTATTGCCACCAATGATAAACTCTTAGACCAAAATAGTAATAATTTCTTGGCGGCCTTGCACTTGCAAGAAGACCAAATGGGCATTGCCTTTTTAGACATTTCTACTGGAGAGTTTTTTGTTGCAGAGGGAAATGCCGATTATATGGACAAGCTTTTACAAAGCTTAAAACCAGCTGAAGTAATTTTTCAAAGAAGCCATCAAAAACAGTTCAAAGAATTGTTTGGGCCAAAATTTTATACTTATCATTTAGACAGTTGGGTTTTTGATGAAAGCTTTGCTACAGAAAGCCTGCTCAAACATTTTCAAACCCATTCTTTAAAAGGTTTTGGCATTGAAAAAATGTCCATGGCCATTGTTGCGGCAGGTGCAATACTCTATTATCTAAAACAAACTGAGCATCCCAACCTGCAACATATTAGCAGTATCCAAAGAATGGAAAGGGATGATTTTTTGTGGATGGATAGGTTTACCATTCGCAATTTAGAACTCTTACATACTGGTTACGAGAACGGGCATTCCTTGATTAAGGCGATGGATAATACCGTAAGTGCCATGGGTGCTAGACTACTGCACCGTTGGATGCTTTTTCCTTTGAAAGACCTGTCAAAAATCAATGAACGTTTAGACGCAGTATCAACTTGGATAGTATCTCCTGACTTGAGAAAATCCATTGCTGAATCCATTAAACGCTGTGGCGATATTGAACGCTTGGTCAGCAAGATTCCATTAAAAAAAATATCGCCCCGCGAAGTATTGCAACTAGCTAAGGGGCTTGAACAAATAGGCATTATCCAACATGAATGTAAAGACTTGGCTAATCCACTTTTGCAAGAATTGACCAAAAGATTGGCTCCCTGTCTTCCCGTCATGGAAAGAATTTTTAAAGAAATTAATGAAGCCCCACCCGCTGCAGCCAATAAAGGAAATGTATTTAATGCTGGTATTCATGAGGAATTAGATGAACTAAGAAATATCGCCTCAGGCGGAAAAGAATTCCTGAACAATATTCAACAAAGAGAAGCCGAACTTACCGGTATCAGTTCCTTGAAAATTAATTTCAACAATGTATTTGGGTATTATTTAGAAGTAACCAACTCACAGAAACATAAAGTACCTTCTGAATGGATTCGCAAACAAACGCTGGCTAATGCGGAGCGATATATAACTCCAGAACTAAAGACCTATGAAGAAAAAATCATGGGAGCTGAAGATAAAATCTTGGCTATTGAATTGGATTTGTATGACAAGCTACTTCAATATTTGCAGGAGTTTATTGCCCCCATGCAAATGAATGGCCATTTATTGGCGCATTTAGATTGCTTAATTTGTTTTGCAGAAATTGCTATTCAAAATCAATACAAAAAACCTGACATGCACCATGGTGCTTTGTTAGAACTCAAGGATAGTAGACATCCGGTGATTGAAAAAAATCTTCCGGCAGGTGAATCCTATGTAAGCAATGATATTGTTCTTGATCCAGTAGGTGTGCAAGTGATTATATTAACCGGACCCAATATGAGTGGTAAGAGCGCATTGTTAAGACAAACCGCATTGATTACCTTAATGGCCCATATGGGAAGTTTTGTTCCAGCATCTTCTGCTAAAATCCCTCTTACCGATAAGATTTTTACAAGGGTTGGCGCTAGTGATAACTTAAGTGGCGGAGAATCTACCTTCATGGTTGAGATGAATGAAACAGCCAGTATAATCAATAATATTTCTGCTAGGAGTTTGATTTTGTTGGATGAAATTGGGAGGGGTACTTCTACCTATGATGGCATTTCAATTGCTTGGAGTATTGTAGAGCATTTGCATGGTTCAACTGCTGCACCCAAGACCCTATTTGCCACGCACTATCATGAGTTAAATGAATTAGAAGCCAAACTTCCTAGGGTAAAGAACTACCATATCACCAATAAAGAAGTGGGTAATAAGATTATTTTCTTGCGCAAGTTAGCACCAGGTGGTAGCATTCATAGTTTTGGTATTCATGTGGCTAGAATGGCAGGAATGCCCCCATCTTTAATTGCTAGGGCCAATGAAATCTTGGAACAATTAGAAGACAAACAGGTTGATGAAAAAGCCGGAGACAAAAAACCGCGCATTCAAAATAAGTCCGATTTAGGCAATCAATTAAAAGAACTCTCAGGCCCAAAAATGCAACTGTCTATTTTTGATGCGCATTCTCAAACCTTTCAGGACATTAGAAAAAGATTGGAAGAAACAGATATCAATCAATTGACTCCAGTAGAAGCATTGATGAAGTTGAATGAGATTAAGAATATGCTTAAATAGGGGGAGTTAATCTAGCAGCAAGATTGGCTTTTACATGACTCTCCCACGCTTCTTTTAAAATACTTAAGACAATACTATCTCTTCTTCCTCCAGTTTGATTGGGCATATGACTTCTGAGTATCCCTTCTACCGTACAACCAATACTTTTCATAGCAGCAATGCTTTTGGCGTTTTGGTTATCGGCCCTAAATTCAACCCTTTCCATTCCCAGGGTTTCAAAAGCAAATTCTAAGAGTAAATATTTGCAATGCTTGTTGAGTCCTGTTCCCTGAAATGCTTTACCATACCATGTATAACCCAGTTGTAGGGTTTTGAAAGCAGGTTGTATATCATAGTACCTGGTAGCTCCTGCATATTTGCCCGTTTGTTTGTCAAACACTATAAAAGGATAGGAATGACCTTGATCCCTGTCTGCTAATGCCTTTTGAATATAATTTTCTAAACTAGCAATAGAGTTAATGGGCATTAAGGAATATTGCCAGATTTCCGGCTCCTCCAAGGCAAAATGCTGCAAATAATTGCAATCCTCTGTTTTTAATGGCCGCAATAAAACGCAATTGTTTTCTAATATAAATTCTTGGGTCAAATCCATTCTTAGATTTTGACCTCAAGCTACGCTTTCTAAAAGATTTTAAAAAGCAAGATTGCTTCTTTTTAAGTAATCTTGCAAGCTGAAATAACTAATTAATATTATGTGTGGAATTGTAGGTTATATTGGTCATAGAGAGGCTTATCCGGTAGTAATCAAGGGATTAAAGCGTTTGGAATACAGGGGCTATGACAGTTCTGGGGTAGCTTTGATTAATAATGGCCACCTAAATGTGTTTAAAAAACAAGGCAAAGTAGCGGAATTAGAAGAAGCTGTTATTGGCAAGGATCTTCATTCAAATATTGGTATTGGACATACCCGTTGGGCTACCCACGGTGTTCCATCAGATAGAAATGCCCACCCTCATTTATCCAATAGTGGTGAATTGGCCATGATTCACAATGGCATCATTGAAAACTACGCTCAAATTAAAAAAGAGCTTCTAGATCATGGATATACTTTTACAAGTGATACGGATACAGAAGTCTTGTTGAATTTTATAGAAGACATCAAAAAAAACAATGAGTGCAGTTTGGAAGAAGCGCTCAGAATTGCGCTAAAAAGAATTGTAGGTGCTTATTGCATTTTGTTGATTTCTCAAGATGATCCTGAAACCATTATTGCTGCCAGAAAGGGAAGCCCCTTGGTCATTGGTATTGGTAAGGGAGAACATTTCTTAGCTAGTGACGCTTCTCCCATTATTGAGTACACCAAAGAAGTGGTTTATGTAAATGACTATGAAATAGCCATTGTTAGACCAGATGAATTGATCTTGAAAAATTTGGGTAATGAAAAGCAAACTCCTTTTATTACAAAATTAGACATGGAATTAGCCGCTATTGAAAAAGGTGGTTATGAGCATTTCATGCTAAAAGAAATTCACGAGCAGCCTGATACCATTTTTGATTGTTTGCGTGGTAGACTACAACCAGAAAATGGCACAATTGTCATGGGTGGTGTGGAGAACCATATTGAAGCATTAAAAAATGCCAATCGTATTTTAATAGTGGCTTGTGGTACTAGTTGGCATGCAGGCTTATTGGCCGAATACCAAATAGAAGAATTGTGCCGCATTCCAGTAGAAGTAGAATATGCTTCTGAATTCAGGTATCGCAATCCTGTGATTCATCCCGGGGATGTAATCATTGCCATTTCACAAAGTGGTGAAACGGCAGATACCTTGGTTGCTTTGGAAAGTGCCAAAGCACAAGGGGCATTTATCTTTGGTGTGGTGAACGTTGTAGGAAGCAGTATTGCACGCTTAAGTCATGCTGGTGCTTACTCACACGCTGGTCCCGAAATAGGTGTGGCAAGTACCAAGGCATTTACAGGTCAATTAGCCGTTTTGGCCATGATGGCTTTAAAAATTGGATATGCCAAGGGAACTATTACCAAAGAAAGGTATTTACACCTAATGTTGGAATTGCAAGCTGTTCCTGAAAAAATCCGTGAGATTTTAAATGACACTAGCAATATTCAACGCATTGCTGAAAAATACAAAGACGCTAGAGACTTTTTATTCTTAGGACGTGGCTATAATTTTCCCATTGCCTTAGAAGGAGCGCTTAAATTAAAAGAGATCTCTTATATACACGCAGAAGGATATCCTGCAGCAGAAATGAAACACGGCCCCATTGCACTAGTAGATAAAGATTTGCCAGTTGTATTTGTAGCAACCAAAGATTCTTATTACGAGAAGATTGTATCAAATGTTCAGGAGATCAAAGCCAGAAGTGGTATGGTAATAGCTGTTGCTACCGTTGGGGATGAAATCATTCCTGGCATGGCAGATGATACCATGTATGTTCCTGATGCTGATGAATTAATTGCTCCATTACTCAGCGTAATTCCCATGCAATTGCTAAGTTACTATGTAGGTCTTGCCAAAGGATTGGATGTTGACAAACCACGTAACCTAGCCAAAAGTGTAACAGTAGAATAATTTTTTCACCCCCTCCCCAAAAAGCCATTTGAATGTCTATAAATATCATTTCAAAAACCGCTTTGAATTCATTGGGGTATGGATTTATCCAAGCACCCTATCTACCCAAAGGAAAGGATGAATATTATTTACGTAATATCCAAAATAGAAATGGTATTAATTACCGCCAATTGGACGCCTATGAGATAGAAGTATTGGTAAGAAACCGCAATACCAGTGATGACTGGAATAAGTTGCTAGTATCTGATGCTTTTAATCCTGAATTGGTAAAAAACTGTAAGTTTTACGGACTGGTCAGAATAGGAAAACTAGAACCACTATGTCTGGGTTTTAGTGACCTGAAAGTACCGGTAGGTTTATATAACTCTACCATCATCAGCTGTGACTTTGGAGATAACTGTGTCATTGATGGTGTCCATTATCTAGCTCATTATATTATTGGATCAGAAGTAATCATTACCAATGTAGATGAAATGGTAACTACCAATCATAGCAAGTTTGGTAATGGTATTCTCAAAGAGGGTGAGGACGAGGATGTGCGCATCTGGATGGAAATTTGCAATGAGAATACAGGGAGAAAAGTATTACCATTTGTGGGAATGTTACCAGGAGATGCTTTTCTCTGGAGCAAATACAAAGACGATGCCGTATTGCAAGAAAAATTCAAGCAACTAACTGCCAAGCAGTTTAAACCGCATAGGGGCTATTATGGCAAGATTGGTGACCGCACCGTTATTAAGAATACCAAAATTCTTAAAGACGTATGGATTGGTTCCGATGCCTATATTAAAGGTGCCAATAAACTTAAGAATTTAACCATCAATTCTGGTGAAGAAGGCCGAACACAAATTGGAGAAGGATGTGAGATTGTGAATGGAATTATTGGTTATGGATGCCGATTATTTTATGGCATTAAGGCGGTTAGATTTGTGATGGCGGATCATTCCCAACTAAAGTATGGGGCAAGATTAATTAACTCCTACTTGGGTCAGAATGCCACTATTTCTTGTTGTGAAGTTTTAAATTCTCTCATTTTTCCTGCTCACGAGCAACACCATAACAATAGTTTTCTTTGTGCCGCATTAGTCATGGGACAAAGTAATATTGCAGCAGGTGCTACTATTGGCTCTAACCATAATAGTAGAGGTGCTGATGGTGAAGTGATACTGGGAAGAGGTTTTTGGCCGGGACTCTGCGTTAGTTTAAAACACAATTCCAAATTTGCCAGTTTTACCATTTTATCTAAAGGTGATTATCCTGCTGAATTAAATATTCAAGTGCCTTTTGCTTTGGTTAGCAATGATATGAGTAAGGACCAATTGGTAGTCATGCCAGGTTATTGGTTTTTATACAATATGTATGCCCTTGCTAGAAATGCTTGGAAATATATTGACCGTGACAAACGTGCTGAAAAAATTCAGCATCTAGAATATGACTACCTAGCTCCTGATACTATCAACGAGATTTTTACCGCCTTACAATTGTTAGAAATTGCTACTGGCAAAGCCTATTTACATAAAACGCATCCAGGCAAAAAAATCAATAGAGAAGAAAGTTTAACTATCGGAAAAAATTTACTCAAGACTGGAAACAAAATAGTAGACCAATTAGAAATTCTAGCAGATGGTTTTGAAAATAGCAAACGCAAAGTTGTATATACCAAAGTATTGAAAGCTTATAAAGTGTTTGAAGAATTGATTGTATTCTATGGAGTAAGAGCTATGCTGGGAATGATTAAGGACTCAAGCATTACAAACTTTGATCATTTCTTACAAGCCATGCCTGCTAAAACGGAGCGTCATCAATGGATGAACTTAGGCGGACAGTTGATGCCTGAATCAGAAGTATTGGTTCTTAGAAAGAAAATCAATACGGATAAAATTAAAAGCTGGGATGAGATTCATGCTTATTATGAAACCATGGGTACAAAATATCCAGCTCAAAAAACAGCCCATGCTTTGGCTGCTCTTTCAGAACACTTGGGAATCAATCTTAAAAAAATTACTCCTGAACAATTCAATAGTTTGTTGGGAACGGTAGTAAGTACCAAAGAATGGATGGCCAAAGGAATTTATGATTCAAAGGCCAAGGACTTTGTAAATCCTTATAGGAAAATGGTTTATGAAACCACTGCAGAAATGAATGCGGTTGTGGGCAAATTAGAAGACAATAGTTTTATTAAAGAACAAGTAACGGAACTAAAGCGATTTAAAAGAGAAATCTCTGCCATTAAAAAAGCTTTTTCAAAATAGAAACATCCAATTAAAAAATAACGGCTGCCTCTTTTGAGACAGCCGTTGGTTTTTCTAGGCGTTTATCAGTTATGATAAAGACTTATAATCTTAATCCAATACCAAATTGAAGTTGCTGGTTGGTCCATTTTTCTTTTTGGTCAATATCATTGATATTTTTCAAACCAATATTATACCTACCATATAAACGTAAGGTTTTCAAATTCACTTGCAAACCTGCTACCATTCCAAAATCGCCACTGGCAAATGCTTGTTCTCCATTCTGTAACAAATTTTTGTCCTTGTTAAGCAAGATGCCAAATTGTGGACCTGCATTAAGAGATAACATATTACCAATATTGTAGCGCAATAAAATAGGGATAGAAAGGTAATTCAAGGTAATGTCATTACCCGATGTTGGATCCAATAAAGGCTGATAAATATTAGACAAGCCAGTTCCATATGTGGTCTTTGATTGGTTCCACAAAACCTCTGGTTGAATACCAAATTTCTTGGTAAAGTCAATTTCTGCAAATCCACCTAAGTGATAAGAAAATGCAAAACCATCATTTAAAGAAGCGCCTTCTACTTGATTCAAGTTAGCTCCCCCCTTAATTCCTAATCTAAATCCACCTTGTGCATTAGCAGCAAAGCTGATTGTTGTTACGGCAATTAATGCCAAAAATAAATGCTTCATAGTATTGGTTTATTTAATGATACAATGCTAAAGCCGTGCCAAATATTGCAAAAGGACCCAAAAAAAAGTTTTTACAGGAATTATGTAAGCTCAAATTTGACTAAACCAGTTCAATAACGGTGATCTCTGGCATAATTCCCACCCTTCCAGGATATCCTATAAATCCAAAGCCCCTATTAACATACAATTTTTGTTTTCCATCTTCATACAAACCTGCCCATTGTTTGTACATCCATTGAACAGGGCTCCACTTGAAATAAGGATTTTCTAACCCAAATTGCATTCCATGGGTATGTCCAGCTAGCATTAGGTCAATATCTGGATATTCTGTTTTTACTTGTGCATCCCAATGGCTGGGGTCATGACTTAACAAAATCTTAAAAGGAATTTGTTCTGTACCAGGATGGGCTTGATTCATTTTACCATATTTAGGAAATCGGCCCTTGGCCCCCCAATTTTCTATTCCCAATAGTGCAATCTTGTCAGTTCCCTTCTCTAACAAAACGTGTTCATTCATGAGCAGTTTCCAACCCATTTGAGCATGCACTTGTTTTAAATCTTCTAAATTGGCTGCTTTAGCCTCTTTACTGGGCCAAGCCACATAATCTCCGTAATCATGATTGCCCAATGTACTAAAGACGCCTAATGGGGCTGTAAGCCTTCCGAAAATCACTTTATATTCCGCCATCTCTTCTGCCCTATCGTTTACAAGGTCACCGGTAAACAAGATAAGGTCTGCCTGTTCTTTTAAAATGAGGTCAATGCCATGATTCACCGCTTCTTTATGTTGAAAACTACCACTATGAATATCACTAATATGCACCAGTTTGGTACCTTTAAAAGCTATGGGCAAATTATCAAAAGCTAGTTTGACTCTTCTTACTTGATAATTGTATTTGTTACTGAATCCATACAAAAGGGTTCCAAAAAGGGTACCTCCAATTCCTAAACCCAACCAGCTTAGAAACAGAGACCTAGGGATGCCATTACCCTCCCCCATAAATCGGGCACCGGCTTCGGGTGCCAATTTACTCATTAACAAAAATCCACCCCTTCTTAGGTCATCAATCAAAAAAAAGAGGGAACCCAATAATTTGGCAAAAAATAAACCAATAAGTATGGCAAAAACGTAGTTTCTAAAGATTTTTGAGGTCTGTAGGGTTTGTATATAAGGAAAAGACAATAAGAGCAATAGTGTAGCACCAGAAACCAACCAGTAGGTCAAATGAATGGCAAAGCGCATTTTTTCAGAAGACTGTTGGGTCACTGTTTTCAATGCCTGAAATACATAAAAGTCTAACAAAAGCATCACAAAGGCAATGATCCACCAGGTACTGGAATTTCTCATATTAACTATTTTTCAAGGAAGACGATTCTACTTCTTTTATATTGTAAAAGCTAGAAAATTGTTTAAAAATAACCTTTTCCCAACTTGGGATGGTTAATATAACAGGAGCATTAGAATATTGTTTCGTAGGATGTAGGCTAAAGTGTATTTTTGGCATCCTGCAAAACAGTTATTCATGAAACTCACCTATTTTGGACATTCCTGCTTTCAATTGGTAATCAAGGGAAAACAAATTCTTTTTGATCCATTTATCAGCTTTAATGAACTAGCAAAAGGAATTGACGTAAATGCCATTGAGGCAGACTATATCTTTTTGTCTCATGGACACGCGGATCATATTGCAGACGCCATTGCCATTGCCAAAAGAACGGGAGCCAAAATAATTGCCAATTGGGAAATGCACGAATGGCTGAACAAACAAGGGGTTTCTAATACTCATCCCATGAATACAGGTGGCAAATGGGTCTTTGAATTTGGTACAGTTAAGGCTGTTGTGGCACAACATAGCAGTGGTTTGCCCGATGGTTCCTATGGCGGAAATCCACTTGGTTTTTTATTTATGACAGAAGAAGCTAATTTTTATTATAGTGGCGATACTGGTTTAACCCTAGACATGCAACTGATTCCAAAATGGGCAAAATTGGATTTTGCCATGCTTCCAATTGGTGACAATTTTACCATGGATGTATCAGACGCAGTAATTTGTTCCAATTTTATTGAGTGCAATAAGGTGGTTGGGATGCATTATAATACCTTTGGATTTATCAAAATAGACCATGAAGCTGCAATTGGGGCTTTTAGAAGCGCCGGCAAAAGCTTATTATTGCCAGCAATCGGTAGCAGTTTGGATATTTGAAACCGGATTTGATCAATAACCTGTCTGTTTAATCAGACAAATGGAGGAATATATGGCCATAATCATTGGCGTAGCCAATCAAAAAGGAGGGGTAGGAAAAACTACCACCGCTATTAACGTAGCAGCTAGTTTAGCTGTTTTGGAATACCGTACCCTATTGGTAGATGCGGATCCACAGGCCAATAGTACCACTGGGGTGGGATTTGACCTGCACAATATTACCAGTAGTTTATATGACTGCATGGTCAATAATACCATTGCAACGGATGTGATTCTAAAAAGCGATGTGCCTAATTTAGACTTAATGCCTTCTCATATTGACTTGGTAGGTGCGGAAATTGAAATGATCAATTATCCCAATCGTGAAAATGTGATGAAGGGAATACTTGACCAAGTAAGAGAGAAATATGATTTTATCATCATTGACTGCTCTCCTTCTTTGGGCTTGATTACTGTAAATTCATTGGTAGCTGCTGATTCTGTGATTGTACCTGTACAATGTGAATTCTTTGCCCTTGAAGGTTTGGGAAAACTCTTGAACACCATTAAGATTGTACAAAATAGATTAAACCCTGAATTGAAAATTGAAGGCATCTTAATGACCATGTATGATGGTAGGTTGCGTTTGTGTAATCAAGTGGTTAGTGAGGTGAGAAGACATTTTGACGATATGGTATTTTCTACCATCATTCATAGAAATACCCGATTGAGTGAAGCCCCTAGTGTGGGTAAACCCGTGATCCTTTATGATGCAGAAAGTAAGGGTGCTGTGAATTATTTAAACCTTGCAAAAGAAATATTGCAAAACAACGGACTCACTAAAATGAGTAACGAAGAAAGAATCATTGAATAGTCCCAAATAGCCAGTAAGATGAGCACACCCAAACAGAACAAGGACCTTCTAGGCAAGGGCATCCGTTCCTTATTACAGAATATAGACGCGGACTTAAAAACCACGGAAGGCAATTTAAAAACCAATGTGGTAGAAGAAGCTACTGGTACCAATAGATTGGCCATCACTGAAATTGTCATCAACCCCAAACAACCAAGAAGGGATTTTGACGAGACTGCATTGAATGAGCTAGCCACCTCTATTAAATTGCACGATATTATTCAGCCACTGACCGTTTCAAAATTGGCCAATGGTAAATACCAATTGATTGCCGGTGAACGCAGGTTTAGGGCATCAAAAATTGCAGGACTAAAAGACGTTCCCGTTTATATTCGTCAAGCTAACGATCAGCAATTGCTAGAACTAGCCTTATTGGAGAACTTGCAAAGAGAAAACTTAAATGCAGTGGAAATTGCCTTGAGTTATAAGCGGATGATGGAGGAGCTGAGCTATACACAAGAACAAGTGGCTGAGCGAATGGGTAAAGAAAGAAGCACTGTTACCAATTATATTAGGCTTCTCAAATTGCCCCCAGATATTCAACTAGCCGTTCGCAATGGTTCTTTGAGCATGGGACATGCTAGGGCCTTAGTAAATATTGACACCATTGACAAGCAATTGTTTGTGTTCAAAGAAATCAGTTCTAAGTCTTTGAGTGTAAGGCAAACAGAAGAATTGGTTAGAAAAATGTATAAGGCAGACAAACAGGGTGCTGTTAAACCTTCTGTAAAAAATGAGCTACCGCCTGCATACAGAAAAATAGAGGATAATTTAGCATCGCATTTTGGAACCAAAGTCAAAATGGCGCATAATAAAAAAGGCTATGGCAGCATTAGTATAGAATATTATTCTTTAGAAGAATTGAATAAGATTCTAGAAACCATGCATGTTACGGTCAGTTAATCCTACATGAACCCATACCGAATTCTCATATTGTTCTTGGTAGTTGTTTTACTAAACCAAGAGTCAGGCGCGCAAACAGACAGCAGTTCTAGAACTGCTGCAAAAAGCAATGCCATGAGTCCGGTTGCAGACAGCAGCCAACTGTATAAAAAAGACAGTGTGGTAAAACACAATCCCAGAAAAGCTACCAGAAGATCTGCCATTATCCCGGGTTGGGGGCAGGCATACAATAAAGAATATTGGAAAATCCCCTTGGTTTATGGCGCTATTGCCATTCCAACAGTGATGTTTGTCTACAATAATAATTGGTACAAAAAAACCAAATTTGCTTACGAGGCAAAATACAATTTTGAAACTACTGGAGACACTACTGATTTAGCTGCCATTGATCCAGATTTAAAAAACTTGAGTACTACATCGCTTCAGAGTTATAGAAATAGTTTTAGGCGAGATAGAGATTATAGCATTTTGTTTTTCTTATTGGCTTGGGGGCTCAATGTAGTAGACGCAACAGTATTTGGCCATTTGAAAGATTTTGATGTGAGCAACAACCTAAGTATGAATTTAAAACCGCAATTTAATCCTAGTACAAAAAGCCCTGGCTTGATGGTCACATTCCATCCCAAAAGACCTGAAAAAAGGCTTTATGAGATAAGATAAAATTGTAAACAAAGTTGATATGAAAATTGCACTGATTGGTTATGGGAAAATGGGTAAAGCCATAGAACAGATTGCCCTTTCAAAAGGACATGAAATTGTCTTGAAAATAGACATCAACAATGCCGCTGATTTTAATGCAGAAAATATAGCCAAGGCCCATGTAGCTATTGAGTTCACTGGTCCGCATAGTGCATTTGACAATGTGATGAAGTGCATGAATTTGGGCATCCCAGTTGTTTGTGGATCTACCGGCTGGTTAGACAAATGGGAAACGGTTAAAGCAAGTTGCGAACAACATAATGGTGCAATGGTTTATGCCAGTAATTATAGCATTGGAGTTAATTTGTTTTTTGAACTAAATAAGTATTTGGCCGCCTTAATGGAATCACACCCAGAATACAATGTGTTGATGGAAGAAATTCACCACACAGAAAAAAAGGACGCGCCAAGTGGAACTGCTATTACCCTTGCTGAGCAAGTATTAGCAGCCATTACTAGAAAAAAGCAATGGGTAAATGAAACTGCTTCTTCTAAAGATGAGCTTGAAATTATTTCTAAAAGAATTGATCCCGCTCCTGGAACGCATACCATCAAGTATACTTCTTCCGTAGATGATATTGAAATCACGCATACTGCTCACAACCGTATTGGTTTTGCTGGAGGCGCCGTACTTGCAGCAGAATTTTTGAAAGACAAAAAAGGCATTTATAATATGAAAAATGTATTGGGCTTATAAGCTTATTGTATAAATACAACTAAACAAAAAAGCCATGCAATAAATACTGCATGGCTTTAATTTTATCTGGAACTCCATTAGATTTTAAAAGAGAAACCCAATTTTATATTAAAAGCTCTTGAAGCATCTACCGCTGGAATGGGCTGGTTCCAACCAGTTTGGGTTGCCTGTAGTTCTAATCCAAATAAACGAACCCCAGCTCCATATTCATAAATAAGA
>NCHJ01000073.1 GCA_002256765.1 Bacteroidetes bacterium 24-39-8
CTTAGTTGTATGTATTACAAAAAAATCATAGCACTATTATTGACCAGTTTTCTAGTCTCTGAACTAATGGCCCAAGGGCTTTCTAGTACCGAACAGAAAATAGTTCAATACATACAGTCCCACCAACAAGAGGCCCAGCAATTATTAGCAACAACGGTTAATATCAATAGCGGTAGTTTGAATATTGCCGGCGTAAAAAAAGTGGGTGCTGAATTTGCCAAAGCTTTAGAAGAAGCGGGTTTTACTACAGAATGGGTTTCCTTACCTGATTCTTTAAAACGTGCCGGACATTTGGTAGCCACCAGAAAGGGCGGAAAGGGTAAAAGATTGTTTTTGATTGGGCATTTAGATACGGTGTTTGAACCAGATATGCCCCCTAACCCCTATACCAAACTCAATGATAGCACGGCAACGGGTCAGGGTGTAAACGATATGAAGGGCGGTGATGTAGTTGTGATCATGGCATTACAGGCTTTGAACGCGGCGGGTTTATTAAAGGACGCCAATATCACGGTTTATTTTACGGGCGATGAAGAAAAATCCGGGATCCCTACTAGTGTGAGCCGCAAAGACTTTATAGAAAGGGCTAAGCAGAGCGATATTGCTTTGGGTTTTGAAGGCGCTACAGGTCTGTTTACAGTTGCTACTGCCAGAAGAGGTTCTAGTGGATGGAGACTTGACGTTAGCGCAAAAACCGGGCATTCGGCGGGCGTGTTTAGCAATGGTGCTGGTTATGGTGCTATTTATGAATCTGCTAGAATTATTAATAGTTTTCGGGAAACATTGAGTCAGGAAAAATATTTGACTTTTAATCCTGGATTGATATTGGGTGGGTCAGATATGAGTTATGACCAGAACAAGTCTAAGGGTGAAGCCATTGGCAAAACCAATATTATTTCTCCTGCCGTAACGGTTTTGGGTGACTTACGTTTTTTAACAGAAGCACAAAAAAATGCGGCTCGTGAAAAAATGAAAAACATTGTTTCACAAAACCTCAATGGCACCAAAGCCAGTATTCGCTTTAGCGATGGCATTCCTGCCATGGAACCTACCAAGGGCAATGATGCTTTGTTACAGGTTTTAAACAAGATTACCCAAGACATGGGTGCTGGTAAAACTGTTGCTGGAGACCCCGGTAGCCGTGGCGCAGGTGACATTTCTTATATAGCACAATATGTAGACTGTTTAGACGGATTGGGTGCTTCTGGAAAAGGAGCACACGCACCTGGAGAAACCATTAACCTGAATGAACTATCTTTCCTTACACAAAGAGCTGCACTACTTATTTATAGATTAACCCATAGCAACTAATCACATGAAAAAAATATCGATTGCCTTGTTTTCAGCTTTGCTCCTACTTTCTAGCACAGCAAATGCTTTTAAACCTAAAAGGGCTTATTACCAGATTACCGTGTACCATATTGCCAATGCCACTCAAATGGCTGCAGTAGACAATTATTTACAAGGGGCCTTAATCCCTGCTTTGCATCGCGCAGGTATTGCCAAAGTGGGTGTATTCAAACCCATTGCAAACGATACAGCTGCAGATAAAAAAATCTTTGTGTTTATTCCCTTTAAAACCATTGACCAAATTGACAAAACCGATGTTGCTATCTGGAAGGATGAACAACATTTAAAAGATGGTGCTGCTTATATAGACGCACCTTATAACCAAACACCTTTTGTTAGAAAAGAAGCCATCTTGCTAAAAGCCTATGAGCAGATGCCAGATTTTGCAGCACCCAAGATTACAGGCACAGCAGATGAAAGGGTTTATGAACTAAGATCCTATGAAGGACCTACCGAAAAAATGTATCGCAAAAAAGTAGAGATGTTTAATGCGGGTGGAGAAGTGGCTTTGTTTGTAAGACTAAATTTTAATGCCATTTTTTATGGAGAAGTTTTGGCAGGCGCAAGAATGCCCAACCTTATGTATATGACCAGCTTTAACAATATGGATGACCGCAACGCACATTGGAAAACCTTTAGCGCTGATCCAGAATGGAAAACCCTATCTGGTAAGGCAGAATACAAAAATACCGTGCAACGCAATGAAACCATTCTTTGTCACGCTACCGAATATTCAGAGCTATAGCTTATTTATTGAGTGCTTCAAACAAAAGGGAAAGAGTTGGTTCATCCAGCTTTTTCCCTTTTTTATTGGTGACAAATCCGTTGATAGCTGCTTCATGCTCAGGAATTAATTTGGCCAATCCTTCTTTGGTATTGGTAAGCTGTTTTATTTCTCTGGTAGCTGGTAAGTATGCATACCAACTAATTTGATCTTTGTAAACCCATTTAGCAGGTTGGTTATAAACATATTGTTCCTTTTCCTTTAAACCATTTCTCTTGAAACATAGCAGAGCCTTCTACTACCCTATTTTTGGTAGTCATGGGTTTACCGTCCTGACCATATGATTCTTCAAATACACTATTGGCTCTTGAAATGGTTTGTGACGCTGCTGTAAAGCAAAGGCCAATGGCTAAAAAAGAGAACAGAAATTTGAGCATGGCCGCAATTTTACTAAAGTTAGCCATTCTAGATTATTACCTACTGCCCCCATAGAAACTTGATGCATAAAAAAATCCCCGAATTGGGGATTTTTTGTTCATCGGGGGAAAATAGAAACTAACGCAATAGTTTATTTACATTGGTTGTATTTAGTCACTGCTTGAACCAATTGGTCATAACTAAATAGCTTTGCTTTCAGGTCTGCTAAAAAAGCTGGGCAGTCTACTAGTGCAGTTCCAAGCACGGTATCAAAATTCTTTTTACCCAATAAATGCAAGTCACCGGTAGCTGAATTGTGTAAGTACCACTCACCAATTTTGCCTTCTGTAGTAGTAGCTATATTGGCTTCTGAACCATTGTAGAGCATTTTTCCGCTATTATCAGATTGCTTTTGCAACAAAGAAGCTTTACCATTTACCAAAACTTTGTAAAAGTCATTTGACAAAGCCAAGTAGTTTTCACCATTTACGGTTAAGGCATTTAATTCTGCAGCTGAATAATTTTTCTTTGAACCATTGGCTCCTTCAAACTGAACGGTTCCTTTGGCAATACCACCTTCTTTAATAGTCCCTTCCAATTGTTCGTTATTGGCAAGAGTAAGGCTGGCTTTTTGAAAACCTGCAGGAACTTGTGAAATGGCTTCTAATCCTACTAGGGCTAGAAATGCTGTGATTGCGATTACTTTTTTCATAGTTGTTTTTGTTTGTTATTGGTTTAATTGTTTTTTTTCATTCATTGATCTCTTCACTTCTTCTTCCTCCTCTCTTCACTCTTCACTCTTCACTCTTCACTTCCTTCCTCTTCACTCTTCACTTTCCTCCTCCTCTCTTCACTCTTCACTCATATCTTTTCACTTCCTTCCTCCTCTCTTCACTCTTATCTCTTCACTTTTCACTTCCTTCCTCTTCACTCTTCACTCTTATCTCTTATCTTTTCACTACCTTACTAGTAAGTAAGTATTATGCGCAAAAAAAATCAGGACTTCACCTGTCTTATAATTGCCTTTCTAATAGCTTCATAATCTTTCTTCCCCGAAATTCTTGCCAACTGCACCCCTGCCGCCAAATTGGTCATAATCAATAAAGCCTGGGTTTTGGGTGATTCGGTAAACACCAATTCTCCCTTTCTTTTTCCCTCGGCAAGGGTAAGCTCTACCATACCCATGACCAGGTTAATCAACTCCGTTACTTTTTCTTTTACTGAATCTGGCAGCGTATTATAATCTGAAGCAATGGATCCTATAATACAAATGCTATCGGTTTCACAAAGCAGGGTATAGCGTTCAATAAATTTGTCCAGCTTAGCAATCGCTTTTAAAGGTGCAGCTTTTAATTGCTGGGCCATTAATTGGTAATTGTCTATATAATTTTGAACAAGGGCCATTAATAAGTCTTCCTTACCCCTAAAATGATAGTGCACTGCCGCATTTTTTACATTCAGCTCTCTGGAGATATCGGCGTAGCTAAAAGCATTGTATCCATAGAATTGGATCAATTGCTTGCCTATGCGCAAAATCTCTTCCTTGGTATCGGTATTCCTAGCACTCACGCCATAAAATTAGGAAAACTTACTAATAGGTAAGTTATTATTCTGCAATTTTTTTTAAAGGGGAAATTCAGGTCTTTTCATCGGCCCAATTGGTCTTTATCCTGTTTTTCTTCTCTTAACATTTCACCATACCCCATTTCTCTGCTCAAAGCAGTGATGGCTTTGGCAATTCTGCGGCCCTTGGTTTCATCGGATTTGGCGCTTTCTATCCAGCGGCTGTAATAGAGTTTGTGGGATCCGGGTAATTTGTCAAAATAGGCTTTAGCCCTAGGTTCGTCTTCTAAACAGGCCAGTAAATCAACAGAAATGGCCACGGGTTTGGTGTCCCGGGCCATTTTTACTGCAAGGGTTGCCCCTTTATGCTTTTTAATCTGCTTTCTAATTTGGGTATTCAACGCCAAGATAAAATCACCTTCGCCCATGGGAATCAGGGCCAATTGTTCAAATGCCCAATTGTCTAATTTTCCTTTTACCCTAAAGGACTTTTTATTCCCTGGGTATAATTCTTGGGCCAGGTCTGCTGGAATTAAAATATAGGTCCAGCCAGTTTTCTCACCCATGGCTCCAAATTGCTCCACTTTGGCATTGAACTGTATCATCTTTCTAAAATACGGCATTTTAGATTTTGACAGCAGTTGCTGCGTCTTCATTTCTAAAGACCACCACCCCATCAAAAGCATCAACCAATACGGTCTTACCCTTGTCAATTTCTCCAGCCAAGATTTTCTTACTTAAAGCATTGACAATCATTTTCTGTACCAGTCTTTTGAGTGGTCTGGCTCCAAACTGTGGGTCATATCCCTGTTCTGCTAAAGTTTCTAATAGATAATCACTATAGTGTAACTCTATGCCATTTTCTGCTACCAATTTGCGTAATCCTTCCAATTGAATTTTCACAATACCCATGATCTGCTTTTTGAGCAGGGGTTGGAACATGATAATTTCATCAACCCTATTTAAGAATTCTGGTCTTACGGTTTGGCGCAGCAGGTTCACAACTTCTACCTTGGTTTTTTCTACCAGTTCTTCTAAATTATCTTCGTCTACATTTTCAAATGCTTCCTGAATAATATGAGAACCAATATTGCTGGTCATGATGATGATGGTGTTTTTAAAGTTCACCACCCTTCCCTTATTGTCAGTCAATCTTCCATCATCAAGAACCTGCAATAAAATATTCCAAACGTCTGGATGCGCTTTTTCAATTTCATCCAAGAGCACCACGCTATAAGGCTTTCTTCTCACCGCTTCGGTTAATTGTCCGCCTTCTTCATAACCCACATATCCGGGAGGTGCACCTACTAGTCTTGACACGGTATGCTTCTCTTGGTACTCACTCATGTCTATACGCGTCATCATGCTCTCGTCATCAAATAGATATTCTGCCAAGGCTTTTGCTAGCTCGGTTTTACCAACACCGGTGGTTCCTAAAAAGATAAAAGAACCAATGGGTTTCTTGGGGTCTTGCAAACCTGCGCGGCTTCTGCGTATAGCATCGGCCACCGCCGTAATGGCTTCTTCCTGACCCACTACCCTATGGTGTAATTCATCTTCTAAGTGCAAGAGTTTTTCTCTTTCACTCTGCATCATTTTGGCCACAGGAATCCCTGTTGCTTTGGCAATATTGTCTGCAATATCTTCTGCGTCTACTTCTTCCTTCATCAACCTTTTGCTGTTGGCACTAAGGGTATTGAGGAGTTCGGTAGTTTCTCTAATAATGGCTTCTTGATCTTTGATTTTACCATACCTAATTTCTGCTACCGCTCCATAATTGCCATTTCTTTCTGCCTGATCGGCTTCTAGTTTTAGGCTTTCTATATTGGCCTTGGTATTCTGTATTTTCTCAACCAATTCTTTCTCTTCACGCCATTTGGCTTTTAAGGTATCGCGCTCTACACTTAGATTACTGATTTCTATATTTAGTCCCTTTAATAAGCTCTCATCTTTTTCACGCTTAATGGCTTCTCGCTCTATTTCTAATTGTCTAATCTGTCTTTCTAATTTGTCCAATTCCTCTGGCATAGAATTCATTTCTAAGCGCAATTTGGCGGCACTCTCATCAATTAAGTCAATGGCTTTGTCTGGCAAGAAACGGTCTGTAATATATCGGCTTGACAATTCAACGGCCGCAATAATGGCTTCGTCTTTAATACGCACGTGGTGGTGGGTTTCATAACGGTCTTTGAGTCCGCGCAAAATAGAAATGGCGTCTTCCATGCTGGGCTCATCAATCATCACTTTCTGAAACCTTCTTTCTAGTGCTTTGTCTTTCTCAAAGAATTTTTGATACTCGTTCAAAGTAGTGGCACCAATGGCCCTGAGTTCTCCCCTAGCTAGTGCTGGTTTTAAAATATTGGCCGCATCCATAGCGCCTTCTCCGCCACCGGCTCCAATCAGGGTATGAATTTCATCTATAAATAGAATGATTTCTCCATCGCTATTAGTCACTTCCTTCACAACGCCTTTTAAGCGCTCTTCAAATTCACCCTTGTATTTAGCACCGGCAATCAATTGCCCCATGTCTAGCGCAAAAATGATTTTTGACTTGAGGTTTTCAGGAACATCTCCATTAATGATACGCATGGCTAGACCCTCTACAATGGCGGTCTTACCCACACCTGGTTCTCCCACCAAGATGGGATTGTTCTTGCTTCTGCGCGTTAAAATATGCAGGGTTCTTCTAATCTCTTCATCCCTTCCAATCACGGGGTCTAGTTTACCTAGACGCGCCATATCGTTCAAGTTCTTGGCAAACTTGTTTAGGAAATTGAGTTGTGTTTCCTGAGTCTGAGAATTAATGCTATCGCCTTTACGCAAATCCTTGATAGCTGTAATCAAACCTTTCTCGGTCAGACCAGCAGCTTTCAAAGTTTTGGATACGTCATCATTGGTTTGCAACAAGCCCAAGAGCAAGTGCTCGGTACTCACAAATTCATCTTTGAATTCTTTGAGCACAGCGGTTGCGCGCAACATCACATTGCCCATATCTCGGCTAATATTTTGTGCGGGTTCGCCTCCAGAAATCTTGGGCAATTTGGCAATGGCTTCATCCATTTTGGATGCTACAAATGCTATGTTTACATTGTTTCTTTTCAATAAAAAAGCCACCGAACTTTCTGAATCGTCCACCAATACTTTTAACAAGTGATTGGTTTCAATACTGGGGTTGCCCTGATTAAATGCCAATTGCTGCGCCGCTTGAATGGTCTCCTGCGCTTTGATGGTGTAATTACTCATGTTCATATACTATCCTCCGGTCCACTAGGGACTATTTAACGATTGTTTATATTTCTTACTACCGTTTGCCAGTAGCATGTAGTAAATTAGTCGCAAAAATCATTCTAAGCGCCTAATTGGGTGCAGGGGATCACTAAATCAGAAATTATGTCTGTAAAGTTCCAACATTTCTGCGTAAAAGTCAGTCTAGTATTGATTTTTCTGTCAATCTTACAAGTTAGCAAAGCCCAATACAATTTTACTGGTCTTGATCAACTGGTAGACGCTAGTAAAAAAGACCTTGGCGGCGGCGCGATGGTCATGATTTATAAAGATGGTAAAGTAGTATACCAAAAAGCTATTGGTGAATTTACCGCCAAAACCCAAGCCCCTATTGCTAGTTGTAGCAAGTGGCTAACGGCTGCGTTGGTCATGAGTCTTGTGGATCAAGGCAAACTGTCTTTGGACGATAAAGTGAGCAAGTATATTCCTCTTTTCGCTAAATACAGCAAGGGCTATATCACCATTCGAGATTGTTTGAGTCATATGACGGGGATTGAATCAGAACCCGTGAGTTTAAAGTCTGTTGTTGAAAGAAAGGGCTTTGCCAATTTGGAAGAAGAAGTGAATGATTTTGCTAGCAAAAAAGAAATTCAATCTAACCCCGGTCTAGAATTTAGGTATAGTAGTGTGGGCTTAAATATTGCGGGAAGAATTGTGGAGATTGTGGGCAGGCGCGGTTTTGAGCAGTTGATGCAAGAAAAAATCACCCGCCCATTGATGATGCGCAATACCAGTTTCTCCAGCTTTGACGCAGTGAATCCCTCTGGAGGTGCGTTGAGTACCCCCAATGATTATATGAACTTTATTTCTATGATCCTGAACAAAGGCATGTTCAATGGCAAACGCGTTTTAAGCGAAGCATCCATTGAAGCCATGCATGTGTTGCGCACCAATAGCGGTACCATTAAATACGCCCCTAAACTGGCGGCAGGTTATAATTATGGCTTTGGTGAATGGATCCAGGAAACCGATGAAAATGGCAAAGCCACTGTGGTGAGTTGCCCCGGTCTATTTGGCACTTGGCCACTGGTAGATATGAGCCGAGAATATGCTTTACTCGTCTTTACCAATAGCTTACTCAAAGAGAGCAATAAAGAATGGTATGGAAAGGTCAAGGAGATTGTTGACCAACAGATTCCGCGCAAACATTAATGCAACTTAACAACCTCCTGTTATGCCAACTGAAATGCAACCCGTAAAAAAAGCTTTTGGTCAATACGAACAAAAGAATGAACCACTTGCTTCCCGCAAAGTTTTTGTAAAAAGGGTCTATACCAATATTAGATTGGCAGCTGTTTTTCTTTCTGGATGTTTGTTAATGGGTGTTTTGGGTTATAAATACTTAGGCCCCATGGATTGGATAGACGCCCTGCACAATGCTTCCATGATCCTAAGTGGCATGGGACCTGTTGTGACCATTGAAACCACGGCCGGAAAAATCTTCTCTTCGTTTTATGCCCTATTTAGTGGCGTAGCATTTATTACCAATATTGGATTACTCATTGCCCCCATAGCGCATAGATTCTTTCATATGTTACACGCAAAAGAGATTTGATTTTGATATTCCCCTTTATCAAATTGATTAGTATTGCAGTCATAACTACCAAGCAGATTTGAGCCAAATTGAACAATATACCCGCATAGTCAAAACCACCGCCCAGTCTTTGGGTTTTGGGTATTGCGGGATTGCTAAGGCGGAACAGTTAGATGAAGACGCTAGAAGACTGGAAGTTTGGTTGAACCAGAACAGAAATGGGACCATGCAATACATGGAAAACCATTTTGACCTAAGGATTGATCCGCGGAAATTGGTGCCAGGGGCAAAATCAGTGATTACTTTATTGCAAAATTATTATCCGGAGCAACGGCAATCTGAAGACGCACCTAAGATTTCTAAATATGCTTATGGCAATGATTATCACGAAGTAATTAGGGTCAAATTGAAACAGTTTTTGCTACAATTAAATCAACAGATTGGAAGCATTCAAGGACGTGGATTTGTAGATTCGGCCCCAGTGTTGGAAAGGGCTTGGGCGGTAAAATCTGGGGCCGGCTGGATTGGCAAAAATGGGAACTTAATTAATAAAGGGCAGGGCTCTTTTTATTTTATTGCCACCCTAGTGGTAGATCTGGAATTAGAATATGATGATCCCTTTGCCAAAGATTATTGTGGCACTTGTCATAAGTGCATAGACATTTGTCCTACGGATGCTATTTTAGAAAACAAAGTAGTTGATGGCAGTAAATGCATTAGCTATTTTACCATTGAACTAAAAGATCAACTGATTCCTGAGAACATGAAGGGGAAGTTTGATCATTGGATGTTTGGTTGCGATAGTTGCCAAGACGTATGCCCTTGGAATAGATTTAGTAGGCAACACCAAGAACCCGGCCTTAGCCCTATTCCAGAAGTGTTGAACCTTAGTACCGCCCAATGGGAAGACTTGTCAGAAGAGGCTTTTAAAACCGTTTTCAAGGACTCTCCCATTAAAAGAAGTAGATGGTCTGGCATTATGCGGAATTTGCATTTTATTAAAGACCCTTCTTAATTATTGTAATTGGGTAGAAAGATCTACCGGCTGGTTCTCTGACCAATGTTTGAGGTTTAACAAGTTTTGTTCCATCATGGGTCCTAAAATTTTATCATTCATAAAAGAACCCAATTTTTCCCAAGGATACCATTTCAGGTGTTGCTCAAACTGCCACTGAACCGTTGAAACAGTAGTGCCTGGATGACTAATTAAGCGCATGGTACTTTTTTGTAAAGCACTGCTATTGGTCTCCCAATTCATGACAACGGAACTATCTGTTATTGCTAAAACCGTAACAGTGGAGTTGCCCAATTGGGCTTTTTTGGCAGATTCAATCATCACATTATTAGAACGCATTCCCTTGACCCAATACACCCATTGGTTTAAATCAGATACCCTGTAACGAATGCTGTCAATTGGTGCATTAATATCTATGGCTCTTGACACCAGAACCGTAGAAGGCATTAGGATGGAAAAAAATAGCATGAGTACAAATAATGCTACTACACTGATTAAGATCAATTTTATAAAACGCATATTATTCCCACTTAAAGGTTTTAAAAGCCACTATATAAACTACAACCGTCCAGATTCCAAGAACCCCCAACTCCTTCCAACAACTGGCCAAACTAGCTCCCTCAAAAGCAATATTGCGCATGGCAATATTAAAATGTGTTAGGGGCATGATCTTACATATGGGTTGAAGCCAAGAAGGAAAAGCTTCTATGGAAAAAAAAGTACCCGCTAATAAAAACTGCGGCAGGGTAATTAAATTGGCAAAGGGTGGAATGGTACTTTCATTTTTAGCAACACTACTCACTATAAAACCAAAGCCCATGAATAAAATCAAAGAAAGAAAGCTCAATAACATGATTTCCATAAAGGTTTGGAAGCCATGTACTAGGGTAAAATTAAAGGCAAAATGTCCCACACCAATGATAATCACGGCAGTCATCATTTGAAAAATAACCCTGCTTAATGCTTCGCCCAAAACAATATACCCTCGTTTAATGGGTGTAGCATAAAATCGCTTTAGCACTAGTTGTTGACGTAGGTTAAAAAACAAAAATGCTACCCCAAATACACCCGCACTTAACAAGGAAAATCCCATTTGACCTGGCAAGATAAAATCAATGGTTCTGTATACCCTACCTGGTATTTTTTGCACATTGCTATTGACAATGGCATAGGTTGGAATATTATTAAAAGTTTGCTGGTTAATCCCTGCAATTACGGCATTTAGAATTGACTTGAGCACTTGCAAATTCTGGGGATTCACCGCTTCAGAACTGGTTAGATCAATCATCAGTGGCGGATTTTCTAAGCCTGATTTGCGTATCAGGATTAAGGCCGTGATCCTTCCTTTTTCTAGGTCTTCCTGTAAAGCCACACCTGTTTTCTTGACCACATTAATCCCTGCCATAGTTTTAATACTGGCATAAACAGGATTAGTAGTATCTGATTTTGGATCAAATGCAATATTCACTGAAAGCTTTCCACCATTTCCAATAAAACCAAATACCAAGATAAAAATCATGGGAAAGGCAATGCTGAAAATGACCGCAGAAGGGCTTCTAAAAATGGCTTTTAAACTTCCCCTTGTAATGGCCAACATGGCCCTGATCTGACTATAATTAGATTTCATGTTTTACAAACTTGCAGGCATCAAAAATTATTGCTGGTTCAAATAGAATGGCAAGCGGCTTTGTGGCTCACCCACCATTTGACGAACCTGTTTTACTTGTTGCAATAATTGATACTCTTTCTCTCCTATCTCAGATTTTACCAATGAACTACTCACAGATTTCTGATAGTTCTCCATTACCTGCTCCAAAATGTTTTTCTTTTCAGGATATTCCCTCAATTTATAACTACTCAATTTAGACATTCTAGCCGCACATAGAATAGCATCTTGCAATCCTCCAATCTTGTCTACCAATCCTACCGTAATAGCACGGCTACCAGTCCATACCCTTCCTTGGGCAATACTGTCTACATATTCCATATCTTTTTTTCTACCCTCTGCTACCCTTGATTTAAAAGTATGGTAAATAGAATCAACACCGTTTTGTAAAAAGCGTTTTTCAGGTTCGGTTAAAGCCCTATTGGTATTACCCATATCGGCATAAGGAGCGGTTTTTACGCCATCAAATGTGATACCCAATTTATTTTTAAAGAAGGGTTGAAAATTAGGAAGAATGCTAAATACCCCAATACTACCCGTTAAAGTACCCTCATTGGCAAAAACGGAGTCTGCATTACATGCAATATAATAACCACCAGAAGCAGCCATATCACCCATGCTCACAATCACTGGTTTTGACTTTCTGGTCAAACTAATTTCTCTCCAGATAACATCACTGGCAAGTGAACTACCCCCGGGAGAATTTACCCTAAAGACAATGGCTTTAACATCATCGTCTAAACGCAGTTTGCGCAACAGGGTTCTGAATTCATCACTTCCAACAGATTCATTGTCACCTTTTCCACCAACAATATCGCCATCGGCATATACCACTGCTATTCTTCCATCTCCAGATTGTTGGTAGTCCGATGCTTTTTCATAATCGCCCAAAGAAACAAAATTGATTTTGGCATTCTTCTCTGCTTTTAATCGCTGATTGATTTCTGCTTTTAGTTGATCGTCATATAATAAGCCGTCTACTAAATGATTCTTCAGGGCATCATTGGCGGTTTGAATACTGCCATTCATTGCCAAAGCTCTTAAGTTAGCAGTATCCATTTTGCGGGTATCGGCAACAGCCTTTAAAAACTGATTGTACAAATCGCCTAACCAAATACCGGTTTGTAAGCGATTGGCTTCTGTCATCTGTGTTTCACGTAAAGGTTCTGTGGCACTTTTGAATTTACCCGCATAAAAAATCTGTGGTTGAATTTCTAGTTTATCCAACATGCCTTTTAAATACAACATACTGGTAGAATAACCACTCCAATCTAGTCCTCCTTGCGGATGACAATAGACTTTGTCTGCTGCTGCACCTAGGTAATAGCCCTTTTGTGTAATGGTTTCGCCAAAGGCGATGACAAATTTTCCAGATGCTTTAAAATCCAAGATGGCCCTGCGCAATTCTTCACTAGCGCCATATCCATTGGGATTGTTGGCACAAAGCATATAAACTCCTTTAATATTGGCATCGTTTTTTGCGTGTTTGAGCAAGCGTTGCACATTGTATAAACTAGGAACATCAATTTCCTCTGCCTTATTCAAGAAAGCAAATGGATTTTCTATGGCTTGTTCTTTATAGGTATTTGTCATGTCTAACACAAGTACCCCATTTTCTCCAATGGTTGGTTTTTCTGTGCTAGAAAGACTAGCTATTAGCCCTATAAAAATGAAAAAGCCCAAGATGCAAAAAACAAACATGGCTAGTAGTGCTGCAAAAAATGATTTGAAAAAACTTTTCATGTATTACAATAGTTATTTGAGTTCAACTCATTGAATTTAAAGATATTTGCTCCCAGCAACAATTGTGATGTATGAGCACAGCTTATTTACTGATAGGCGGTAACCTTGGTAACAGATCCGCGAATCTGCAAAAAGCCGTATTCAACATTGAACAAACCTGTGGGAAAATCGTTCAAAGTTCCGCAATATACGAAACCTCTGCTTGGGGGCTCACCCAGCAGCCTGCTTTCTACAACCAAGCCCTGATTGTATCTACCCAGCATAGTCCTGAAAAACTCATGCAAGCGCTATTGGAGATTGAAATTCAAATGGGCAGGACAAGGGAGATTAAAATGGGCCCCAGGGTTATTGACCTTGATATCTTACTCATTGACCAATTGGTGCAGCATACCAATTTATTGCAATTACCCCATCCTTCCTTAACCATGAGGCGTTTTGCCCTATTGCCCCTGGCTGAAATTGCCCCTGATTTACTGCATCCCTTAGTTCAAAAAACCATTCAGCAATTATTAGAAATTTGCCCAGATCAGTTAGATGTGCAAAAATTGTCAACGGTAGCTTAGAAAGTGACCCTATTTTTGTTAGAGTAGGGGTAGCATCACATGAAACACAATTTTTTTACTGTTGAGGAGAATATTGGC
>NCHJ01000074.1 GCA_002256765.1 Bacteroidetes bacterium 24-39-8
ATGTAGTTCCAAGATCTAATCCATATTTTTTTCATAATTATTGAATTATAATAAAATTTATTATACTTTCACATTGAAGCAAATCGCAATAAGGGTTTATCCCGTTGTGAAAACATTAAGTTGCCCTCGACTTTAACGGGGGCTTTTTTTTTGGATCAATTACCGGGGAGGAAAATGATTACATTGAATTTAGTAATTATACAAACACCAACAAAAAATCCTTTCAATAACTTTTTAATATATTCAATCAATGTCTACAAGTATATTCATGTATTCAATCATTTTTACTTTATCATTTTTTGATAATGCTTATGTTAGGCAATTAGTTATTAAATCCTGATTATCAATGAATACACATAATACTTCTTCTAATAGCTCTTTTCAAAAAATCAGTTTTGCCGGATTATTAGTTACCCTTGGAATCATTTATGGAGACATAGGAACATCACCACTTTACGTGTTCCGTTCCATCATTGGCGATAGACAAATTTCTGAAACCCTTGTCTACGGTGGAATATCCTGTGTTATCTGGACCCTTACCTTACAAACTACTTTTAAATACGTTTTTCTAACCCTTCAGGCAGACAATCGGGGGGAGGGAGGTATTTTTTCTTTGTATGCGCTGGTGCGCCGATATGCCAAGTGGCTCTATATTCCTGCTATTATAGGTGCAGCAACCTTATTGGCCGATGGCATCATTACGCCACCTATTTCTGTGTCATCCGCCATTGAAGGTTTGGGTGGCATCAAGGGCTTGGAGAAAACCATAGTGGCTGGTAATAATCTAACGGTTGGGATTGTTATAGGAATTATTTCATTGCTATTTTTCTTTCAAAGATTTGGCACCAAAGTCATGGGTTTTGCATTTGGACCCATCATGTTTGTATGGTTCAGTATGATCTTCACTCTTGGCGTAATTCAAATATTTCATAACCCAGGAATTATTCGCGCTTTCAATCCCTATTATGCGTACGAATTGCTGATTAATTATCCGCAAGGATTTTGGATTCTAGGTGCAGTATTCCTTTGTACCACTGGGGCAGAAGCTTTGTATAGTGATTTGGGACACTGCGGTAGAAAAAATATTCAAGTGAGTTGGTTCTTTGTAAAATTTGCTTTAATAGCCAGCTATATGGGTCAAGGGGCTTGGATATTAGCTCACCATAGTCCAACCTTAAATGGCTTAAATCCCTTTTATCAGTTAATGCCACACTGGTTCTTGCCTATTGGTGTTGGAGTGGCAACTTTGGCCACCATTATTGCATCACAAGCCTTGATCAGCGGTTCATTTACTTTGATTAGTGAAGCTATTAGTTTGAATTGTTGGCCAAGGGTAGCCATTAAATTTCCAACCAATGTAAAAGGGCAGATCTATATTCCAAGCCTTAACTGGATTCTTTGGATTGGATGCGTAGGTATGATGTTATACTTCCGCAAAAGTGAACATATGGAAGCGGCATACGGGTTCTTTATCACCATCACTATGATGATGACTACTACCCTAATGTTTGTCTATATGCGGTACGTTAAAAAATGGAATTTGGCCATTGTGCTGCCTATTATGTTGATTTTTACAACCGTAGAAATCAGTTTTTTTATAGCAAATATGGCCAAGATTCAACATCGGTGGATGTTCTTATTGTTTGATATGATTTTGGTATTCATTATGGTCATTTGGTATAGGGCTAGAAAAATCACCAATCAGTATTTACAGTTTGTAAAGCTCTCCGATTATGTGCCTAGATTGGTTGGTTTGAGTGCAGATAAAGATTTTCCAAAATATGCTTCACATTTAGTGTATTTGACAAAAGCCGATTATGAAGGGGAAATAGAAAAAAGAATCGTGCACAGTATTTTGCACAGAAAACCCAAGCGTGCAGAAGTCTATTGGTTTGTACATATTAACCGTTCTGACAATCCCTATACTATGGAATATAGTACCAAGGAATTGGTAACTGGTAAAGTAATTAGAATTGATTTTAATTTGGGTTTTAGAATACAACCAAGGGTAAACCTGCTCTTTAAAAAAGTGATGCAGGAAATGTATACCCAAAAAGAAATTTATGTAGAGAATAAATATGAAAGCCTTGACCCTAAAAGCTTTCATGCCGATATTACTTATGTAATTATTGAACCATTTCTTTCTGTTGAAAATGATTTTTCCTTCCGTGAAGGATTTATCATGGATACCTATTTTACCATTAAAAATATATCACAGTCTGACCAGAAAGCTTTTGGTTTAGACACGGCTGTTACAGTTGTTGAATATGTTCCCTTAGTAATCAATCAAAAAGCAGAAATTCCACTTAAAAGGAAACAACCAATTTGATTATTTTAATTCCAATAATTGACTCACATTATTATTTCTGTCTACTGATGCTACACAAATTCGCTTGCCTTCTGTATCCGGCACTTTTGAAAGGTCAACTAGTGCTGATTTATCGCTAATCACCAATTGAACCAGTTGAGCATTCACCAATTTAACAGGTAGCCCTTGATCCAAAATAAATATGGCAAATGCCTTGATGGTTTCAATACCCTTATTTTCTAAATACACCATACCACCTGCTTTTTTGGTAAGGATTGGTTGATCCGGAACAGCATCATCAATCCATGGCATGGGTGGAACTAATGCTGGGTAGTAGTAATAATTATTTCTGAGAGAATCATTCCAGCCATTGGGGTTTTTCTCAAATACTTTGCTATTAAAATAAACAGATCCCTGTGTGGTTGGATAGTTGCGCAAAAGCTCTAATTGCTTTGGCAATTCTGTTGGATTTCTCCAGGATGGATTGGTTCCAGCCCTATAGAATCCATGTCCAATGAATAATTGTTTGCCATAGCAATGTTGGTTCCACCAATCAAGTAATATATCATAGTCGGCTAATTTGTGTCCACGCTCCCAATAGAGTTGTGGTACTACATAATCAATCCAGCCTTTTTCTAACCAAAGTAAAATATCGGCATACAAATCATCGTAATTGGTTTGTCCTCCCTTGGTTTCACTACCCATGGGGTCTTGACTTTTGTTACGCCAAATACCAAAGGGGCTAATCCCAAATTTTACACGAGGATTGGCGGCTCTAATGGTTTGGTACAAAAGTTTGATCACACTATCTACATTGCTTCTGCGCCAGTTTTCCTTGTTCATACCATTGCCATACTGTAGGTAAGAAGCTTGATCCGGAAATTCTTTTCCCGCTATGCGATAAGGGTAAAAATAATCATCCATATGTATGGCGTCAATATCATACCTGCTCACAATATCTTTAACTACTCTTGCCGTATGTTGTTTTACTTCTGGTAATGCAGGATTAAAGTATTTTTTTCCTCCATATTCCAAGAACCATTCAGGATGCAAACGCGTCAAGTGTGTTGGAGCTACTGAGGAGGTTTTCATGTTAAAAACTGCCCTGTAGGGATTCATCCATGCATGAAATTCTAAACCACGAATATGGGTTTCTTGAATCATGAATTCAAGAGGATCATAATAGGGTACCGGAGCTTTTCCTTGCTTGCCCGTTAAAAATTCGCTCCAGGGTTCTAAAGAAGATGGATAAAAAGCATCGCCCGCAGGCCTTATTTGCACAACAACAGCATTCATACCGTTCTGTTGGTGCATGTCTAATAATTTGATAAACTCAGCTTTTTGCTCAGCAACAGAAAGGTTCTTACTGCTTGGCCAATCAATATTGTCCACACTTGCCACCCATACAGCTCTGAACTCATAATTGTTGGAATGCTTTACCTGGGCATTGCCGGAAAATAAGCCGCAGATCAATGCAGCACATAATGCGGGAAATAGCTTCATCCCGCGAAGATAAAACCTTGTTTTCAGGCATAAATGGAATGTGGAATGATTCTGTATGCAAGTTCAGGTAATGCACATTGTTTAATGGATGGCATCGCGCAGCTTGTCTAACAAATGGTTGAGTTCTTGGGCTTCTTCTGGATTTAGCCCTCTTAATAGATTATCCGTATCCCCATTTCTATTGTCTAATTCCAATAACAAAGCCATTCCCTTATCCGTAATTCGAATGTCTACTAGCCTTTTATCGGCCTCGCAAATGGCTTTTTCTACCAGCTCTTTTTTTACCAATCTATCAACAATACGGCTGGTATCACTCATCTTGTCTAACATGCGATCCCTAATTTGAAGGGTGCTTAATGGGCGCTTGCTGCCGCGTAAAATTCGTAGAATATTGAATTGTTGGTTGGTAATATCATAGTCATCCAAAATCTGCTTGAATCTTTCAGTAAACCAGTTGGCAGTGAAAATGATATTAACTCCTACTTTCTGATATTCATTTCTAAAATTCTGCGTTTGTATTTCTTTTTCTATTCCCATAGTTCAAGAAGGACCGTGTTTGGTTTCGGGGCTCAATTCTTGATTCAAAGTTAGGTATACAAAACGCCTAGAACTTTGATATTAGGCATACTTCCATATGATATTTATCAGCTAATCTTCCCAGACTTTTAGGCCTTCACTGCAATTGGAACAAATGTCAATCTGTTTTCTACTTGTACTAAGCTCTTTTCTGAATTGACGGTAATTGTCATTATTCCAAGTCTCTTTAAAACTCTGGGTATGTAAATTACCCAATTGGTGCATGGCGTCTTTGTCAAAACAACAGGGTACTACAAGCCCATCCCAGGTAATCACATTGGCATGCCAGAGCTTCCAGCAATGATTACTCAAGCCACTTTTTACCTGCCTTTTCCCGTCTTTACCCATTTTGTACCTGCTGTATTTGTCAATACTTGGCACTAGATTATGTGGATCTTGTTCAAAATCATAGACTTGTGCAGTCTTATACCTCACTTGATCCACCCCAATCTCGGCACCTAATGCTCTGATTTCTTGAATTTGGTGTTCATTTGGTTTTACCACCAAGAATTGGAAAAAAACAAAAGGGGTTGTGCTATTCAATGCTTTTTTCCATTTAACAATATTGCGAGCCCCTTCAAGAACCTTATCCAACTTTCCGCCAACCCTATATTGTTCATAAACGTCTTGGGTGGTGCCGTCAATAGAAATGATTAACCTATCCAACCCTGATTCAACAGTTTGACGGGCTTTTTCATCTGTTAAATAATGTGCGTTTGTGGATGTTGCGGTATAGATACCCTTATCATGGGCATATTTTACCATATTTAGGAAGTCAGGATTCAAATAGGGTTCACCCTGAAAATAAAAAATCAGGTAAAGTATTTCTTGGTGAATCTCGTCAATGGTTTTTTGGAAAAAGCTTTTTTCTAGCATCCCTGTTGGTCTTGTAAAAGCCCTAAGGCCACTAGGGCATTCAGGACAACGTAGGTTGCAAGAAGTAGTTGGTTCAAATGAAATAGAAATAGGATAGCCCCATTGAACGGGATTCCCAGTCAATTTGGTTATTTGAAAGCTGGAATACACTTTTAATGCGTTCCAAAAACGCTTAAAAGTCAGCTTTTTCATCAAATTCAGACTGTCATTCCAATTAAAATAGACCATAAGGTTGTAAAAATAAGATAGTGAACCGTAGAATAATGCGTTAATAATTTTTGGTAATTGTTTTTTTTCAGAATTTGAACAATTCCTTACATTCGATATCAAAGTTGGAACAGGGGTATTGTTTAAATGCTGTACCTTGCACCTGTTTACAACTTGTTCGATAATTAGGTATAAAACTTAAACAAGCAGTTATTCAATGGTCCCCAAAGACCAAATTTGTTTCACTTTTTAATTTTTATTCATGACCCACTTTCATGATGCCACCACTTGTCAATCTTGCGATCAACGTTTCACTTCTGTTTTTTGCAAAGCCAAACAAGAATTTATAGCAGAAATTAATGAACAAAAAGTATGCAATGTTTACAAGAAAGGACAGACCCTTTTCAATGAAGGATCTTATCCCTTTGGTGTCTATTGCATCAATGAGGGTAAGGTAAAATTGTCACACTTAGGTGATGATGGAAAAGAACAAATTATTCGTTTGTTACGCGGTGGCGATGTATTAGGATATAGGGCCTTATTAAGCGGAGAAAGATATAGTGCAAGTGCTATTGTTTTAGAAGATACACAGGTTTGTTTTATACCCAAAGAGTTATTTATAAGTGTGCTTAAAAACGATGCCGGGCTTGCATTTGAGATGATGAAGTTGCTCAGTGATGAGCTTCATAAAGCAGAGGTTAAATTGACCCACTTAGCTCAAAAACCTATTAGAGAAAGATTGGCTGAAACCTTATTATTTATTAAGGAAACCTATGGTTACGAAGCCGATGGTGTTACCTTAAATGTTCGCTTGTCAAGAGAAGAAATTGCCAACTTAGTAGGTACTGCTACCGAATCAACTATCCGATTATTGAGTGAATTTAAAAAAGACGGAATGGTTGAATTAGAAGGTAAAAAAATCAAAATTCTCCGACAAAAAGAATTGATTAGAACCGCAAATCTGCAGGATTAATACCCCCCCCCAATACCTGTGGATTGTATAAAAAACATGATAAAAATCATGTTATGAGTTGAGTACTGTCATTTAGGTTCCCATTGCAGGATTTTATCTTGCAATCAAATTAGGAATCATGTTACTCAATCAATCCGATACATTTTCCAATGAGCTATTAAGCCCAGACGGATTGTGCGTCCTCATACAGAGGGAGTACCATCCCTCCATTAATGCCTCCTGCAGGAAAATTGAGGATTTTCTGCTGTCAAGTCATTTTGGTAGGGATATATCTATCCCATCTTCAGAATTGATTCACTTAGTGTTTATGAAATTATCGGATGAAATCCGTCATTTCTTTTTAAAGGAATCTGGCATTATTTTCCCTGCTATTCAAAAAAGTGTTAAGCAGCACAAAGAAAAAGAGCACCATAAAGAAAGGATTCAAGCCATTCACTTGCAAAATCCAGTATTAGACACCATTCATCAGCGTCAACAGGTGATTATTAATCTGCTTCAAAAATTAAGGCATTTGTTGGGGGATTATAATATACAACCCAATTGGCATAAGGACTGGAAAGACTGTGTGAATGAAATGTTTCTCTTAGAAACCAAGATCTACCAATGGATTCATATTGAGGGTAGTTTGCTTTATCCTAAGTTATCAAGCAAACATCATAATTAATAGATACCACCTTAAAATCTATTCATTCCCTATTCCTATAAAATCAGTAAATTCATTACATGCCACACCCCACTGTTAAGCATGAACCGGTTGTGAATTGTTACCATTGCGGAGAAGATTGTAAAGACCAGCCCATTATGGCTCAGGACAAAGCTTTTTGTTGCGATGGTTGCAAAATGGTCTATGAGATTCTCAATCAGACTGGAATGTGTGATTATTATGAACTAAGTAATAATCCAGGCACTAGTCAAAAGATCAGGGTTAGAGAAGATAAATTTGCCTTTTTAGATGATGCAAAAATTCAAGCATCCCTTCTTAGTTTTACCAACGATAAAGAGACTCATATTAATTTCTACATGCCCCAAATGCATTGTAGTAGTTGTCTTTGGTTATTAGAAAACCTACACCGTTTGAATCCAGCGGTAATAGCTTCAAAGGTTAATTTTGAAAGAAAAGAAGCAGATATTGTCTTTGATCATAGAAAGGTTTCTATGCGACAATTGGCTGAGTTATTGGCATCCATAGGATACGAACCATATATCAGTTTTAATGACCTCAAAAAACAGCAGCCAGGGCTCAACATGCAAAAAGTCTATAAACTAGGCGTTGCAGGTTTTTGTTTTGCCAATATTATGTTGTTTAGTTTTCCTGAATACTTAGGTATTGACGCTCAGGAAGCTTATTTGATGAGCATGTTTAGATACATGAATATCTTACTTAGTTTGCCCGTATTTTTTTATTGTACTTCTGAGTTTTATATCAGTGCTTGGAAGAGCCTGAAACACGGGTTTTTGAATATTGATGCGCCAATTGTGTTGGCTGTAGTTGTAGCATTTGCACGTAGTTTATATGAAGTATTTACAGGAACTGGCTCAGGCTATTTTGACTCAATGAGTGGCATAGTTTTCTTTATGTTGATAGGTAGAGTATTGCAAGACAAAACCTATCAGTCATTGAGTTTTGAAAGAGATTATACTGCCTATTTTCCCATTGCAGTTTCAAGAATTAAAGATGGGTTAGAAGCCTCTGTTGCTTTGCCAGATATTGCACTCAATGACACCCTATTAATTCACAACCAAGAATTAATTCCTGCAGATGGGATCCTTACTATGGGCAAGGCTTTGATAGATTATAGTTTTGTAACAGGAGAGTCTTTGCCAGTAGAAAAAGAAATGGGAGAAATTGTGTATGCGGGTGGCAAACAAATTGGCGGAAACATTGAACTCTTAGTGATTAAAGAAGTAGCGCAAAGTTATTTGACAAAGCTTTGGAATAGATCAGAACTACAGCAAAATAGAAATGACAATGAGCGTTCTTTTGTACACCTTTTAAGTAGGTACTTTACATGGATCTTATTTACCATCGCGCTAGTGGCAGGCATTTACTGGTGGATCAATGACGTTTCAAAAGTTGGTCAGGTAATTACAGCAGTGCTCATTGTGGCTTGTCCCTGTTCCCTGCTGTTGAGTAATACTTTTACCAATGGGAATGTGTTGAGAAAATTGGGTAGGAATCATTTCTATTTAAGAAATGCAGAAACCATTGAAGACATTGCCAAAGTTGACCATATTGTATTTGATAAAACAGGTACACTAACTACCGGAAGATACCAAGACATTCAATTTGAAGGTAAGAGCCTTGATACTGAAACCAAACAAAAAATTGCTGCCCTTTCTAGTCAATCATTACACCCCATGAGTAAAGCCATTACTCAATGGGCTGCAACTGGTCATGGTAGTCAGTATAAGGTTTCTGGATTTGAAGAAATACCAGGAAAGGGGGTACAGGCCAAAGTGGGAGATAGTTTATTGCAACTAGGTTCAGCCCTTTTTGTAACCAATGAACCAGCAGGTTCCAACCTTCAATCCGCCGTTTATTTGGCCATTGATGGGGAACAGGTAGGCCGTTTTAGTTTTAGAAATCATTATAGAGATCAAGTGCCGGCTTTGCTAAAGCGATTGGGTAAAATGGGATATCCTATTACTATTCTAAGTGGTGACAACGCAGGTGAAAAAGCCTATTTACAATCCTTGCTGGGGGCCAATGCAACCATACTCTTTCATCAAAAACCAGAAGATAAGCTAGAAGCCATTAAAAAAATCCAAGCTGAAGGACATACGGTGATGATGGTGGGTGATGGCTTGAATGACGCTGGTGCTTTGCGTCAAGCTAATGTTGGGCTGGCAATATCTGAAAATAGCGCTCAGTTCACACCCGCTAGTGACGTGATTATGGATGCAGATATGTTGCCCAATCTATACAAGTATCTATTGATGTGTAAGTGGAACAAAATTCTTGTCATGGTCGCTTTTATTGTTTCACTAATTTATAATGTTATAGGAGAGGGTTTTGCTGTTCAAGGACAGTTATCTCCAATGGTAGCAGCTATCTTAATGCCCATAAGTAGTTTGAGCATTTTAATCATTGCATTTGGTGCAAGTAATTTTGTAGCATGGAAAATGGGTTTGGGGAGATAAATAAATGATAATCAATGTTTAAACAGGATTACAATTTCATGACAAATATCATTTACCTTGTTGAGTAATATCATGATTTAGACTTTTAACAGCCCATAATTTTACATAAAACACAGCATCCCCACTATGAGTGTTATACTAATTTTACTTTTAGCTAGTATCTCCGTTGCCGCCATCTTCCTAGGGGCCTTTCTTTGGAGTGTCAAAGCCGGTCAATACAACGATGAAATTAGTCCTCCTCTTAGAATCTTGCTAGAAACACCAATGAGTCCGGAACCACCCGTTCAGCAAGGGGCTACTAAACAAAAAAATTCCATTCATCATACGCAACCAACAACTAAAACCACAAACTGATCCACATGCAAGTAGAAAAGTTCTATTATGACAACAGGATAGTCAAAAACTTTGCTTTCGCCACCATCCTTTGGGGTGTGGTTGGAATGATAGCAGGTTTATTGATTGCTGTTCAAATCTATCTCCCGGCTGCCAATTTTGGCTTGCCCTTTACCACTTTTGGTAGGGTACGCCCGGTTCATACAAATGCGGTGATATTCGCTTTTGTAGGAAACGGAATCTTTATGGGAGTCTATTATTCCCTGCAACGTCTTTGTAAGGCAAGGATGTTCAATGATTTACTCAGTAAAATCCATTTTTGGGGTTGGCAGTTAATCATTGTCCTTGCGGCATTGACTTTATTAACTGGTTATACAACCGGTAAAGAATATGCTGAGTTGGAGTGGCCCATTGACATCCTGATTACATTAATTTGGGTGGTGTTTGGTATCAACATGTTTGGTACAATTATCAAAAGAAGGGAAAGCCATTTATATGTAGCTATCTGGTTCTATATAGCTACTTGGGTTACTGTAGCCATGTTGCATATTGTGAACAGTTTTGAAATTCCTTTTAGCATGCTCAAAAGCTATAGCTTTTATGCAGGTGTTCAAGACGCATTGGTACAATGGTGGTATGGTCACAATGCCGTGGCATTCTTCCTGACTACACCTTATTTAGGAGTAATGTATTATTTCTTACCCAAAGCAGCTAATAGACCAGTTTATTCTTACAGACTCTCTATTATACACTTTTGGGCATTGATTTTCTTATATATCTGGGCAGGTCCACACCATTTATTATATACCGCTTTGCCTGATTGGGCTCAAAGTTTGGGTATGGTATTTAGCTTAATGTTGATTGCACCATCTTGGGGTGGTATGCTCAACGGCTTGTTCACTTTACGTGGTGCTTGGGACAAAGTAAGGGAAGATCCTATTTTAAAATTTATGGTGGTAGCTATCACTTGTTATGGTATGAGTACTTTTGAAGGCCCATTGCTAAGTATCAAGAGTATCAATGCTATTACACACTTTACTGACTGGACTATTGCTCACGTGCACGTAGGTGCTTTGGGTTGGAATGGCTTCCTCACATTTGCCATTTTGTATTACCTAATTCCTAAATTATACAATACGCCATTGTATTCTAAGAAATTGGCTACAACCCATTTCTGGGTAGGAACTATTGCTATTGTATTGTATGCCATTCCTATGTATTGGGCCGGATTTACGCAGGCTTTGATGTGGAAACAATTCACAGAAGAAGGAACTTTAAAATTCCAGTTCTTAGAAACAGTTACCCATATTATTCCTATGTATGTTACCCGTAGCGTAGGTGGGTTACTTTACTTGGTGGGTGTGTTTATCATGGTGTATAATATTTACAAAACAGTAAAAGCTGGTTCATTGGTTGCAGAAGAAGGCGCAGAAGCTCCGGCCCTTTCTAAAATTGATGAAGAAGAATCACATGGCAAACAATATTGGCACAGATGGATTGAAAGAAGACCCATTCAAATGTTGGTATTTTCACTTATTGCTGTAGCAATCGGTGGTATATTAGAAATGATTCCCACCTTTTTGATAAAAAGCAATATTCCAACCATTGCGGCTGTTAAACCTTATACGCCGCTTGAATTACAAGGAAGGGATATTTACGTAAGAGAAGGATGTTACCTCTGTCACTCTCAAATGATTCGTCCATTCCGTGATGAAGTAGCTAGATATGGTGAGTATAGTAAAGCTGGTGAATTTGTATATGACCATCCATTCCAATGGGGCAGTAAACGTACTGGACCAGATTTGGCTCGTATTGGTGGTAAATATCCAGATAGCTGGCATTACAACCACATGTTAGAACCACAGAGTATGAGTCCAGGTTCTATTATGCCTTCTTATGGTTGGTTATTTGATAATAAGATTGACACTTCATTAACAGGGGCTAAGATTAGGGCTATGCAAACCCTTGGTGTTCCTTATCCAGAAGGCTATGACAAAATAGCCAACCAGGAATTGATGCAGCAAGCCAACCTGATTAGAATCAATTTGAAAATTGAAAAACTGATTACGCCTGCAGACGCAGAAATTGTAGCCATGATTGCCTACCTGCAAAGGATGGGAACCGATATTAAATTGGCTGCCAAACCCGCAACTACTGCATCAAAATAAACAGATTGGCGGCTGCCAAAAGTAGCCGCCAATAAAAAAAGATAGTATGAAGTTTATCAATTACTTAGAAAAAATAACCGGAGTGGATATTTTGGGATTGACTTCTTTGGGCATATTTTTTTCGTTTTTCATTCTTATTTTATTATGGATGTACAAGGCAGATAAAAAAACCCTAGACAAAATCAATCATTTACCACTTGACAATTAAGCACCTCTTAAAACCATTGATATGTTTAAAAATCGTTTCTCCATAGCTCATTGGGTCAAGGCGATTCTGATAGTTGTGATTTCTATCGGACTTGGCTCTAACGATGCATTTGCGGCAGGCCCACCTAAAGCGTCGGAATTATCCAACCCTTTAGCACAAGTATTGCTAGTAATAATAGTGGGATTATTATTAGCCATTGGCCTTTTGGCCAATGTGATACTTGGGGCCGCGCAGATGTATTTACAAAGATTTAAAGACGAGCGTAAACGTTCAGACTCAGGCGCAGGTAAAACTGTAGCAGTAATTTTGTTCTGTTTGGTTAGCACTGCATTATTTGCAGCAGACGCACCAGCTGCAGATGCAGCAACTGCTCCAGTTGAAACAACCATTGCAGGTCTTGGGTTGTATTCTTTTTATGCATTGATTTCAGTGATTATTCTAGAACTGTTGATTTTGCTAGTTTTGTTGGGCAACCTGAAAAAACTCTTGGCTAAAGAAGCAGCGCTTGTTGCAAACACAGAAGCTGCCGATGTGCCAACTGAATCTGCCTTTGTAAAATGGTGGGATAATCTGAACAAATTCAGACCTATTCAAGAAGAATCCAATATTGACCTTGGTCATAATTATGATGGTATTCGTGAATTGGATAACCGACTCCCACCATGGTGGTTGTATGGGTTCTATTTAACCATCATTTTTGGAGTCATTTATATTTATCGTTACCATATAGCAGAGTCAGCTCCATTGAGTAAAGAAGAACTGGCCATTTCAATGGAAAAAGCAGCTGTAGAAAAAGAAGAATATTTGAAAAAGTCTGCCAATAAAGTTGATGAAAATACGGTCACCTATCTAAGTGGTGCTGCTGATTTAGAAGCGGGTAAAAAAATATTTACCACTGCATGTGTGGCTTGTCATTTGGCCGATGGTGGTGGATCTGTTGGTCCTAACCTTACGGATAATTACTGGATCCATGGAGGTGGAATAAAGGATATCTTTAAGACATTGAAATATGGTTGGCCAGAAAAAGGTATGAAGAGTTGGAAAGACGATTATACTCCTCAACAACTGGCGCAAATTTCTGCTTATGTGAAATCCTTAGGCGGAACTACTCCAGCTAAGCCTAAAGAACCACAAGGTGTGTTGTTTGAAGAAAAAGCAACTGGTGCAGATAGTACAAAAGCGGTAAGCGATACTACCAAGATTGCCGCAGTAGTAGTGAAATAGTAGTTGCAATAAGAAAAATATGAGTCATATACAGCACAGCAATGAGCCAACAACAGAGAATTTTAGAGACAGGATAGCCACAGTTGATGAAAGCGGAAAACGCAAATGGATTTTCGCGCATCAGCCCAAAGGCAGGTTTTATAGTATTAGAACAATCTTAAGTTGGTTTTATTTTGTGATATTCTTTGGTCTTCCATTTATTCAAATAGATGGAAGACCTTTGTTTTTATTCAATATTCCCAATGCCAAGTTTATCATTTTTGGTAAAGTATTTTGGCCCCAAGACTTTTTTATTTTTGGGATGACCATGATCAC
>NCHJ01000075.1 GCA_002256765.1 Bacteroidetes bacterium 24-39-8
AAAGTCAAAAGTCAAAAGTCAAAAATGACTGGAAGGTTTGAAAAAAGAAAATCAAACACCTAAAAGTCAAAAGTCAAAACTGACAATTATCATTGTAAGGCCGAATTCGAATCTGCAATTTTGGGCAACAAAAAATTCCAATCATGATTGTAGAACAAATCTATACCGGATGCCTAGCACAGGGTGCTTATTATATTGAAAGCAATGGTGAAGCCGTGGTGATTGACCCACTGCGCGATATTGACAATTATGTAGCTAAAGCCGCCAATAATAAGGCCAAGATCAAATATGTATTTGAAACCCATTTTCACGCAGACTTTGTATCAGGTCATATGGATTTAGCAAAAGCAACTGGCGCAGAAATAATATATGGACCAACAGCGGTTCCTGGATTTACAGCTACCGTTGCTACTGACGGACAAATCTTTCAAGTAGGAGATCTATTTTTTGAACTCTTGCATACACCAGGGCATACTATGGAAAGCTGCTGCTATTTAATGAAAGACGCATCTGGCAAGCAATTGGGTCTATTTTCTGGAGACACATTATTTATTGGAGATGTGGGTAGACCTGACTTAGCGCAACAAGCAGCCCACTTGACTTTAGAAGAATTAGCCGGTTTATTATTTGATTCACTACGCAATAAAATTATGCCGCTAAGTGATGAGCTGATTGTCTATCCCGCACACGGAGCAGGTAGTGCTTGCGGCAAGAATATGAGTTCTGAAACCACTGATACTTTGGGTCATCAAAAAGCTAGCAATTATGCACTGCGTGCCAATATGACTAGAGAAGAATTTATTCATGAAGTGACTAATGGATTAGTAACTCCCCCCGGTTATTTTCCTTTAAATGTGCAACTGAACAAACAGGGTTATGAAGACATTCATACCGTGTTACACAGAAGTACCAAGGCGCTTAGTGCCAATGCTTTTGAAGCTGCGGCCGATGAAACAGAAGCCATTATTATTGATACCCGTTCGGCCGCAGCATTTGCCAAGGGCTTTATTCCCAACAGTTATAATATTGGCATTGATGGATCTTTTGCCGTTTGGGTGGGAGCCATTATCAAAGACGTAAAACAACCCCTACTCATTGTTGCAGAAGAAGGCCGTGCATTAGAAGTAGCAACCAGACTTGCACGTGTGGGATTTGACCATGCCATTGGCTATTTAAAAGGAGGATTTGAAGCATGGAAACAGGCTAAAAAAGACTTTGATATTGCGGTAACTATGGATGGACAAAGACTAGCTACTATTTATCAACAAGACCCAAGTATTACCATTCTAGATGTTCGCAAGAAAAGCGAATATGATAGCGAACATATTATTGGCGCCATTAATGCACCCTTGGATTTTGTAGACGAAACCATGGCCCAATTAGACCATCAGCAAACCATCTATGTGCATTGTGCGGGTGGTTATAGAAGTATGGCATTTGTTTCTATTTTGAAGTCAAGAGGCTATCATAACCTGATTAATTGCAGTACGGGTTTCAAAGGGCTAAAAGAAACAGGCGCTTTTCCCATTACTGAATTTGTTTGCCAGAACACCCAACTATAGGTCATTTCTACTATTTTTGTGGACTAAAGAAACCCACAATGCTTGATTGGTTGAAACAACCCTGGCCATGGTATGTAGCTGGTCCTTTGATTGGACTAACCGTGCCTACCCTATTATTAATTGGCAACAAACGCTTTGGCATTAGTAGTTCTCTGCGCCATATTTGTGCAGCTTGCTTACCCGCCAAGATTCCCTATTTTCATTACGATTGGAAAAAAGAAGTGTGGAACTTATTTTTTGTATTGGGCATTTTTCTAGGTGGCGTGATTGCCATTCAATTATTGGCCAATCCCAATCCTGTAGAAGTGAGCTCAGCTCTAGCAGCAGAATTAAAAACCTATGGCATAAGCAACTTTGATGGTTTAATCCCAACAGAGATCTTTAACTGGTCTACCCTATTGCAACCAAAGGGTTTGATGCTAATGGTGCTAGGCGGATTTCTAGTGGGTTTTGGTACTCGTTATGCGGGTGGTTGTACATCGGGCCATGCCATTACCGGACTCAGCAATTTGCAATGGCCATCACTGGTGGCCACCATCTGTTTTATGGTAGGTGGTTTTATCATGGCCAATCTTATTTTACCCTTAATTCTCTCTTTGTAATATGTCTACTCAAGTTCCAGAAAACGACGCGGAGATTCGCAAGCAAGACAGTATCTGCACCAATGAAACCCAACTCAAACATCCTTCTTGGTATAACCTCAAGTATTTGCTAGTAGGTATTTTGTTTGGGACAGTGTTTGTAAAAGCCGAAATCATTAGTTGGTTTAGGATTCAAGAAATGTTTAGGCTACAAAGCTTTCATATGTATGGGGTTATTGGTAGTGCTGTACTGGTGGGCGTGATCTCAGTTTTGCTCATCAAAAAATTCAAGATCAAAACTATTTATGGTGAACCCGTTCAATTTGATAACACTGCCTTTAACAAGGGACAGATTTATGGGGGATTGTTATTTGGATTTGGATGGGCCATTACCGGAGCCTGCCCAGGGCCTTTGTTTGCGCAGATTGGAACTGGTGCTACCGTAACTATTGTGACACTCTTGAGTGCCATTGCAGGAACTTGGTTTTATGGATTGGTCCGCAATCAATTACCGCACTAATTTCAACAAACTTCAATAGTAACCCTTCCGAAAAAAACTATTGCAAACTTTTCTTCATGACCCAGTCATGTTGTACGTCCTCTCCCAGCACAAAAATGGCTTCTGCACAAATATTAAAACCAGCGGATTGGTAGAACTGAATGCCACGTGGATTTTGTTTCCAAACCACCAACCAAAGCCATTGTCTTCCCAAAGATTTAGCATGCGCCACACAGGCTTCCATCATGGCTTTGCCTACACCCTTGCCATGAAAATTTTTGCGCGCATAAAATCTTGCTACTTCCATTGCTGGATCAGTTCCCAAACTTGCGTGGGTACTGTCTTTGAGCTTTACATAACCCGCAATCGCATCACCCACATAGGCCAACAAAAACAAATTCAAAGGGTCTTTTAATTCAGCTTCTATTTGTTCATCAGCAAACTTGGTAGACAGGTAGAGATCCATGTCTTCCTTGGTATTGTCCGCCGCATAAGTATCATAAAAAGTTTCCCTACTAATTTGTGCAATTAGGGCTGCGTCATCTATGGTTGCTGGAACAATTTGAATGGAATACATCTAAGCTTATTGAAGTATCAAAAATAGGGTGAAAACACTGGGGAATATTAAGAAACCTATTTGTAATTTTAGTAATCTGAAAATAAGACACATGAAGTACTTACTCATTTTATGTTTGGTGGTTGTTTTGATTAGTTGTACCAAAAATGAAGGGGAAACTTATAGCCCAAATATATCCTGTATTTGTAGTAATTTAAATATTTCTGACAATTATCCATCTTTTGGAAAAGATAGAACAAGCAGTGCTTTATTGGCCGCAGCCATCATGCGCATAGAAGCCTACCCCCCTTTTAAAGAAGAATTAAATAATAACCAAGATCTTAAAAACTTTGTTTTGGGTAGCATGCTCACTAATATCAATTCTTTAGAACTGATTTGGTATTATGCTAAAAGGTTTGCTCTAAACTAGCTCGCCAATTCAATCACCATTGCAGAAGCACCACCACCGCCGTTGCAAATAGCTGCTCCACCAATTTTACCTCCTTGTTGTTTCAAGACATTGATTAGTGTTACAATGATTCTAGCACCACTACAACCCAGGGGATGGCCCATGGAAACGGCACCACCGTGTGCGTTTACTTTGGCAGGGTCTAGTTTCATTTGTTGGGTATTGGCAATGCCCACTACAGAGAAAGCTTCATTGAGTTCTACAAAGTCAAGATCCTTTGTTTCCAAACCCGCTTTGGCCAAGGCTTTGGGAAGAGCAAGTGATGGTGTGGTGGTAAACCACTCAGGCGCCTGTTCTGCGTCTGCAAAACTGCGAATAATGGCCAGTGGTTTAATACCCATGGCATCTGCTTTTTCTTTGCTCATTAAGACTAGCGCAGCAGCACCATCATTCATAGTAGAAGCGTTGGCCGCTGTTACGGTTCCGTCTTTGATAAAGGCGGGTTTGAGTTCTGGAATCTTATCAAACTTTACATTAAAGGGTTCTTCGTCTTTGGCAAATAAAATGGGATCACCCTTGCGTTGTGGAATGGGCACGGGAACTATCTCTGCGTCAAACCAACCATTTTTAATAGCGGCCTGGCTACGAGAATAACTTTCAATGGCAAATGTATCTTGGTCTTCACGGCTAATGCCACATTCTTTGGCACAAAGCTCGGCAGCATTACCCATGGCATAATTGTGATACACATCGGTTAAACCATCTTTGGCCAAGCCATCAATCAGTTGCACATTGCCGTATTTATTACCCCAACGCATGTTAGGAGAATAAAAAGGCACATTGCTCATGCTCTCCATACCACCAGCTACTATAATCTCAGCATCGCCCAACAAAATGGATTGCGCTGCTAGCGCGATGGCTTTCATGCCAGAAGCACATACTTTATTAATGGTTGTTGCAATTACATTATCGGGCAGCCCCGCAAATTTAGAAGCCTGTCTAGCAGGTGCCTGACCAAGGTTGGCTTGGATTACAGAACCCATGAATACTTCCTGTACTTGAGCTGGATTAATGCCTGCGCGCTCAACTGCGGCTTTAATGGCTATGCCACCCAATTGGGTTGCACTAAAATCTTTTAATGATCCACCAAAACTACCCATGGGTGTACGTACGGCAGAGACTATATAAACGGTTCTTTCTTGCATGTCAAGGTTTTGAGTGCCAAAGATAATCGTTCACACTAACAATCGTTAGTAGCACGCAAAAAAACTTCCTTAAAATTAAAAGGGAACTAAACCACTATTTCTACATCTGGTTTGGACTGATCCGTTAAAGGAACTTTACCCCTATCACTTCTTACTACCCTAGAATAGAGCGATATGTTTTTGTCAAATATGAAGCGGAAAAAGAGTTTGGTCCAAGAAGTATGGTAATTGAGGGTATTGTAAAAAGCAGGAGCAGTTGCCCTAATCTGTGGCAATTTATTCCAAGGCACAGAAGGGAAATCGTGGTGTTCATTGTGATATCCTACATTAAAAGCAACCCTATTTAAAGGACCATAATAACTATGGGTTTCTTGGTCACCTTCTAACAAATAATGTTCCTGAATCCAGCGTGCACCAAGCGGATGCAAACCCACAGAAAAAAAGAAAGAAGCAATCAAAAACACTATAGATTTTGGTCCCAGAAAAAAAGCAACCGCAGCTACAAATACAATTTGCACTAGCATGTTAAACGCTATCCAACCATCAAATGGTTTAATCTCGCGTAAGCGGCCCAAACGGAATAATTGAAAGAGTGGATAAAACAATAACCAGAGTATTTTTCCTATCACGGAATTGTCTATCAGCTTGGCTTCCCACTCATTGGGCAAGTCCCCGTCAAGTTCCATCACACCTTGAAAAGAATGGTGTTTAATATGATAGCGCTCAAAAGAAATGCTACTAGGAAAAACCTGTGGAATATTGGCTAAGATTCCAGCCAGTCTATTGGCAGAATGATTTTTAAAAATGAGTTTGTGCGCGCATTCATGAATCATCACAAAGAGCGCATGATCCGCAAAAGCTCCAATCAAATATGCCAGTCCAAATACCAACCACCAGCTTTGGTCATGCAACCAATAACAAAGCAATAATTGCACGGAAACAATAAAGAGAATGGCCAAAAAAGTATAGGGGTTCTTCCCTATTAGCTTGCGCATTTCTGGCTTGGATTGCAGTATGGCTTTGGTGCGGGCGCGATGTGGCTCCGGGCTGTTGGAGTGGACAAAGTCCTTGAATTCTGACATGGGAACAAGGTAATTGAAAATGACTGATTTATGTCTTTTGTGCAAGAAATTAGCCAAAAAATTTCTGGAAAATCTTACAAAAAAAGCGACCCCAATTTGGGGTCGCTTGATAGATTCAGTCATTTACTTTTCAATTATTCAAAACTTAGCTTCAGTTTTGACTTTTGAATTTTGACTTTTGACTTATTTTATTTCACTTCTTCAAATTCTGCGTCTGTAACGGTTTCACCGGCAGCTTGAGCGCCACCAGCTTGTGCACCGCCTTGAGGACCAGCTTGAGCGCCAGCACCTGCTTCGGCTTGCGCCTTGTAGATTTCTTCGCTAGCGGCAGTCCATGCAGTATTCATTTCTGCAGTTGCTGCATCAATGGCTGCAATGTCTTGGTTCTTGTGCGCTTCTTTGAGTTTTTCCAAAGCCGCTTCAATAGGTGCTTTTTTGTCTGCAGGAATCTTGTCTCCAAATTCTTTGAATTGCTTCTCAGTTTGGAAGATCATGCTATCAGCTGCATTCAATTTTTCAACACGCTCACGAGCTTCTTTATCAGCAGCTTCGTTGGCTTTTGCTTCGGCTTTCATTTTCTCCACTTCTTCCTTGCTCAAACCACTACCCGCTTCAATACGAATCTTCTGCTCTTTTCCAGTTCCTTTATCCTTAGCGCTCACGTGGATCATACCATTGGCGTCAATATCAAAAGTTACTTCAATTTGAGGAACACCGCGTGGAGCTGGAGGAATACCATCTAGGTTAAACATACCCAAACTTTTGTTTTGAGTGGCCATTGGGCGCTCACCTTGTAAAACATGGATTTGTACACCTGGTTGGTTATCGCTAGCAGTAGAATATACTTCTGTTTTCTTGGTAGGAATGGTTGTGTTGGATGTAATCATGGTAGTCATTACACCACCCATGGTTTCAATACCCAATCCCAAAGGAGTAACGTCTAATAACAATACGTCTTTAATGTCTCCGCTTAATACCGCTCCTTGAATTCCTGCACCAATAGCAACCACTTCATCAGGATTCACACCCTTATTAGGTTTCTTAGCAAAGAATTTTTCTACAATCTCTTGTACTTTAGGAATACGAGTAGAACCACCCACTAAGATTACTTCGTCAATTTGAGAAATGCTATAACCAGCATCGTTCAAAGCAGCTTCACAAGGCTTTAAGCAACGAGTGAATAAGTTATCAGCCAATGCTTCAAATTTGGCACGTGATAATTTCACCACCAAGTGTTTTGGAACACCGTCAACGGCAGTAATATAAGGCAGGTTAATCTCAGTTTCTTGAGAAGAACTCAATTCTACTTTTGCTTTTTCAGAAGCTTCTTTCAAACGCTGTAAGGCCATTGGGTCTTTGCGTAAGTCAATAGCTTCTTGGTTTTTGAACTCTTCAGCCAACCAGTCCATGATTACTTTATCAAAGTCATCACCACCCAAGTGGGTATCACCATTGGTAGATTTTACTTCAAATACACCATCACCTAATTCAAGGATAGAGATATCAAAAGTACCACCACCTAAGTCAAATACGGCAATCTTCTGATCAGCGTGTTTCTTGTCTAAACCATAAGCCAATGCAGCTGCAGTAGGCTCGTTCACAATTCTGCGAACGTTCAAACCAGCAATTTCACCAGCTTCTTTGGTAGCTTGACGTTGAGCGTCATTAAAATAAGCAGGAACGGTAATCACCGCTTCTGTTACTTCCTGACCCAGGTAGTCTTCCGCTGTTTTTTTCATCTTCTGCAAAATCATAGCAGAGATTTCTTGAGGTGTAAACAAACGGTCGTCAATTGCTACACGAACAGTATTGTTATCGCCTTTGGCAACTTTATAGCTCCAGTGGCTGATTTCTTCAGTTACTTCATCAAACCTCCTACCCATGAAACGCTTAACGCTACTGATGGTGTTCTGAGGATTGGTAATGGCCTGACGCTTAGCAGGATCACCCACTTTACGCTCACCATTTTTCAAAAATGCTACAACGGAAGGGGTTGTTCTACGTCCTTCATCGTTGGCAATTACAACAGGCTCGTTACCTTCCATAACGGAAACGCAACTGTTGGTTGTTCCTAGGTCAATTCCAATAATCTTTCCCATATACTTATTTTTTAATCTTTGATTCCTGTTTGAAATCTCTGCTATACTGTCAATCACCATGCCATCCGGGCCAAAGTGCAAAAATGTCAGAACCTGACAGTAAATTCTACAAGGTTTAGCAGTTTTTTTAGCAAATCCGTACTTTTAGTCATGCAAAACAAGCTGGTTCTCCGCCTTTTGACCTTAATGCTGACAGGATTCCACCTAGTCAGCCAGGCCCAATTGCCCTTGACAAAGGGCATGCTCATTCAAAAAAGCACGGTAATTCAGCCCGGTCTATACCAGTTAAAAGCAGATTCTGCCTTAGACAAATCCCTAATTCGCATACAGGGATCCAATATAACGGTAGACTTTTCTCAAGCCATTTTAGACGGATCACCCTTGGGCACCCTACCCAATCAAATGCAGGGTTTGGCCATTTATATTGTGCCAGGGTCAACCAATATCACCCTCAAAAACCTGGTAGCCAAGGGGTATCAAATAGCCATTCTGGCCGATAGTGTTCAGGGCCTCCACATTGAACATTGCAACCTCAGTTATAATTATCGCCAACAATTGCATAGCCTCTGGAACAAGGAAGATATTAGTGATTGGATGAGTTTTCACCACAATGAAAAAGACGAATGGTTGCGTTATGGAGCCGCTATTTATCTCAAAAACTGTGATGGCGCCAAGATCCATGACAATTTGGTTACTGGCGGACAATGCGCATTGATGATGACCAATTGCAACAGGGCCCAAGTCTATGACAATGATTTTTCTTATAATTCAGGATTGGGCATTGGCATGTACCGCAGCAGTTTTAACCAAGTTTATCATAACCAATTAGACTATAATGTTCGTGGAAGTAGTTTTGGCTTTTATAGACGCGGACAAGACAGTGCGGGCATTTTAGTTTTTGAACAGAGTAATGAAAATGTATTTGCCTATAATTCTGTTACGCACGGGGGCGATGGCTTTTTTCTTTGGGCGGGTCAAACTACTATGGACTCAGCCACTGGAGGATGCAACCATAATCTCTTGTACGGAAATGATTTTTCTTTTGCTCCCACCAATGGCGCCGAACTAACTTTTAGTAGCAATACAGTTTTGCATAATCGCTTTGAAGGCTGTGACCACGGCATTTGGGGCGGCTATAGTTATAGCAGTGATTTTTCAGACAATGTATTTGTAGGAAATAGAATTGGTATTGCTATAGAACACGGGCAGAGCAATAATATTGCCATGAATCGTTTTTTAGAAGACGGCACTGCTATTAAACTTTGGTCTAGAGAAAAACAACCCGCCGATTGGGCCTATGCCAGATTGCGTAATACGGAGAGCAAAAATTATTGGATTACTTCTAATAGGTTTAGCTATAATAAATTGGTGTATGATATTATGGGCACGGACTCTTCTGCTTTTGGTGGCAATAAAAAAATGCAAGTGGGCGAGATTTGGAAATGGGGGCAGCGCCTCAATGAAATTGATACCAGCCGAGAGGGAGATTTGTTAGACCTTGACTATCAAGAAGACAAAAGACTGGCCAGCATACCCGCCAAAGCCCTTCCTGCACAAGGGTTTCCGCAAGGAATTGACCAAATTAGAATCACGCCATGGGGGCCATATGATTTTAAGTCTCCCCTAATCTGGTTGAATAAAATAGATAGTTTGGGTTATTACCATTTTGAAGTATTGGGGCCCAAGGGTGAATGGGAATTGAACAAATTACAAGGCTTTGAAATCTTAACTAGGGGTCCAGATAGTTTGCCTTCTCGCCTGCTAGCGCGATTAGATACCAATACAGTGAATCCCATGATTCAATTGCAATACAAAGGTGCTGCTACCACCGATGCATTTGGCAAAACCATGGCCGCAGGTATTACACAACATTTTTCTTGGAAGGGCTTTACACCAAAACATGCATGGCAGGTGAAATGGTATGCATGGGATAGTTTGAGCCATCCAGAAAATGCCCCAGATGCATTTGTAAAATTATTGACTACCCATCCTATAAAAACCGATACCCTTCAAGATTTGAATTATATCTGGTGGGGCAAGATTGCAGATGGTTTGCCCGCAGATAGTTTTGCAACAGTTGCTGCCACTACCATTGATTTTCCAAAAGATCTTTATCAACTTTCAATAACTGCAGATGATTTGGTGCGCGTTTATTTAGATGGGAAAATCATCATTGATGCCTGGTCTTCTAGCTATACCCAATATGATGATGGCACTAGTCATATGGTAGAATTGTCTTTGAATGGAAAGCATCAATTAAAAGTGGTGCACGCAGAAAAAACAGGACTAGCTACTTTACAATTACAAATTAGACCAAAGAGTCATTTGCTTAATTCCCCTGTTGTGGCCGGAAAGTAAAATTCTTCTGACTCACATAAGAAAAAGCTACCACAAAAACAGTGGTCAAGATTTTACTAGGTGTGGGATACCAACCAAAGAGTTCTACAAATAGTTTTAAGAAAGCGTAGTTCAAAATCAGGCATCCAAACACCACGGTAAAATACTTGGCCAATTGCTTGGCTTTTCTAACCGATGTTTCTTGAAATACCACATACCTACTCAAGTAAAATCCAATGGGAAATGTGACCATAAAGCCAATTAAGAAAGCGGCAATATGCGGCCCAATGGTCAAAAAGCCAAGATGTACCGGCTTTTTTTCCAAGATAAAATTATAGGAAACAAAAAATAAGCTGATATCTAAAACCGTATTAAATCCGCCACAAGCGGCATATCTAAAGGTTTGTAAAGGCATGAGCTTTCTAAAGAACGGATAGAAGAAGTCCACTACACTGAGAATCAGGCTACGTATATTTTCGTGCAGCTTTCGCATTTAACGCGGCAAAGGTAGGCCTTAATTTGTTAGCTTTGTCCTCCGAAAATGTTAAGATGAATAGTGTAGTAGCCCAAATTAAAGCAGCCACCGTAGTATCAATACAGCAATTGTATGGGGTAAATATCTCTATAGAACAAGTATTGGTCAATGCCACCAAACCAGAATTTGAAGGGGATTATACCGTGGTATTATTTGCTTTTGTAAAGCAGTTAAAAAAATCACCCGATGCCCTGGGCCAGGAATTAGGAACCGCATTAGTGACTGGTCATCCAGAACTCTTTAGTGGTTTTAATGTGATCAAGGGCTTCTTAAATTTAAGTATTTCCAATGCCTATTGGTTGGGCTTTTTGCAAAGCGTTCAGGGCAAAGAAGGTTTTGGTTTGCAAGCAACACGCAACCAAACAGTGATGGTGGAATACAGTTCTCCCAATACCAATAAGCCCCTGCACTTGGGGCATTTGCGCAATAATTTTTTGGGCTGGAGCATTGCTGAAATCTTAAAAGCCAATGGTTATCATGTTGCCAAAACCTGTATTGTAAATGATAGAGGGATTCATATTTGTAAAAGTATGATTGCTTGGCAGCGATACGGCAATGGAGCCACACCTGTAAGTACGGGCATGAAGGGTGACCATTTTGTGGGAGACTATTATGTCAAATTTAATGATGCATATAAAGCAGAAATAGCGGAGTTAGTTGATGGAGGTATGGATACTGCCGTAGCAGAAAAAGAAGCCCCCATTATGAAAGCTACTCAAGCCATGTTATTGGACTGGGAAGCCGGCAAGCCTGAAGTAATGGAACTTTGGCGCAATATGAATGGCTGGGTCTATGAAGGCTTTGATACTACTTATAAACGCATTGGTAGTGATTTTGACAAGACCTATTATGAGTCCAATACTTATTTATTGGGCAAGGATTTAGTTGCGTCTGGTTTGGAGAAAAAAGTATTTTATCAAAAAGAAGACAGCTCGGTTTGGATTGACTTGACTGCAGATGGATTAGACGAGAAATTGGTGCAACGCAAAGACGGTACTTCTGTTTATATTACCCAAGACATTGGCTTAGCCGTTCACAAGAATCAAGAGTTTCATGCAGACCAAAGTATATATGTGGTGGGCGATGAACAGAATTATCACTTCAGAGTATTGAAACTGATTTGTCAAAAACTGGGCATTCCCGCAGCCGATGGCATTTTTCATTTGAGCTATGGCATGGTGGAATTACCCACTGGTAAAATGAAGAGCCGTGAAGGTACTGTGGTAGATGCAGATGATTTAGTAGACGCTATGATCAGCATCGCGCAGCAGAAAACAGAAGAGCTTGGAAAAGTAAAAGACTTTACTACTGAAGAATTAGTAGAACTCTATGATACCATTGGTTTGGGGGCTTTGAAATTTTTCTTACTTAGAGTTGATCCAAAAAAGAAAATGATTTTCAATCCAGAAGAGAGTATTGATTTTCACGGATTCACCGGACCTTTTATTCAATACACGCACGCAAGGATCAAGAGTATTTTGCGCAAACAAGAAAATGCGGCTTGGCAAACAACTTCTCTTGGTGGAGAATTACTTCCATTAGAAATGTCCTTGGCCAAACAACTAGAGATTTTTCCATCGGTATTAGAAGAAGCTGCTACGGAGCATGATCCATCTAAGATTGCTATTTATGTATTTGAACTAGCCAAGACCTTTAATACTTTCTATAATCAATTGTCTATTGGCAATGCAGCATCAGAAGAAAAGAAAATACTGCGTCTACAATTAGCCGCATTGACTGCTCAGATTTTAAAAACAGGGATGTCTTTATTGGGCATTCAGGTTCCTGAAAGAATGTAAAATATTTGGCTAACCAAATATAGTATTGCTCAATTTTCATACAAAGGATTTTAATCCCTTCGGGCAGGTATTATTGCTTCACCGGCGTGTTCACCACAGGTACTGGTTTGGTCCAAGAGCCTGTATCAAGCTTGCGCGGTGTTGGATAAATCTCGTCAAGGGTATTGCCTTCATAAAGGCGGCCATTTTTCACCACATATTTGATGGTATTGGTATTTCTAATATTGGTCAGTGGATTTTGATCCATGATCACCAGATCGGCTAGTTTACCAGGTTCAATACTACCCAAGTCTTTGTCTAAACCCAAGGCAGTTGCACCAAGAATGGTAGCCGTTTTTAGCATGTCTAAAGGTTTCATACCACCACTACCAATGCTCCACATTTCCCAGTGATAACCAAGACCCTGTAATTGACCATGGCTACCCACTCCTACCAAACCGTCTTGTTCAACTAAGCTCTTCAAACCTTGAGCGTGTTTGGGAAAAACCTGGTCTTCTGGGGTAAACCACCCACCCAAGGAACCAGCGCGTCTAGCTGCTTTGGCGTGTAATTCTTCGTAAGGGGTAAAATGGTTCAACTTAGGATCATGCAAAGGGCTCTCTGTGGTATAATAAAAGTTCTCTGCCCATGGTCCACCATAAGACACTATCAAGGTTGGGGTTAATGCTGTTTTACTAGCCGCCAAACTCTTGGTTAAGTCTTTGTACAAAGGAAAAATAGGCAACGAATGTTCAATACCAGGATAGCCATCCAGCATATGGGTCATGTTCAATTTAAAATCCAAACCACCTTCTGTTGTAGGCATGAGTTTTTGTTCTTTGGAAGCCTGGATGATCCATTGTCTAGCTTGTCTATTACCTGTCAAGTACATTTTAATGTATTGGGTTTTATAGTACTTGCTATACTGCTCCAAAATCTTTTTGGTTTGATCCAAACTTGTTAGGTTATACAACCAGAATCCTACACCAGGACCCGTGCTATAAATGCGTGGACCAGGAATCTGACCAGCGTCTACCATATCTCCATAAGTGAGTACATCGGTGGTAGCGGTTTGTGGGTCACGGGTAGTGGTTACTCCATAAGCTAGGTTGGCTGCATAGATCCAAATATTGTCT
>NCHJ01000076.1 GCA_002256765.1 Bacteroidetes bacterium 24-39-8
GGTTCATCCTTTATAAAGTGTAAAATATTTTCTGTCAGAATTTCTGCCTCAAAGTGAGCTACAGAACCCGCTTTTGAAGCTGGCACATTGGTAGCATCCCCAATTACAAAAATGTTGGCAAAATCTTTTGATTGTAGCGTTTCTTTATTGGTAGGCACAAAATTCAAATCATCCCCTAGGCCAGACCTTTCCATTAAAGCATCTCCTTTATTGGTTGGCACTGTTACTAGTAAATCAAATGAAACTTCCTTGCCTCCATAATCCACTATTTTCTTGGCATCGTTGTCAATTTCTGCAATGGCAAAATCACTTTCAATAGCAATATCTTTTTCAGCAAGCAAATGTTCCAATGCTGCAGTAGATCTAGGTTTGGTAAAAGCCCCACTCAAAGGAGTAACATAAGTAATATTCACCTTGTCACGCATTTGTTTGTCTTTGAAAAAAGCGTCTGCTAAAAATGCAAATTCTAAAGGAGCTACCGGACATTTAATGGGCATTTCTGTAATATGAATCACTAGATTTCCTCCTTCCCATTCACGCAGTTTATTTCTAAGAGCCAGCGCACCTTCAAAAGTATAAAAGTCAAAAACTGATTTTTGCCATTGGGCTCCTAACATACCCTCTGTCTCCTCAGGAGCAATCTTTGAACCTGTAGCAATTATGAGTAGATCATATGCCAAGTCTGTTCCATTAGCTAATTTTACTATAGAAGCTTTTGCGTCTATTTTACTTATCTGCTCAGAAATTAGATCAACATTTGCTGGTATAAAATCTTTGACTTGTTTAATAATTTGTTCAGGAGTGTAAATATCAAACGGTAAAAAAAGGTACCCAGGCTGATAATGGTGTTCCTTTCTTTCGTCTACAATGGTAATTTTCCAGTCCATTTTTTCCAATTGCTTATGCAAATGGTTTGCCATCATGGTTCCTGCTGTACCTGCGCCTAAAATGAGTAATTGTTTCATAATATTTGTTTCAATTGATATATCTGATTCTTGTACAAAGTTCATTTTAGACTTGGAAGCGCTTTGTGATGTTAGTTACACAAGAACATGATATATATCAGGAAAAGCCTACAATGTCTGGGTGACAATTGTTACAGTAGGGGCAAGCTAGGCCTATTACTTTCGCATCAAATTGAAGATGCATGTTACACAAAATCACCACTTACAAACTGATCCTGGGCCTTCTATTAGTATCTATAGCAGGATTTACCCAGTCACAAGAACCAGTCAAACATTTAAAACTGGAAGAAGCAATTGAAAAAGCCTATCAACAAAATAGAGCCATTCAATTAGCAAAAATGGATGAAACCATTGCTGGATCAAGACTTAAACAAACTGATGCACTATACCTACCACAGGTTGGACTCAGTTATACAGCCATGACCACCAATAATCCGCTGAATGCTTTTGGATTTAAGTTGCAACAAAAAAGTATTACTGCAGCAGACTTTAACCCAGATTTACTAAACAATCCAAAAGGCACACCAGATTTCAGCACTAAGCTAGAAGTCATGCAACCCATTATTAACCTAGACCTATTGTATCAGAAAAAAGCCGCTGAAAAGCAAGCTGAAATGTATCAATATCAAACACAAAGAACCAAAGAAGCTATTTGCTTTGAAGTTCAAAAAGCCTATTTACAACTTGGATTAATACACGCATCAATAAAAGTATTGGAAGATGCATTGAGCACTTCAAAAAAGGTAGAAAGCTTTACAGATAACCGTTTCAAACAGGGTTTACTTCAAAAATCAGACTTATTAAATGCCCAATTACAAGTAAAATCTATTGAGACTAATCTTGCAAAAGCCAAATCAAACCTAGGCAATGCCTCTGATTTTATGAGTCTCCTAATGGGAAATGCAGCAGGCCAGCTATATGCTGTAGATGAGATTCCATTTTCAAATGCTAATCAAATTGGAATGGCATCTACCCCATCTGCGGAAAGGGCAGATTTTATGGCCATGCAAAAAGCAATTGACGCAACAGATTTAAATATTACAGCTACAAAAAAAAGTTACTTACCCAAGCTCAATGCATTTGGATCCTATCAACTAAATGATAGTAGAATGCTAGGTTTTGGAGCCAATGCTTATTTAGCGGGTGTTCAATTGTCCTGGGATATATTCAAAGGCAATAGAACTAAAAACAATATTGCTACACAGGTTTTAGAAAAAAATAAAATGTCAAGCCAATTGCAACAACTAAAAGACCAAGCCCAATTGGAATTAGGAAAAACCTATCGTGACTTAAATAACGCCTCTTTTCAAAGAAATCAACAGGAAAAAGCAGTGGAGCAAGCATCTGAATCATTGAGGATCTTACAAAACCGATATGAACAGGGATTAGTGAATACCACAGACGTTTTAATGGCTTCTACTCAATTAGCCCAACAACAATTGGCACTTATACAGGCCAGCTATGACAAACAAATTAGCCTGGCCCAAATTGAATTCATGACCGCTTCCAATAAAAAATAAATAGAAAAACTAATAAACATGAAAAAGACACTATACAGCATTATCATTTTAGGCTCCTTGACCCTAGCATCTTGCTCCAGTAAAGAAAAGCAAGAACCTATTTCAAATAAAACGGATTCAGCCATTCTTGTAACCATTGCAACTCCTACAAGTAATAGTGGCAACGGTCTTAGTTTGAGCGGACAAGTAGAAGCTGGCCAAACTGTTCAAATTAGTACAAGAGTAATGGGATATATTACTTATTTAAAGGTAAAGCCAGGTGATCGTGTTTCAAAAGGCCAATTATTGGTTTCCATAAGTAATGAAGATATTTTGGCAAAACGGGCACAGGCAGATGCTATGATTGCAGAAGCTGAAGCAGCCGTAAAGAATGCAAAAAAAGATGAAGATCGTTTTAACGCTTTATACAAACAACAAAGCGCCTCTGCCAAAGAGTTAGACAATATTAATCTACAATACAGTTCTGCAAAAGCAAGATTGGATGCAGCTAAACAAATGCGCAATGAAGTAAGTGCCATGTTAGCTTATACAAATCTTACAGCACCATTTTCTGGCATGGTCAGTCAAAAAATGGCAGAAGCTGGAAGCATGGCTAGTCCTGGAATGCCAATTCTAACCATTGAAGAAGGTGGCGCTTTTCAAATAAGTGCAACAGTTCCAGAAAATTTGATTAGTCAGGTACATCAAGGTGTAGAAACAAATATTAGTATAAAAGCAATTGCAAAAAACATTAAAGGAACCGTAGTTCAAATTAACCAATCATCTCAATTTACTGGTGGACAATACCTAATTAAAATTCGTTTAAGTAGTGCTGATCAACAAGGTCTTTATTCAGGTATGTATGCCAATGTATTTATCCCAATAAAAACTACAATTACTTCAAACAATACAGCTACTGCTATCATGGTGCCTGTTTCTGCTATCACTTATAAAAACCAGTTAGCAGGTCTATATACAGTTAGTAGTAATAACACCGCATTATTACGCTGGGTAAGATTGGGAAAAACAACAGGCAATATGGTAGAAGTGCTTACAGGCCTGCAAAAAGAGGAATCTTATATCAGTAGTGCTGAAGGAAAATTATTTAATGGTGCACCAGTAAAAACCAAATAACACATGAAAAACGGATTCTCAGGAAATATAGCCAAAGCCTTCTTACAGTCAAAATTAACCATCTTACTGATGGTGGCATTTTTACTCATTGGAGGTTATAGTACCTTTCTCATTCCAAGAGAGGAAGAACCCCAAATTCAGGTTCCCATGGCAGATATCTTTATTGGATATCCTGGAGCGGAACCCAAGGATGTAGAAACCAAAGTGGCTGCGCCAATTGAAAAATTCATATCCAATATCAAAGGTGTAGAATATGTCTATTCCACTTCTATGAAGGGGCAAGCCATGCTCATTGTTCAATTTAAAGTAGGGGAAGACGTAGAAAGATCCCTTGTAAAACTCTATAGTGAATTAATGCGCAATATGGATAAAATGCCACAAGGCGTTACCCTTCCATTAATTAAAACAAGGGCCATTGATGACGTTCCTGTATTGGGCGTTACCCTATGGAGTGAAACCTATGATGACTATCGATTAAAACAAATTGGTCAAGAATTAGGGAATGAAATCAAAAAAATCAATGACGTTTCAGATATTAATATTTTAGGAGGTAGAAGTAAGGAAGTAAAAGTATTACTAGACAAGCAGAAAATGGCTGAAAACCATGTTGACTTTCTCTCTATTAGTAAGATGATCCAGGCTGGAAATATTCAATTCCAAAGTGGCAATTTATTACAGAAAGACACAGCATATTCAGTAGAAACTGGTAACTTTTTAACCAATGCAGAAGATGTATCAAATCTAGTAGTGGGCATTAATCAACAACAACCTGTTTATTTGAAGCAAATTTCGGTTGTTGAGGAAGGACCAGAAACTTCTAGCCAATACGTTTTGTTTGGTTATGGAAAAGCTAGTACTAGTGACTTGAAATCTCATCCTGCAAATTACCCCGCAATTACCATTTCAGTAGCCAAGAAAAAGGGTGCTGATGCAATGAAATTATCAGAAGAGATTATCAATAAGGTAGCTCATCTGAAAAAAGATTTGATTCCAAATGAAGTACAAGTAACCACCACAAGAAACTATGGAGAAACAGCATCAGCAAAGGTTTCCGAGCTTTTATTTCACTTGTTTATTTCAATTGTAGTAGTTACCTTATTTGTTATGTTAGCCATGGGATGGCGTGGTGGATTAGTAGTTTTTCTATCTGTTCCAGTAACTTTTGCCTTAACATTATTTAGTTATTATTTCATGGATTATACCTTAAATAGGATTACCCTATTTGCATTGGTATTTATCACAGGAATTGTAGTGGATGACAGTATTATCATTGCTGAAAACATGCACCGACATTTTAAAATGAAAAAATTGCCACCGCTTCAGGCAGCCATTTATGCCATTAATGAGGTAGGTAATCCAACTATTCTAGCAACATTTACAGTTGTTGCGGCAGTCTTGCCAATGGCTTTTGTTTCAGGAATGATGGGACCATATATGAGCCCAATGCCAATAGGAGCTTCTATTGCCATGATGCTTTCATTGATTGTTGCCCTTACTTTAACACCCTACCTAGGTTATATCTTTTTAAGGGAGAAAGAATCTCATGGATTAAATCATGAAGAAAGCAAACCACATACACTTGAATCTACCGGTATATACAAAATCTATCTTGCCTTTATTCAACCTATGCTAGAAACAAGGTGGAAACGCTGGACATTCATTTTAAGTATTGTAGTAGTCTTGGTTGGTTCTATGCTTCTTTTTTATACCAAAACAGTAGCAGTAAAAATGTTACCCTTTGATAATAAAAATGAGTTTCAAGTAGTCATTGACATGCCAGAAGGAACTACGTTAGAAAAAACCCAAGCAGTAACAAGAGATATTGCAGACTATGTTTCTAGACAATCCATGGTCATGAATTACCAAGCCTATATAGGCATTTCAGCACCAATCAGCTTTAATGGATTGGTTAGGCATTATGACTTGAGAAGAAGCGAGAATATGGCCGATATTCAAGTAAACTTGGTAGATAAAGAAGAAAGAAAGATTCAGAGTCATGCCATTGCCAAAGAGATGCGTGAACCCATTCAAGCCATTGCAAAGAAATACCATGCAAATGTAAAAATTGTAGAAGTTCCACCAGGTCCTCCTGTATTATCTACACTTGTTGCAGAAATTTACGGACCAGATTATGCAGAACAAATAAAAATAGCAAAGCAGGTTAAAGAGCGATTTGCCAAAACAGCAGATGTGGTAGATACAGATTGGATGGTTGAAGATGATCAACCAGAATTTCACTTAGAAGTAGACAAAGAAAAAGCCATGCATCATGGAATTGCTACAGCCCAAATAGCAGCTACTATCAATGGTGCACTAAGTGGTATGAATACAGGTAATGTTTACCAACCCAATGGATTTCATCAAACTGCTATTAAGTTACAATTGACTGATATGGATAAGTCAAGTATGGAAGACTTACTAGACCTGAAGATCATTGGCGCTCAAGGAAATGCAGTTCCTGTAAGAGACTTGGTCATTGTTAATAGACAGATTAAGCAAAAAAGTATCTATCGGAAAAATCAAAAAGAAGTAGTGTACGTACTTGCAGATATGGCGGGTAAACTAGAAAGCCCTTCCTATGCCATTTCAAATATTTCAGATAGTTTAGGAACCTTGGTAGTACCTAAAGGATATAGTATAAAAGAAGAGTACACGCATCAACCTGAATTGGAAGATAATTTCTCTTTGAAATGGGATGGAGAATGGCAAATTACCTATGAGGTATTTAGAGATTTGGGTATTGCTTTTGCCGTAGTAATCTTGATGATTTATATTCTAATAGTAGGCTGGTTTCAGAATTTCTTGGTTCCATTAGTCATGTTAGCCGCTATTCCACTTTCATTAATTGGAATTATTTTGGGGCATTGGATGATGGGTGCCTATTTTACAGCAACCTCTATGATTGGGTTTATAGCATTGGCCGGAGTAATGGTCCGAAACTCGGTATTGTTAATTGACTTTATCAATATAAGGCTTGACGAAGGGGTGCCTTTAAAGCAAGCCATTATTGAAGCAGGAGCTGTTAGAACAACTCCCATTCTTTTAACAGCAGGAGCAGTTGTACTTGGTGCCGTGATTATCTTATTTGATCCCATATTCCAAGGATTAGCTATCTCTTTAATGGGAGGCACTATTACTTCTACCTTCTTGACACTATTGGTAGTTCCCTTGCTCTATTTTAAAATGATGCGCAAAAAATATCCAGTAAAAAAATAAAACAAACAATATGAAATTCTTTATAGTAACCTGCGTTAAGGAATCACGCAAAACAGTATATCAGCTGTTTAAACAAGCAAATATTAATGCTTTTAGTAGTACAGATGTGGTTGGTTTTAAAGACAACCAAGAACAGAATCCATTAGAGGAATGGTTTGCCCATGGCGATGAACAGTTTGATTCTGAAATGATTTTCAGTTTCACTTCTGATGCCAATGCAAGAAAAGGCATGACATTGGTTCAGGAACACAATGAAACACATCCAACTAAATTTCCAATAAGAGCATTTATAGTACCCGTAGAAACATCAAGTTATTCATCTTAAAAACAAAATCATGAAAGAAAGAATAGTAAGAGCAGTTGCAGGCAGTATGGTATTAATTAGCATTGTACTAGCCTTTAATGTAAATATTCAATGGCTTTGGCTTGGCGTATTTGTTGGAGTCAACCTACTGCAATCTAGTTTTACAAAATTTTGTCCTTTAGAATTGATTTTAAAACAATTTAAAATCAAATAAACTCAATATTTATACTTAGAAGAGGGAAGCAATATGAATAATAAAACATATTGCTTCCCTCTTTCCTATTTGGCAAATACACTGAAAAGCCGAATGCGCAAACGTTTGTTCTGTGTGAATTGATTGATAAGTAGTAATTTAATACTCTAACCCAATCAAATATGCAATCTGCAAAAAAAGAAAATCAATACGCTATCATTATCATTGGCATTTTATTCTTTGTCTTTGGATTTGTTACTTGGTTAAATGGAACCCTAATCCCATTTTTAAAATTAGCCTGCCAACTGAACAATGATATTCAGGCTTTCTTTGTCACTTTTGCATTTTATATGGCATATTTTTTCTTAGCCATCCCCTCATCCATGATTCTGAAAAAAACAGGTTTTAAAAATGGAATGTCCTTGGGCCTCTTGGTCATGGCCGTTGGCTCTATTGTATTTGTACCTGCCGCAAATTCTAGAAGCTTTGGACTATTCCTAACAGGCCTGTTTATTCAAGGTATGGGTTTGGCGCTGTTACAAACTGCCAGCAATCCTTATATCAGCATTATTGGACCAATAGAGAGTGCAGCCAAGAGAATTAGCATCATGGGTATTTGTAATAAGATAGCAGGCATGCTTAGTCCAATTATATTGGGAGCCTTAGTTCTCAAGAACGCAGGTAGTATTGAATTAGCCATTGGCCAAACCAATGATCCCGCCGTAAAAGAAAGTTTGTTGAATGAACTGGCAGGAAGGGTAATTACACCATATATAGTAATGGCGGTTGTTTTGGTATTGTTGGCATTTATGATTAAAAAATCGGCACTGCCGGAAATTGATACTGACAAAGAAGATGTAACAGATAAGTCAGCAATTGAAAAACATTCTGTATTTGCATTCCCACACTTATTATTAGGGGTACTCTGTTTGTTTTTATATGTAGGAGCAGAAGTGATGGCAGGCGATGCTATTGGTGCTTACGGTAGAGAAATGGGCATGCCCTTAGATGAAACAAAGTACTTTACAACCTTCACACTCTTTTCCATGCTATTGGGTTATATCATTGGCATATTTACTATTCCAAAACATTTGACGCAACAAAAAGCATTGGCCATTTCTGCTGTATCAGGAATAGTTTTTAGTTTATTAGCATTTGCAACAACTGGATATTTAGCAATTAGTTTTATTGCCTTATTAGGTCTATCTAATGCGCTTATGTGGCCTGCTATTTTTCCATTGGCCATTAGTGGATTGGGAAGATTTACCAAAACTGGTTCAGCTTTACTAATCACAGGTATTGCAGGCGGAGCAATAATTCCATTATTATATACAACTTTAAAAGACAAAGAAATCTTGAGCAATTCTATGTCATTTATGGTATGCATGGTTCCTGCTTATTTGTACATACTATATTATGCTGTCAGTGGATATAAAGTTGGTAAAACAGTTTAATTATTTCCATTCTTTGATTACAAAATTGACACTAGCATAATTGTCTTTTTCATAGAGTACACCAATGCTATGCTTATCAATTTTTACTATATCAGAATAGGCTGCAAAATCAAACCCCTTTTTTGATGGAGCTTCGCCCTGATAAATTGGAAATATTTGTGGCCAAGTTTTTCCCTCGTCAAAGCTAATTCTGAGGGTTAAGTGGTTTCGTTGCAGGGTATCTGCAGCATTACAAAAAGCAAGCACTTGTTTGCCCCTCTGTTTACCCAGTTCTACTATAGAACCTTCGCAAACTGGATCAGGTAGTTGTTTGTCATAAAAAGCAGTATCCCAAGAAGATCCTCCATCACTACTATAAGCTACTATTCTTGCCTTAATAGTTCCAGCTTGGTTTCTGCTATTCATGATTAGTCTATCATTAGATAAAACAGCAGCAGTAGATTCGTTGGAACCAGGTAAGCCAATGCTTTTAGAAATTTGAAATGTTTTGCCATGGTCATCAGAATAATATCCATGCGCTTCATATTGACCCGCATTTTTCTGAATGGGGCCTGCACTATGATTGGCCGCTATAAAAATTCTACCCTTGTATTTACCATCGTTGAATTGTGTAACATGACCAGGTGTATTGGCGTGATAACGCCAGCCTTCTTTAAAATTAAAAGCAGGATCAATACTTGGCCTGTTGGGCCGATGTGCTTGCAAAGTAATGTCTATGGGTTCTGACCAAGTATGTCCTCCGTCTACGGAACTTATATACCAACAATATTTGCTTCCATTGCCCTTTAATACTTCGGATTCATGGTTATCACCTGTATTGTAAAACAGTAATATTCTTCCTTTGGGATATTCAGGATCAAGTAAATCCAACACCGGGGCAGGATTGCTGATTTGCATATTGTCATTGTCTACTACTATTTTCAAAGCAGACCAAGACTTCCCTTTATCCTTACTGCGTTTCAGTACCAAATCAATATTTCCAAAATCACTTGCACCATTTACCCTTCCTTCACAAAAAGCCAATAGTTCTCTATTATTTAAAGCAATGATAGCTGGAATTCTAAAAGATTTATACCCTTCTTTACCCGATTCAAATACAGGAACACCAGCGTCTTGGGCAAAACCAATTATCAATTGCCAACAACAAAAAATAAAGAGACTAAAATATTTCATGCGCTGATTCTAATTTTATTCCACTACTAATTCGTCTGCAAAAATCCAACCGGGTTTTCCTTCACCGCTATGTCCCTTGGGACAAAGATTGTTCTTAGCATGCACCTTAATAAATCTAATAGGTGTTGAAGGAGCATTGATTTTAAAATCATGCATCACAGACTTTTCTTCTATTGATACCGGGCTTGGAATATTACCCAACAAAGTATAATTGATGCCATCAGTTGAAATTTCAAATTGAACTGCCGATGGCAAAAAGATCCAATCCTTATAATGTTGCAAACAACCAAGCGCAATGGAATGAATGGTTTTGGACTCACCCAAATCAATAGTTGCAACCAGATCACCGTCAGTGAATCCATGCCAGTTCTTTCCAATAGCATCGGTACCTCTTACGCCATCAGTTAAAGTATTGGGTCCTGCGGCAGGATAATATTTGCTATAAGGCTTTGTGTATACAACCGTTTTCCCTACAGCTTGATGCATAGAAAAATATTGCTTAGCAGCTTGCAAACCCTTCATACTATTATTCACCGAGAGCTTGGCTTTGATCCATTGTGTAGATTGAACGGCAATAGGACCGGTATAAAGCATACTCTGCAAGTTGGGTTCAGCACCATCGGTAGTATACCAAATTTTGGCGTCCTTAATTTCTGTACTCAATGCAACATATAGTTTTCCGTTTTCTGCATAAGGCTTAATGTCAACTGCAAAATTACCAGCACTATAATTCAAACCACGTTCACCAAATCCTTTAAAATGTTGGGGCAAGCGTTGATTAAACCCATCCCAGTTCTTGGAGGTTTTGGGTGTCCACAATACTTCAGACAATGCCAACATCCTTGGTAGTACCATATACTGCACTTGAGATGCTGTTGTAATAAATTCTGTCCAAAGATTGGCCTGTGCTCCCATTACATATGCTGCTTCTGAGCTAGAAAGTTCTTTGGGTATGGGTTCATAGTCATAAACCATTTTCAACGTATTCATTCCACCAATAGCTATAGGCTCGCCTTCTGGACCAGCTTGATAATGGTCAAAATAAACGGGTTTACCAGGTGTCATCACAACTTGGTGTTTCATTTTAGCAGCTTCAATTCCACCTGCTTCCCCTCTCCAACTCATCACGGTAGCGTCTGGTGCTAATCCACCTTCTAAAATCTCATCCCAACCAATCATTTTCCTATTCCTTTTCTTGAGCATTGTTTCCACCTTAGTCATAAAATAGCTCTGTAAACCATTCTCGTCTTTAAGGTGTTCTTGCTTAATTTTTGATTGACAAACGGTACATTTTTTCCAAGGTTCTTTGTCAACTTCATCCCCACCCAAATGAATATAGGTTGATGGAAATAGTTTAACCACTTCATCCAAAACATTGTCAATAAACTGATAGACAGAATCGTTGCCCGCGCAATAATTAGAAGATATATTAGTGTAATTGCCTCCAGTCATGGGCAATTGAAATTGCTTGTTACAACTAAGCAAGGGATATGCCGCTATACCTGATGCTACGTGTCCAGGCATCTCAATCTCAGGCACAATAGTTACATTTCTTTGAGCGGCATATGCAATAATTTCTTTGACCTGTTCTTGAGTATAATAACCCCCATAAGTAGCGGACTCTCCAGCTTTAGCCTGTGGGCGATTACCCCAAACTTGATCAGTATAATCTACACGCCAAGCGCCAACCTGTGTTAACAATGGATATTTTTTAATTTCTAAACGCCAACCTTGATCATCCACCAAATGCCAATGAAACCTATTCATTTTGTAAGAAGCCAATAAATCAATGTATTGTTTAACAAGATCAGGACCAAAGAAATGTCGGCTTACGTCTAAATGCATACCCCTATATTGAAACCTAGGATAGTCCTTGATTTGCATACAAGGTATTTGCAAAACAGTATTGGTTCTTATAGCAGGAAGGGTTTGTAATAAAGACTGAATGCCATAAATCAAACCCGCATTAGTATTGGCTTGAATAGTAATACTATTGGTTTGTACCTGCATCAAATATCCTTCCTCACCAATTTCATCAAGCTTTTTCAGCTGCAGCACAATAGTTTTTCCTGCAGTTGAAACTGGCAAAGCAAATCCGGTTATATGTTTGATTGAATTGCGTAAAAAATCAATTACAGGTTTCAGCGATGCTTGTTTCTGATCTGCTATAATACTTGTTGAAGCGTCTAGAACAAATACCCCTGATTGCATTTTCAGAGATACCGGTTTGGGAATAATAGCAGGTTCCTGAGCCAAAAGAACTTGGCTACTCATCAAGAGCAAGACTGCAAAAAAGAATTGTTTCATAGTGCTGTTAAATTTTTACTCTAAAGTAGCCCCAGCAGATACTGGCGCAGCCGATGTTTGTAATAAGTCAATAACAAGAATCTCATTGTTCCCTTTTTTCAACCATTGTGCAGGACAAAAGATTTTTTGTTGAGGCCCAATATTCCAATACCTGCCTAAGTTATGACCATTCACATAGATCATACCCTTACTATATTTTGATAGGTCAAAATAAGTGTCACCGAGTTCAGTTAATTGAAATGATGCTTTATAAAAATTACATAGTTTATCCTTGATTGGTTTTGCAACAGCAACAGGAGGATGCTTGGCCATAAATGCTTCATCCATGGGAAGCAAAGTGGTTTGCCAATTCATGAGGGTCATACCATTGAGTGTAACCCTATCAGTAATCCCTTTTCTATCATGCATAAACTGAGCAAAATTAATATGCCCCATTCCTTCCATCACAATTTCTAACACCGGATTTTTTACCTCGGATTTTGGCAGGTTTACTTCCCAATTTCCTCCGTCTCTATACACTGTATCAACAAATTTTCCATTCAAAAAAACAAGCGCATAATCATGTGGTTCCCAAATTTTCAACTTCCCAGATTTGTGCCCAATAAGTGTGGTTTTATAAATAGCCAACCCTTGGTTTTGACCCAATGCTTCAAAGGTTTTGGGTTG
>NCHJ01000077.1 GCA_002256765.1 Bacteroidetes bacterium 24-39-8
CTGTTAACAGGAAATTCCAATTATCCCAATTTAAGTGAAAATGAATATGGCAAAATCTTTATGGTCCGCTTAGACAATGGAAAAACAAGCCATCAACAGATCAGCTACTAAAAACCGTTGCCAAACCTTACCTTTGCGGCCTTGAAAACTAACCTGTATGTGCAAGAAGTCTAACGGGTAGAATGTCTAGTTATGAAATACGAGAAAGAAATTAGTAGAAGAAAAACCTTTGCCATTATATCCCACCCGGATGCGGGTAAAACTACCTTAACAGAGAAGTTCTTGTTGTTTGGTGGAGCTATACAAGTGGCAGGTGCCGTAAAAAGCAATAAGATTAAGAAACACGCCACCAGTGATTTCATGGAAATTGAACGCCAGCGTGGGATCTCTGTGGCCACTTCTGTAATGACTTTTGAATACCAAGGCATTTCTATTAATCTCTTAGACACACCTGGTCACAAGGATTTTGCGGAAGATACTTATAGAACCCTTACTGCCGTGGATAGCGTAATCTTAGTCATTGACTCAGTTAATGGGGTAGAGGCACAAACAAGGAGGTTAATGGAAGTTTGTCGCATGCGCGATACACCCGTGATTGTGTTCATCAATAAAATGGACCGAGACGGAAAAAACCGATTTGACTTACTGGAAGAAATTGAAAATGAATTGAAAATTTCTTTACATCCTATGACCTGGCCTATTAATAGCGGTAAGGAATTCAAAGGAGTCTATAATTTGCATGATAAAAATCTTAGATTATTTACTGCTAGCACCAAGGCAGATGATGAAGACGTAATTGCCATTAGTAATTTGGCAGATAAAGAATTAGATGCCAAAGTTGGTGACCGTGATGCGGAACAATTAAGAGAAGATGTAGAACTAATAGATGGCGTTTATGGAGAATTAAAGGCCGCTGATTATTTGGATGGAAAAATTGCTCCCGTATTTTTTGGATCAGCCGTGAATAATTTTGGTGTGAAGGAAATGTTGGACACTTTTATTCGCATTGCTCCTGTTCCAAAAAGCAGGGAAACATCTGTAAGAACAATAGCTGCAGAAGAAGATAAATTCAGTGGATTCATCTTTAAAATCCACGCCAACCTTGACCCTAAACACCGCGATAGAATTGCCTTTATGCGTGTTTGTAGTGGTAAGTTTGAGCGCAATAAATATTTTCACCATGTGCGCCTAGATAAGGACATGCGTTTTAGTAATCCTTATTCTTTTATGGCCAGAAGCAAAGACGTGATTGAAGACGCTTTTGCTGGAGACGTAGTGGGTTTATTTGATACTGGGAACTTTAAAATTGGAGATACACTCACTGAAGGCGAAGACTTTTATTTTGTTGGAATTCCAACTTTTTCACCAGAAATTTTTAAAGAATTGGTGAATAAAGATCCTATGAAAACCAAGCAATTAGAAAAAGGAGTAAGCCAATTAACGGACGAGGGGGTGGCACAGCTTTTTACCCAATTTGGGGGTAATAAAAAAATCATTGGTTGTGTGGGTGAGCTTCAGTTTGAAGTGATTCAATACCGTTTATTACAAGAATATGGTGCCGCTTGTGAGTTTAGAACCCTGCCTTATTATAAAGCCTGTTGGTTAACAAGTAAAGACCAAAAGAAGTTGGATGATTTCTTGCGTTTTAAACAACAGAATTCAGCTGAAGACAAAGATGGACACCCGGTTTATTTGGCTCAAAGTGAGTGGTTCTTAAACACTGAAATCACTAACAATCCAGATATTCAATTCCATTTCTCTAGTGAGATTCACAAATAGCTTATGGAACCCTTTGAAACAGAAAGGCTCATTGTCAGACAATTTAGTTCTTCCGATGGAGATGATTGTTTTGCATTCAATGGTAATGAACAGGTAGTAAAATATATTCGCCCTGTTAAATCCAGACCAGAAAGTGATGCTTTTTTGTTAGAGAATTTAGACCTTTATCTAGAGGGCTTTCCATATGGGAGAATGCACGTTTCAGAAAAGGCTTCAGGTAAATTTGTGGGTACATTTTCGCTATTATATTTAGACGGCGAAGCGGATTATCATATTGGTTATGGACTGATTCCAGAGGCTTGGGGAAAAGGGTACGGGGCCGAATTGGTAAAATTTGGAACCGCTATTTTTTTTGAAAGGACCCAACATTTGTCCCTTTTTGCCATTACAGATCCTGAAAATATTGCTTCTGAAAAACTGCTCTATAACTATGGTTATCAATTAGATGGAACCTATATTTCCCATGGTAAAATCTTGAATCTATTTAAAATAAATAGAGCGGATTTCTTAGAAAAATGAGGTCTTGCATCTGCCTTGGCAGCTTATTCGTAGTTTTGCCACTTTATGAAATCAAAGACATTACAAAAAGACAAGGTTAATATCATTACCCTTGGTTGCAGCAAGAACTTAGTAGATAGTGAAGTATTGAGTGGTCAGCTAATGGCCAATGATATTTCTGTGGTTCATGAGAACAAGAAACTAGACCATAATATAGTAGTGGTAAACACCTGTGGTTTTATTGATAAAGCCAAGGAAGAAAGCGTTAATACCATTCTAGATCAATTAGAACTAAAAAGAAGGGGTAAGCTAGATAAAGTATATGTGACTGGCTGTTTGAGTGAACGCTATAGGGCAGATTTGGAATCAGAAATGCCAGAAGTTGATGCTTGGTTTGGTACACTAGAATTGCCCCAAATGTTAAAGCAATTTGACGTTGATTATAAAGCTGAATTGCTAGGTGAACGTTTATTGAGTACACCCAAACACTATGCCTATTTAAAAATTAGCGAAGGTTGTAATAGAACCTGTTCCTTCTGTGCCATTCCACTGATGCGCGGAAAACACGTGAGTAGAACCATTGAAGACCTTGTAGCAGAAGCAGAGTCCTTAGTCAAAAAAGGGGTCAAGGAAATTATGCTGATAGCTCAAGAATTAACCTATTATGGTTTAGATATTTATAAGCAAAGAGAGCTGCCTAAATTATTACATGCTTTGGCCGATATCAAGGGATTGGAATGGATTCGCTTGCACTATGCTTATCCAAGCAAATTTCCTTTAGAGATCTTAGACGTAATGGCTCAGCGCGATAATATTTGCAAGTACCTAGACATGCCATTGCAACACGCCAGTAATAATATGCTCAAAGCCATGAAGCGTAATATTACTAGGGAAGAAATGACGGATCTCATCCGTACCATCCGTGAAAAAGTTCCCGGCATTTGTTTGCGCACTACGTTAATTGCTGGCTTTCCTGGTGAAACGGAAGAAGATATTGAAGAACTGAAAGCGTTTTTACAAGAACACCGTTTTGATAGGGTGGGGATCTTCAATTATAGCCACGAGGAAAATACCAGTGCCTATGATTTAGTAGATGATGTTCCGGATGAGACCAAGCAATTACGCGCACAAGAAGTGATGGAAGTGCAACAAGAAATCTCCTATGAGAAAAACCAAGAAAAAATAGGACAGGTATTCAAGGTTTTAATTGATAAAAAAGAAGCGGGCAGGTACTTGGGTAGAACCGAATTTGATTCAGTGGAAGTTGATAATGAAGTAGTGGTTCACTCTTCTAAGAAATTAGCCATTGGTGAATTTGTACAGGTGAAAATAACCAAGGCTTATGACTACGATTTGGAAGGTGAAGTAGTAGGAGCTTAATTAATAGATCTATAGGCTTTAGGAGTTGTTCCTGTGATTGACTTGAATATTCTATTGAAATTAGATAGGTTATTAAAACCCGTCTGATAACCAATATTAGCAATGGGTTCATCCGATTCCAATAAGGCTTTACAGGCATTGTTCACCCTAATGCCATTTAAAAATGCGCTATAGGTTTTTCCCGTTCTTGTTTTAAAGTATTTGCAAAAAGCTGTCATAGTCATATTGGCTTTTGAAGCCACTTCTTCTAATGGAATGGCTCTATGACTTTCCTTAAAACTAAATTCCAACACCAGGTTTAACCTACTTCCATCAACGGCATTAATGGCTCTTTGACTGGTAATAGCAGACAAAGGTTTTAAATCTTTTTTACCTGCTAAGGCCTGTATTAGTTTTATAAAGACCAGTATTTTATCTATTCCATCGCTATTGGCTATTTCAAGTAAAAGCTCTCTAACTATGGTAGCTTTGTTGCCAGTTACTTGAAAGCCGCCTTGACTCATGGAGAAAAAAGGTAGAAAATTGACCAATTCGGGTGAATTCCAAAAGCTGGTACCAAGGGTGGTTTCATCAAAAAATAAGGTGATAGTACTTGCTTTTTTTCTTCCTTTAAAATAGATGGGGTCATTTCTAAAAACATGGGGTTGATTAGAACCAATCACATAAATATCATCTTTTTGAAATCTACCAATATAGTCGCCAGCCACCAAAGTTCCTTCACTTGCCACTACCAAGGTTACCTGAATCTCTGGGTGTTGGTGTAAGTGATTGTACAAATGATTGATTTGTTCAACCTGCACTCGAATAGCGTCTTTACCCGTTTTGGGAATCTGAAATGGAATTACTTTCATTGGTGTTAAATTAATCAATAAATTCAATATTTAAATTATAATAGGATAAAATAGTATTATTAGTGACTAATTCAGGTCAATGGTTAGATAACTAACTTGACTAGTTTTGTCCTATTAAATCAATAAAAAATACAGTTATGGCTATAGATTGGAAAGGGGTGTTTCCCGCATTGACAACAAAGTTTACCAGTGATGACCAATTGGATCTTCCTTTGTTTGAATTGAATTTACAAGCGCAGTTAGATGCTGGTGTAAATGGGATTATTCTTGGTGGTACATTGGGTGAAGCCAGTGTTTTAGAAACAGCCGAAAAAGAAACCCTAATTAGATTTGCTGTAGAAAAAGTAGCAGGTAAAGTTCCTGTGGTATTGAATATTGCGGAAGGTTCTACCAAAGAAGCATTGAAACAAGCTGCTTATGCTAAAGCTTGGGGAGCTACTGGTTTGATGATTTTGCCTCCTATGCGTTATAAATCTGACCATCGTGAAACCGTAACTTATTTTAAAACCATTGCAGATTCCACTGATCTGCCAATCATGATTTACAATAATCCTGTGGATTATAAAGTAGACGTAACCATTGAAATGTTTGAAGACTTAGAAGCTACCAAGAATATTCAAGCCATTAAAGAATCTACCAGAGATATTACAAATGTTACCCGCTTGAAAAATAGATTTGGAGACCGTTATAAAATTCTTGGCGGGGTTGATACACTGGCAATGGAATGTTTGGTCATGGGTGGAGATGGTTGGGTTGCAGGATTGGTTTGTGCTTTTCCAAGAGAAACCGTAGCCATTTATCGTTTGGTAAAAGCCGGTCATATTGAAGAAGCAAAAGCCATTTATCGCTGGTTTATGCCTTTATTAGAATTGGATATTCATGCTAAACTGGTGCAATATATTAAGTTGGCAGAAAAGCAAGCAGGTATTGGCTCAGAAGCGGTAAGAGCGCCAAGACTAATTCTTGCAGGAGAAGAAAGAACACGAATCTTGTCTGTCATAGACAAAGGCATTGCAGCTAGACCTGAATTACCCGAATACTTGCATTTAAGTAACTAATATGAATCAAGAAAATAGTTTAACTAGTTTACCAGAAACGGCCTTGTTATTGAATAATGCCAAACTGGCTTTTCCAAAATTTCAGGCAGTGCCAGACGGTTCCAAGGCTGATTTTTTAGATAGAATTGCATTTGAAATTGAGGCATTAGGTGAAGAATTATTGCAAATTACCATGCAAGAAACCAATCTACCATTGGCTAGATTAACCGGAGAAAGAGGCAGAACCACCATGCAATTACGCATGTTTGCTCAAATGCTGCGCGATGGTCATTGGGTGGAAGCAACCATTGATCACGCCATTGCGGATAAAACGCCACCCAAACCAGATATTCGTAAAATGTTGGTGGGTATTGGCCCCGTGGTGGTATTTGGAGCTAGTAATTTTCCATATGCTTATTCAACTGCTGGTGGAGATACTGCCAGTGCTTTGGCAGCTGGATGTCCGGTTGTGGTGAAAGCACATCCAGCCCATTTGAAAACATCTCAACTAGTGGCTGATGCTATTTTAAAAGCCGCTGAATTTTGCCAAATGCCAGCTCATGTATTTCAACATACGGCTAGCGATTCTTTTGAAACGGGTAAGGCGCTAGTTCAGGATACTAATACGGCTGCGGTAGGATTTACAGGTTCTTATTCTGGTGGTAGGGCATTATATGATTATGCAGCGGCTAGGAAAAATCCTATTCCCGTTTTTTCAGAAATGGGAAGTACCAATCCTGTGTTATTATTACCGGATACTTTATCAAAAAATGCAGCAAATATTGCCAAGCAATATGCAGGTTCTATTAATCTAGGGGTTGGTCAGTTTTGTACCAATCCTGGTATTTTATTAGGAATTTCATCTCAGGCTTTGAATGAGTTTATTGATCAACTTGAAGCAGAGATGAATGCAATAGCGCCAGCTACTATGTTGCACAAAGGCATTTTAGTAGCTTATGAAAACAAAGCTACAAAAGCTTTGTCTCATGAAAGCGTAGCGCAAAAAACTGCCAATACTAGCGCCGCCATCAATAGTCAAGCTATTCCAATTCTAGCAACGGTTTCTGGAGAATCCTTCATACAGAATCCTTTGCTTCATGAAGAAGTGTTTGGTCCCTATGCGTTGGTGGTTCAGTGTAAAGACCTTGCAGAATTGAAAACCGCTTGGCAGGCAATTGCGGGTCAATTGACTACCACATTAATGGGTACTGATCAGGATTTTGAACAATATTCAGATTTGATAGAGCTGGCACCTTATTTAGCAGGTAGGGTTTTGTTTAATGGTGTACCTACAGGAGTAGAAGTTTGCCCCAGCATGGTACATGGTGGTCCTTTTCCAGCTTCCACTGATGGAAGGTTTACTGCAGTAGGAATTAATGCGGTTAAAAGATGGGTAAGACCAGTCAGTTTTCAAAATTGTCCAGCAAATCTATTACCTGCAGCCTTAAAGGATGAAAATCCATTGGGCATTTTGCGCATGGTAGATGGCAAGTATCAGTTGTAATTTTTAATAGCTCTTTGAAACTATACGGAAACTTTGCTGACAAGCTGTTTGCCTTCTGTAATACTAAAGTACCAACAGGCAATACTAGAGCAGATCAAATAAATGCCAATGATATAAGGTATTTGAGGCAAAATAGACTTTGCTCCAAACCAATCACCCGTTTGAAATAAAATGGTAAAACCAATGATAGTTTTGAGTAGATCCCAAATCCAAGCTTGTTTTGATTGATCCATTTGTTCAGTATAACTATAAACAAATAGATAAATAAAAGCACCATAGATAAATATTCCAGGGCTACCAATACTAGCAATATTGCCAAAGAGATAGGAGACAAGACCAAGTAGCATAAATAATTGAAACCAGATCCAAACACTAAAAGCCGTACTATTTTTAGTATCGTATTTTTCAAAATGGTAGGGGTCTTCAATTTTGAAAACGGGATATTTTTCAGCTACATCACTGGGGCGCCAACCTGTTGGCATAATCCAGATTCGGAACTTGTCTTTCCAATTTTGTGTTCTCCAAGCGTCTTTGACTAAAAGTGCCATGTGCATGAAATTAATCTTGATGGGGTTCCAAGTTTTGGCAGGTCTGGTAATACCATAAACTGCTGGAACATGGGGTAATTCTTCTTGAAAAGTACCAAACCATTTGTCCCAGAAAATAAAAATTTGACCATAGTTTTTGTCTAAATATTCTGGATTAATGGCGTGGTGAACACGGTGGTGTGAAGGAGTAACAATGATTTTTTCTAAAATGCCCATTTTTCCAATATGACGGGTATGATACCAGAATTGGGCAAATAGATGCAAAGGGGCCACTACCCCAATCACTGTTGCTGGTACGCCCAAAAGCGCAGCGGGTAAAAGAAAGATAGTAAAGACCCTAAAAAAGGAAGAGATACTTTGTCTTAATGCACAGGCTAGATTATATTCTTCACTACTGTGGTGAATGATATGTGCATTCCAAAAAAAATTGTATTCATGGTCAATTCTATGTACCAAATATCCAGTTAAATCTAAGGCCATAAAGGCAATGACATAACACCAAAATCTAGAAGATACTTGAACAATAGCTAAATGATCAACCATCCATCCATAACTAATGATAGTAATGCTCAATCCTAAGACATCTTTAGTAACATTGGTGACGCCTGAACTAAGTGAAGAAATCATGTCCATATTGCGAACAGTGTCTTGTCCTTTTGACCAACCCCACCATTTTTCAAAAAGTACTAATAGAAGAAAAACTGGCATGGCAATAAGCAATATCTTTCCGTATTGTTCCATAAAGCAATCGTTATTTTGGCTCAAGACAAATGTAAGTAGGTTCTATTGTAAATTCAATAATATTCAACATGGCTCAATTGCCCATCACTATTCCTTATCATCCCTATAAAACCAAACCGGGTCATAACTTTTTTTGTATTGACGCGCATACCTGTGGCAATCCCGTTAGGGTGGTAGCTGCTGGTGGTCCAGCTTTAGATGGTGCCAATATGAGCGAGAAAAGACAACATTTTTTAAAAGAATTTGACTGGATTAGAAAGGGTCTAATGTTTGAGCCCCGTGGCCATGATATGATGAGCGGAAGCATTTTGTATCCCCCACATGATCCTGCTAATGACGTAGCTGTTTTGTTTATTGAAACCAGTGGTTGTTTACCCATGTGCGGTCACGGTACTATTGGTACCATTACTATTGCCATAGAGGAAGGATTGGTTAAACCGCATGTACACGGAAAAGTGCGTATGGAAACCCCAGCTGGATTGGTCTTGGTTTCTTATGAACAAGAAGATGGGAAAGTCAAATCTGTTAAATTGACCAATGTTCCTGCTTATTTAGCGGCAAGTCAAATTAAGGCACATTGTGAGGGTTTGGGAGAACTTACAATTGATGTGGCTTATGGAGGAAATTTCTATGCTATTGTAGATGTGCAAGAAAATTTTAAAGGGCTAGAACACCATACCGCATCTCAATTAATTGGTTGGGCTGCTAATTTGAGAAATAATATTAATGCGCATTATCAGTTTGTACATCCGGAAAATCCTACTATTAACGGTTGCTCACATATCTTATGGACAGGAGCCGTGATAGACTCAAATTCAACTGCTAGAAATGCGGTATTCTATGGAGACAAAGCCATTGATAGATCGCCTTGCGGAACGGGTACATCGGCCAGAATGGCCCAATGGTACACCAAGGGATTATTAAAGAAAGGAGACATATTTATTCATGAGAGTATTATTGGTTCAAAATTCAATGGTAGGATAGAAGAGGAAACTTTTGTTGATGGAAAACCTGCTATGCGCCCAAGTATAGAAGGTTGGGCAAGAATCTATGGATACAATCAGATTAATATAGACATTCAGGATGATCCCTATGCATTTGGATTTCAAGTGATCTAGTCAATTCTAAATAGTAAATACGACATTTACATTATAAAATACAGAACATGAGAGTGGTTATTATTGGAGGAGGTGTTATTGGATTAAGTAGTGCTTATTATTTGCAAAAAAGTGGACATCAAGTAACGGTGATTGACAAAACGGATATCACTGATAACTGTTCTTATGGCAATGCAGGATACGTTTGTCCCAGTCATTTTATTCCTTTGGCAACACCAGGTATTGTGTTACAGGGATTAAAATGGATGTGGAATTCAAAAAGTCCTTTTTATGTACAACCCAGATTTGACCTTGGGCTCATGGATTGGGGATTAAAATTTATGCGCTCTGCCACAGAAGAACATGTTGAAAATGCGGCAGTACCTTTAAGAGATGTTGCCATCTTGAGTAAGAAAATGTATGAAGACATGTCAAGTCTTCCGCAATTCAATTTTGCATTAGAACAAAAGGGACTATTAGAAATTTTTCAAACGGATAAAGGTGCTGAACACGCGCATCATACCGTAGCTAAAGCACATGAACTTGGATTATTAGATACGGAGTTACTGGACTATGATCAATTGCAGGCTTTGGAGCCACAGGCAAGGATTATAGCTAAAGGTGCTATTCATTTTAAATGTGATGCACATCTTTATCCCAATAAATTAATGAAGCAATTATTGGCACATCTACAAAATGTAGGTGTTCAGATAGTTAAAAATACTGAGGTCACTGGTTTTGAACAATCTGCCGGTAAAATTACCAAGGTATTGGCAGGTGACACTGCTTTTGATTCAGATGCTGTTGTAATGGCTACAGGTTCTTGGTCAAGAGAATTGGCAGCAAAATTAAAAGTGAAAATTCCTTTAATGCCTGGAAGGGGTTATTCGGTAACACTAGAAGATTCGCCATATAAGATTAATCACCCAGCTGTACTTTTAGAAGGTAGGGCTGCACTTACCCCCATGGATGGAAACAAGATCCGTTTTGGAGGGACCATGGAAATTACAAGCACCAGAACCCCTCCTAGATTAGAAAGGGTAGAAGGATTATTAGCTGCTGTAAAACGGTTTTATCCAGAATTTGATGTGGCAATGCCAAGTATGGATAAGATCTGGTGGGGCTACCGTCCTTGTTCTGCAGATGGTCTTCCTTATTTGGGAAAGACCCGCCAATGGAAGAATCTTGTGATGGCAACTGGACACTCTATGTTGGGTTTAAGTTTGGGAGCGGGTACGGGAAAATTGGTGGATGAAATCATCAATGAACAAAGTTTAAGCATGGATATTGGTCCATTTGATCCCAATAGGTTTGATTAATGATTGGCTGGCAGATAAAACAGCCATTTGGATTATTGGCCCATAGTTTGAAGTAAATGAACCATTCTATTTAGAAATTGTAAGAATGAAAGGTTTTGTTTACAGTAAATTGTATTTTTATTCCCTATGAGCAATTTTGACCAATTCAGTTTGTCTTACCATAGCACAGGATACTTTTCTAAAATTGTCTCAGATTATCTTTCAGGAGCTGATACCCTTAGGCCATTTTACCAACATCTTCCTAATTTAGATGGAATCAAAGATGCTATAACAGCCAGAAAGCAGTTTGCAACTCCCAGAACTCAATTAGTAGAACAATTAAAAGAACAATACGCTGGTTTAGCATTGTCTACCAAAACCAGTCAGCATTTAGAAGCATTATTAGCGGATAATACCTTTACTATTACCACGGCCCACCAGCCCAATATTTTTACAGGCCCCCTCTATTTTATCTATAAGATATTACACGCAGTCAAATTGGCGGAATACTTATCCGCTGAAATGCCTGAATACAATTTTGTTCCAGTGTATTATATGGGAAGTGAAGACGCTGATTTGGATGAAATTGGATCTCTGAATGTAGGAGGTGCTGCTTTACAGTGGCATACAAAACAAACTGGAGCTGTAGGAAGAATGAAAGTTGACAATGCATTTATTGAATTGATTCAATCTATTGAAGGTCAGGTAGGGGTTTTAAATCATGGACCTGAACTTACCCAGCTATTCAAGCAATGTTATCAAGAAGGTAGAATCATTCAGTTAGCCACCTTGGAATTGGTGAATCATTTATTTGCAGATTATGGGGTATTGGTGTTAATACCAGATAATTCCATTTTAAAACAAGCCTATCATTCTGTAGTAAAAAAAGAATTGTTAGAAGGGTTCTCACAGAAAGCTGTTACAGTAACTGCCAAAGGATTAGAAGCGCATTATAAGGTACAGGCCGGTGGTAGAGATATTAACTTGTTTTATTTAATAGATGACAAAAGAGAAAGAATAGAATTGCAGGGCGATGTTTATGAGGTAAAAGCACTGGATCTCAAATTTACCCAAGATCAGATTTTAATGGAACTAGAAAATCATCCAGAGAGATTTAGTGCCAATGTGATTTTGCGAGGTGGTTTTCAAGAAACTATTTTACCCAATATAGCATTTATAGGAGGTGGGGGAGAACTAGCTTATTGGCTAGAATTGAAATCTGTATTTGAAACAGTGGGTATTCCTTATCCCGTTTTAATCTTGAGAAACTCTTTTCTGCAAGTTTCTAGGCGTCAATTCCAACAAATGCAACAGTTAGACATTAGTGTGGAAGCTTTGTTTCTGAATAGCTTTGACTTGTTAAATCAGTATGTAAAAAAACAAACCCAAAAGCAATTGCAAATTGAGGCAGAAATGTCTGCTATTTGGGCAGTGTATGAACAACTAAAACTGGTGGTAAACAATGTAGATGGTACTTTAGAAGCCCATGTTGCAGCTTTACAAACTAAATCAGCAAAGCGATTGAAAGCATTGGAGAAAAAACTTCTTAGGGCAGAGCGATTACAGCATGATACCGCTGCAAGGCAAATTGAAAGTTTGAAAACTGTATTATTCCCAAATAATTCATTGCAGGAAAGGGTATATAATTTTTCTACTGACTTTGGTAAATATGGTCAATCTTGGATGCAAACAATTTACCAAGCATCTTCTGCATTAGAGATGCAATTTGTCTTAATAGTTCAAGACTAGTTTTTCTGGTCAAATTCATTTGGCCAGTCCTGTTGTAGACTTTTTATTTTGACTTCTACTTCACTAAGCATTTGAGCTTTGTAAGCAATGATGGCATCACCAATATTTGTGTCAAAAGCTCCCATAATTTCAGCAGCTAGAATTCCTGCATTTTTTGCTGCGTTTAGGGCAACCGTGGCAACTGGTACGCCATTGGGCATTTGTAATATTGAGAGAATGGAATCCCAGCCATCAATTGAATTAGAAGACTTTATAGGAACCCCAATTACAGGAAGACTAGTTATTGCAGCAATCATACCTGGCAAATGCGCAGCACCACCTGCACCCGCAATAATGATTTTTAACCCTCTGTCTTTGGCTTTTTGAGCATATTCAACCATTCTTACTGGCGTACGATGTGCAGAAACCACGGTTAATTCAAAGG
>NCHJ01000078.1 GCA_002256765.1 Bacteroidetes bacterium 24-39-8
TTTATTGATCCTGGTTATTTTGTCTGGTGTGGATCGGTAACAAAATCTACTAATGGTAAATATTACATGTTGTATTCGCGTTGGCCATTAGCTGATGGATTTGAATCTTGGCCTATTACTTCAGAAATAGCTGTTGCTGTTTCTAATCATCCTGGTGGGCCATTTAAACATGTAAAAGTTGCTTTACCCTCTAGAGGTACAAAATTTTGGGATGGATCAGCTACCCATAATCCAACTGTTGTTCAACACAAGGGCAAATATTACCTTTTTTATATGGGCACAAGTTCAAATGTTACCATCAAGAAAAAAGAAGCGTATACCAATAACTGGTGGCAATATAGAAATACACAAAGAATTGGAGTTGCTGTTGCAGATCATCCTGATGGAGAATGGAAAAGACTGGATCATCCCATTTTAGATGTTAGTGCAGATTCAACTGCCCACGATGCACTAATGGTTTCAAACCCTGCAGCATGTTTTGATGATCAGGGTCGTGTTATTTTATTATACAAGCAAGTATGCAAGACAGAAAAAATAAATGGTGGTCAAGTTAGGTTTGGAGTTGCTTTTGCAAAATCGCCCTTGGGCCCATTTGTTAAAGAACAGAAACCCATTTTTGAAATGAATGACGGAGGTAAAGATTGGATGGTAGCGGAAGATCCATTTGTTTGGTTTCAAAAAGGAAGCTATTTAGCAATTGTTAGAGATGTTGTTGGAAAATTTACGGGAGATTCAGGTGCTTGGGCTTTAATGGTATCTAAAAATGGTAAAGATTGGTTACCATCAAAACATCCAAAAGTAATTGGGAGTACTTTTTTTTGGGAAGGTGGCATTCCTGGTGCTTCAAAATTAGAGCGTCCCTGTTTAATTCTTGACAATAAAGGTGCGCCGTTTTATTTATATGGTGCTACTAGGGCAGATAAAGCGCAAACTTTGTCTTTTAATGTTGCTGTACCATTGTTGAAAAAATAGCATTGAATATTTATGAAACATTGCATTATTTCTATTGTCTTATTCCTGCTTATTGTAGTATCTGTAGATGCCCAGGATAATAATAGGCTGAAACTTTGGTATTCTCAACCCGCTAATATATGGTTAGAAGCATTGCCAATTGGTAATGGCAGTTTAGGGGCCATGGTATATGGAGGAGTGGAACATGAGCATATACAGTTTAATCACCAAAGTTTAATTACAGGTACAACTAGTACGGTGGGATTTTATCAGCCTTTTGGCGATGTCTTAATTGATTTTCAAGGATTAAAAGCAGAAAATTATAGAAGAGAATTGGATATTAGTAGGTCAATACAGCAGGTTCAATTTAGTTCTAATAATATTCAATACTTGCGCGAATCATTTGTGAGTTATCCGGATAAAATCTTAGTATTTAGAATCACGGCCAATAAAAAAGGGGCAATTACAGCCAAGATTAAATTAACAGACGCTCACCAGGCTGCTATTCAGGTTACTAATAATAAAATTACCGCTACAGGAAAATTGGTGGAGAATCAAATGGAATATGAATCACAGTTATTAGTTAAAAACATTGGTGGTATCTTGACTTCTGATACATCTGGAATTAGCGTCAACAAGGCTGATGAGTTGATTATTTTTCTCAATGCGGGCACTAATTTTCTAAATGATCATCGTAATGACTTTATTGGAAATCATCCACATGATGAACTAACAAAAATTATTACCCAAGCTTCACTAAAAACATATCATCAACTTCAAAAAAATCATATTACTGATTATCAGAAACTATTTAATAGGGTTAGTTTAGATTTAGGGAAAAGTCTTGATCAGACTACAATTGATAGATTGAATGCGCATAAAAAAGGTGGTACTGATCCTGCACTGGAAGCCTTGCTATTTCAATACGGAAGGTATTTATTAATTAGCTCCTCTAGACCTGGTAGCTTGCCTGCTAATCTTCAAGGAATATGGAATAATGAATACAAACCAGCTTGGTATTCCCAATATACTACCAATATTAATGTTGAAATGAATTATTGGCCTGCGGAGCAAACCGCATTATCAGAATGCCATATGCCATTATTTGATTGGGTTGAAAATTTTGCAGCTGTGCAAAAAAAGTCAAAAGACCCCAAACTGCAGACTAAGCGAGGGTGGATTTGCTATAGTACCAATAATATCATGGGTGGACCTTCTACATGGGGTATTCATAGACCCGGAAGTGCTTGGTTAAGTCAACATTTTTGGGAGCACTATGCATTTACAGGTGATAAGGCATTTTTGAAAAAAAGAGCTTATCCCATGTTAAAAGATGTTACTAATTATTGGGAAGATCATCTGGTTGAAAAAAATGGAAAGTTAATTACACCCGATGGTTGGTCTCCGGAACATGGTCCCGGCAAAGTGGAGGGAGACAAAACACCCTATCCTGGTGTTTCCTATGATCAGCAAATTGTTTATGATTTGTTTAGTAATACCATAGAAGCAGCTGATGCTTTAAAAACGGATGAGCAGTTCAAAAATGATTTAATTATTAAGAAAAGATCTTTATTGGGCCCTCAAATTGGAAAGTGGGGACAACTCCAAGAATGGATGGAAGATGTTGATTTGCAAGATGACCATCACAGACATAATTCTCATTTATTTGCCCTTCATCCCGGTAGACAAATTAGTAAATTAGCTACACCGGATTTTGCTAAAGCTGCCCTTGTTTCACTCAATGCCCGTGGCGATATTAGTACTGGCTGGAGCACTGCTTGGAAAATTAACCTATTTGCCAGATTGGGAGAAGGGAATAGGTCTTATGATTTGATTAGACAACTCTTTAGACAATGTATTGTGGAGAATCTATTTGATACACACCCACCGTTCCAGATGGATGGAAATTTTGGATATACAGCTGGAGTGGCAGAGATCTTATTACAAAGCCAATTGAAAGAAGGGAATCATTATATAGTTCAGTTATTACCTGCTTTACCTGATGCTTGGAAAGATGGAGAAGTTAAGGGCTTAAGGACAAGGGGTGGATTTGTGGTTGACATGAAATGGCAAGCAGGCAAACTGGTTTCTTGTACTATTGAATCCTTATTGGGAAATGAGGTTAAAACCTATTATAATGGGAATAACCAATTAATCAAAACAAGTGTTGGAAAAAAATACCAATACTCAACAAAGTCAAACGGATTTAATTCTAAATAACTTTCAAATATTCATTTCTGATGAAAAAAAAATCATTATTCATCCTATTGTTAATTGGATCCTTCAATTTAAATGTTGAAGCACAATCAAAAGATTCAAAACCAATATATAAGCCTTTTGTAAACCAAGCAGGTTATAATTTGGGAGAAACTAAGCGTTTTGTATGCTATGGAGCAGCTAATAATACTGTATTCAAGATTTTAAATACCAGGACTAATCAAGAAGTTTTTCAAGGTAATATATTGAATAATGAAGGTTGGTTTACCAGTTTTAATCCTCAGGGAAGTACTGACCAATATATAGTTGAAGTGGCTGGTCATGGTCAATCTGTTCCATTTTGGGTTGCAGATCATTTAATGGAAAAAGTCTCTTCCAAACTAGCCTATGATTTTTTTGTTGATGTTCGAGGTTTTGAAGATTTGGACAAATATGATATGTCTAAAGTATATGGCGGTGGCCCTTCAAGAGATGGTGGCGCATATGGATTGGAAACCATTTTTGAGATTTTGCAATATGCAAGTAATCCTGCATTATATGATAATTGGAAAACAGAACTTGGTGATAAAAACACACCAGATTTAATTGACCTGATTTTATGGCATGCCGATTTTGCCTATAAATATGTCTCTTATAATGGACCTACAGGATATAGGCATGGTACACTTGGATATGAGGGTCAACCTAGAATGAATTTTGACTACTGGAATACGCTTGATCAATTAGCTGCAGTATGTGGCGCATATGAACTATTTCTAAAGCCCTATTTATCAGAAGAAAAATATCAGCAGTATAGAAAAGTATGCATTGATAATTGGGAAAAATATGACAGACATAAAGTAGTTAGATTTTGGACCTTTAGCACCAAATGGGTAGATGAAGGATTCCAAGAGTTTAATGAAATGGGAAATGCATATGGCCAATCTGTGTTTAGCAATCTGTTCATGTATTTGTCAGAAAAAAATCAAAAAGGAGGACATCCTGAGAAATTTTTAAAATATGCTCAGGAAAGTGCAAAAGACATTATTCAAAACTGGGACTTTAATAATCCCAGACATATGTGGTGGATCAGAAATGCGGAACATATTACGCCACAAGCATTGGCTTGGTTTTTATTGATAGCGCCAGATTTAGCACCAGTAGGTACAAAGGAAAAGTTGGCTGCTTGGTCTTTGCATATGAAACAGAAAACCAATAATTTCTGGAAATATAGAAAGCATAGTGAAACAGAATGGGCACATTCTAAAACAAAAGAACTAGGTGGAGCTCCAGCATTGGGAGGTTCCATGTTTGCTGTGGCTCATTTATTCAATGACAAGTCTTTGAGAAGTTTAGCTTGGTCTCAAGTTGACTTTGTATTTGGTGTAAATCCAGTAGGTGCTCATTTGAGTAATAAAAGTGAGGAGCGGGTGAAGATTGGGGGCTTCTGGGAAGGCGTTGAAGACGGTTGGCCTCAGGCCCATCCTGATGGTTATGGAAAACTAGGGCTTGTTAGAGGTACGCTTGATGGAACGCCATTGGATAATCAGTTCCCCATTGCAAAAACTGTAGAAAAAATAGTTGGACAAAACAATGGACAGGTTTTTGGTAAAAACGCCTATGCCACAGAGGGATGGTGTGTATCTAATAGAGGATGGGAAGCAACCGTAAGTTTTGCCAATTTGGGAACACAACAAATTAGGTTTTTAGATGCCAATAAAAAAGAGATATCTGTTAAAGCTAAGCCTGGTCAAACCATTAAAATTGAACTTAGTGCTGCATTGAACCAGCATTGGGATAGTGTTGACAAAGCATGGGTTGATATAGTTAATGCAGATGGTCTTAGAAGCAAGGTTGAACTTGTTGAGACAGGAGTTAATACTGGCATATTTGTAGGGAATTTGACCATTCCAACGGTTCTGCGTCAAAAAGAAATCAAGGTTTCATATGGTTATTTAGGATTAGGAAAAATTGCCACACTTAATATTCAATAAAAATTAAATCAGTAAAACATGAATAGGAGAAATTTTATCGGCTATATGGGTAATACTAGTTTAGTGCTCCTTTCAGGAGGATTGAATAGTGTATTTGCCAGTTCCAATAAATTAAAATCCGGTGAATTTGTTTTTGTTGAAGCAGAGCAATTTGCCAAACATGGCGGATGGAATTTAGATCAACAATCTATGGACAAAATGGGTAGTCCTTATTTATTGGCTCATGGATTGGGGATTCCAGTAGAAGATGCAGAAACAGAACTTGAATTTCCATCAGCGGGCACTTACAGAGTATGGGTCAGAACCAAAGATTGGGTAGCTTATTGGAAGGCTCCTGGAACTCCTGGAAAGTTTCAATTATTAGTTAATCATAAGCCTCTTAAAGAAACATTTGGAACAAAAGGAGTTGACTGGCATTGGCATGATGGGGGCACTATAAAAGTTAGTGGAAAAGTAAAACTTGCTTTGCACGATTTAACTGGTTTTGAAGGTAGGTGTGAAGCAGTATTATTCTGTAAGGATATTGACTTTAAGCCAAGCAATGATGTTGCAGCTTTAACCAAATTTAGAAGAAACTTATTGGGCTTACCGGATCAACCTGACCAAGGGGGGAGTTTTAATTTTATTGTAGTTGGAGGAGGATTAGCAGGAACCTGTGCAGCTATTGCTGCTGCTAGAAAGGGAGCAAAAGTGGCATTGGTACAAGATAGACCCGTGCTAGGTGGTAATGGTAGTTCAGAAGTGCGTGTTTGGCCTGAAGGGCATACCAATAAACAGCCATATCCGCATATTGGAGATATAGTCAATGAAATTCTACCTAAAATAGAAAAACAAAAAGGAGAGGTATTGAATGGGGTAGAAGCAAGCTATTATGACGATGCATTAAAATTGGCAATAGTAAAAAAAGAACCTAATATCACGCTCTTTATTGAACAAAGGGCTATTGAAGTAAAGGTAGCAGATAGCAAAATCAATGCTATTGTTATTCAGCATATCAGAACAGCGCGGCATACTATCATTGAGGGAAAATATTTTGCCGATTGTACTGGAGATGCTGTTATAGGTTTTAAAGCAGGAGCAGATTATGAATACAAGGTAGAAAACCTAATGGGTAGTTCTAATTTGTTTAGTGTATTAGATGCCTCAAATAGCGAAGAAGTATTGAAGTGTGAATGCAAAGACAAGTCGGCTTTAGCAATGAAAACTGAAATTGGTGAATATGCACAACCATTTCCCAGATGTCCTTGGGCCCTGGATTTAAAAGACAAACCCTTTCCAGGTAGAAAAGGAGTGGCCACTTATGGAAAAGAAGGGTTACAGTCATTTGCCAATTCCTGGTATTGGGAGAGTGGGTTTAACAAGAATCAAGTTACAGAGATTGAACAGATCAGAGACCATAATTTCAGGGCCATGTATGGCGCATGGGATGTTATTAAAAACGTAGACAAAATGTATCCCAACCATCGATTAGGCTGGTCAGCCTTTATTGCGGGTAAGCGTGAATCTAGAAGGTTAATGGGTGATGTGATTTTAGATGCGGAAGATTTTAAGCAACAAAAAAAATTTGAAGACGGATGTTTCCCCTGTTCTTGGGGAGTAGACTTACATACGCCTAAAAAAGAATTCCTAAAGGGATTTGAAGGCATGGAATTTATAGCCGAATTCACTAGGGGAAAAGAGTATGAATATGGTAATCTGTATTGGGCTCCTTACAGAGTATTATACAGCAGAAATATTAAAAATTTATTCATGGCTGGAAGAAATATCAGTGTTACCAAAACTGGACTAGGACCTGTAAGGGTCATGAGAACCTGTGGTATGATGGGTGAAGTGGTTGGAAAAGCAGCATCTATTTGTGTAAAGAAAAATATCACACCTAGAGAAGTGTATGAGAAACATCTAGATCAGCTTATAGGATTATTGAAAGGCTAACAATATTCAGTTAAGATGATGGAATTACCCTTTAAAATAAAACTTTTGAAAACGTCAATCTTTTTTTGCATTTTATTTCTGTTACCCCAATTGGAAATTTATGCTCAACCAACGCTTACCCAAAAAACAAAACAGTCTACAACGCATATCAAAGAAGAAAATAAGTTTCTAAATATGGAGCATGATTTTCTGCATCCACCTTCTCAAGCAAAGCCCTTGGTGTATTGGTTTTGGATGGGTTCCAATTTTTCAAAGACGGGGATCACCAAAGACTTGGAGGCCATGAAGGAGTTTGGTATTGGTGGTGGAATAATCGTCAACCTTACTTCCGCTGTAGAAGAAACGCATGCACCTACCTTAAACAATCCTTGGCCAAATCAAACTTATCGTAGTCCTGCCTATTGGGATGCCATGAAACATGCGGCAGCAGAAGCTAGGAGACTTGGATTGGAAATTGGTATCCACAATGCTGCCGGTTATTCCACTACAGGCGGCCCTTGGATTTCGGAAGAACGCAGTATGAAAAAAATAGTATGGAGAAAGGTTGTCTTCAATGCAAACAGCAACTCCCAACTTGTCATCCCAAAGCCAGATGCCGTGCTGAACAATTCGGCATGGGGGCGAAGAAATTTACCCCCAATGCCATCAACATGGTATCAAGACATTGCGTATTTGGCCATTGCCCTAAAGGATACGTCCCTGTATGAAAAGTACCAGGACTTTACAATGCATTTTGATTCCAGTGGCAAATTGATCAAGCAGTTGCCAGTTGGCGATTGGGTGGTGTATCGTATTGGCTATGCTCCAACAATGGCCACTCCGCATCCTTTACCAGAAGAATTATTGAATAAATGTCAAGAGGTAGATAAGATGAGCAAGACCCATAACCAGTTTCATTGGAAGGCCGTATTTGATCCCATAAAGCAACACTTGGGTCCATACTTGGGCAACAGCTTCAAATACATGCACGTGGATAGTTATGAATCAAAGGGTCAAAACTGGACAGAAGATTTTCAAAAGGAGTTTATCAAATTGAAAGGATACAATCCTTTGCCATGGCTACTCTCCTTTACAGCTACTGTTGTAAATGGCAGTTCCAGTGCCATTCAGCGAAGCCGAAATTCTTTAAGGCAAACTGAACGATTTGATTGGGATTATAAGGATGTGTTAAATAGATTGTTTTATCAAAATGGTTGGGAAGTAGCCCAAAAAATGATTCATGAGAATGGGATGCAATTCTCCTGGGAACCTTATGGCGATGGCCCTTTTGAGACTGCCGAAGGGGCAAGGATCGGCGATTTTATGATGGGTGAATTCTGGACTACAAGCCGCACTGGAATTAGGACTTCGGTAACCGCATCAGCAAGGGCTTTTGGCAAAACAACCATTGGGGCGGAAGCCTTTACAAGCCGCCCTGAAAATAGTCAATGGACGGATGATCCTGCATTCTTAAAACCTTCCGGCGATGCAGGGTTTGCATCAGGTGCCAACCGTTTTGTACTGCATCAATGGGCGCTTCAGCCATTTGACGATAAATACCAACCTGGCATGGACATGGGTTGGTGGGGCACGCATTTTAGCCGTCATCAAACCTGGTTTAAACCTGGCAAAGCATTCATAGACTATCTTACCCGCTCTCAGGCTTTATTGCAGATGGGTGAACAAGTAGCAGACGTTTTATATATTGGCAAACTGGATGGTTATGGAGACTTGCTTTCAATTCATGACTTCCTGACCAATCCGCCAAAAGTGGTAAACGGAAAAGTGGTTCTTGGTTCTGGGAGAACATATACTTACATGGTTATACCTGGTGATGGCGTTATGTTACCAGAAGTAGCAAATCAAATAAGGCAGTTAGTAAAAAAAGGGGCATTGGTAGTAGCGGCAAAACCCACAAGCTCGCCAAGTTTGCAAAATTTTCCACTATGCGATTCTGTTCTTGCAAGTATTGCTTGTGAAGTGTGGGGAAATGGAACCTATCAGCAATATGGGAGGGGTTATGTTTTTTCAACAATCAAAGATTTAATGGAACATAAACCCCTATCCTTATCATTAATCGCTGATTATGCGGTAGAAAAGGCAGAACCTACATTTGTTCCAAAAGTGGTGCATCGAAAACTTGGTGATGCACATGTATTTTTTATTTTAAATCCTTCAGAAAAACCACAGCAGTTTTCCATGTCCTTTGATGTGAGCGGGTTACAGCCAGAGCTTTGGCAGGCGGAAGATGCAAGTAGGATGAACGCACCCATATGGCAGGAAAAAGACAAACGCACACATGTTTGGTTGAGCTTGAAAGGCCAGCAAACCATCTTTGTGGTTTTCAGGAAAAACGCGTTGAACACAACACATCCTTTACAAATAGAAACAGCTGGTTCTTCATGGAAAATGGGACAAGGTGCAAACAAAAAACCAGTATTGTTTTCCGATACTATTGCAAGGGCCGTCATTACTGATAAATCTGGAAAGCAAAGAACGGTTCAGTCTGCTGCACCCGTTCTGACAGCCATGAATGAAGAATGGAAGGTTGTTTTTGCGCCAAAGTTGGACAAAGTATTTTCCATACAGATGGATTCCTTGGTTGATTTTAGCAAACATTCAAATCCCGCCATAAAATATTTTGCCGGAACAGCTACCTATACTAAAATGGTTAGGGTAAATGATATTAAACCTGCTGTAAAATGGGTGTTGAACCTTGGCAAAGTAAATGACATGGTTGTGGTTTTTGTCAACAAACAGAAAGTGGGCACATTTTGGTATCCGCCCTACTCAATAGATGTATCCGATTTTTTACAACAGGGGAACAATGAAGTAAAAATTGAAGTCACCAATAACTGGGTGAACCGATTGATAGGTGATGAACAAGAACCAGCCGATTTTGAATGGGGTAACGATAGGGGCGATAAAGGCCATGCCATGAAGGCTTATCCCGATTGGTTCATCAAGAATGAGTCACGACCTTCCAAAAGAAAAACATTTTCCATCTGGTATTACAACAGAAAAGACACTCCATTGCAACCTGCTGGATTAGCAGGGCCGGTATTCTTACAAAAAATAGAAGTGACAAATTTGTAGAATGTAAAAATCAAGGAGGAATATTGGAAGCCATATTTAAAATATAGTGCAAAACCTGCAATGGATACCTACAAACATTAGTAAATTTAAAAATGAAAATTGGATTATTTGGTATTGGCCTTGAAGCCTATTGGGAACAATTCCCATATTTAAAACCAAGTTTGGAAGGCTATCTTACTACTGTAGAATATAAGATCAAAAGTATACATGACAATGTTATCAATGTGGGCTTGGTTGATAATGTGGACAAAGCCTTTGCCGCAGGCCACACTTTCCGGCAGCAAGAGGTAGACATTATTTTCTTGTACGTTACAACCTATGCATTGTCCTCTACCGTTTTGCCAGTAGTGCAACGGACCAAAGTGCCAGTCATTATTTTAAACCTGTCGCCAGAAGCTGCCATAAATTATGCATCATTCAACAACATGTCAGATAGAACTGCCATGACGGGTGAATGGTTGTCCTATTGTTCTGCCTGTCCTGTGCCTGAAATTGCCAATGTGTTCAAACGTGCAGGCATTAGTTTTCATCAGGTAACAGGCATGTTGCATGATGATGAGCAGTGTTGGCAAGAAGTGTATGCATGGGTTGAAGCGGCAAATGTGGCATATACATTGGCCTATAACCGAATGGGTTGCATGGGACATTATTATAGTGGCATGTTAGACATTTACACCGACCTCACCAAAATATATGCCCATTTTGGAGGCCATATTGAATTGATAGAAGTAGAAGAATTGGCTGTTTTAAGAAAGCAAATACCACAGCAAGCAATTGATGACAGGGTTGAATTTTTTCACCAAGTATTTGATGTGCAGGCAGATTGCTCCTTGCAAGAGTTGCAACGAGCCGCCAAAACATCCCTTGCATTGGATTTGCTGGTAAAGCAGTATCAACTTGGTTCAATGGCTTACTATTACATGGGTACTGGCAATATTGACAATGAAGAAACCATCAGTTCCATCATTCTTGGCAATTCGCTGCTCACCGCAAACCATATACCCGTTGCAGGCGAATATGAAATCAAGAATGCCATTGCCATGAAAATTATGGACAGTTTTGCTGCCGGTGGATCCTTTACTGAGTATTATGCCATGGACTTTATAGATGATGTGGTACTCATGGGGCATGATGGTCCTGGGCATATTGCCATTGCAGAAGGAAAAACAAAAGTACGTCCTTTGAAAGTGTATCATGGAAAGGTAGGCAATGGTCTGAGTGTTGAAATGAGTGTCAAGCATGGTCCAGTTACTTTATTGTCTGTTGTGGAAAGTAGCGATGGAAAAATGTTCCTTTTGGTAGCCGAAGGCGAAAGTGTGCCAGGTGCCATTCTTGAAATTGGCAATACCAACAGCCGTTACAAATTTTCATGCGGTGCCAGGAAGTTTGTAAACAATTGGAACAGCTATGGACCTGCGCATCACTGTGCTGTTGGTGTAGGGCATATAAGCCACAAGATTCAGAAACTGGGTCAATTGCTGAATCTTGAGGTGGTTATTGTTTGTTAGTTGATTGATGTGTATTTTATCTTTATATCATCAAACAGTGAATGGTACATTTGATGGGATGGTAAAATTAAAGATCCATTAACCCATCCCTAAATTTTTTGGGAGTTGTTCCTGTAATTCTTAGAAAGGATCTATGGAATAGAACAGGATTATTAAATCCACAATCATATACAATATTCTTGATGGGTAGGTTCTCGTCTTGTAATAGTTTACAGGCATGACCAATCCTAATTTCAGTCAAGAATTGCACAAAGGTCTTTTGCGTTTTCACTTTAAAAAATCGGCAAAATGAATTGGTGGTCATGGAACAGATAGATGCCACTTGGTCTAAGCTAATAGGTTGTTGAAAGTTCTTTAATAAGTAATCATAGACTTCAGAAAATCTTTTCATGTCTGTGTCTGAGGGAAGTAATTGATAATTACCGCTTGCCAAAACGGAATGTTTTTGACAATGTAACAAAAGTTCCAGTAATTGAAGTAAGAAGCCTAATTGCCCAAATCCATTGTTGTTGATGACCTGTTGAAATAGTACTAAGGCTTTTTCTTTTTCTTTTCCAGTTAAACGATAACCCCTTTCATTCTTCCTGAGTAATTGTTGCAGGTTCTTGATCATGGAGGGGTCATCAGTAATGGACTGAATATGCTCCTCCGTAAAATAGATGCTATAGGCGGTGGTCTTCTTTTTGGAATTTCTTTGTTCAAATGATTTATCGCAACGCAGAATATGTGGAAGACCCTTTCCAAAGATTAATACATCATCCTTTTCAAAATGACCTAAATGATCACCTACCACCATATTGCCATGACCTGATTGGATCCAGCAAATCTCTTCCGTTTGGTGAAAATGGTAATCATGGTCAAAAAAGGGTTTATGTACTTTTTTAACCCAGATCTGTTTTTTGTCTAAAATGGGGGCGTCTACAAGTAAGGATGCTTTCATCTATTTTTATAGACTTTAAAGATAGTAACTGCTCACTTATCATTCAACACTTGATGGGATTAGGGTAAAATAGTTT
>NCHJ01000079.1:0-12596 GCA_002256765.1 Bacteroidetes bacterium 24-39-8
CAAAAAATAAAACAGATTGAAACGGAGTTTGAACATAAAATTGCCGAAACAGAAATGATTGCATTGAGGGCACAAATGAATCCACATTTCATTTTCAATTGTCTCAATTCAATCAAGTTATATACACTTGAAAACGATTCACTCACTGCTTCAGAATACCTTACCAAATTCTCTCAGTTAATCCGGTTAGTGCTGGAAAATTCTAGATCGGAAAAAGTAACACTTCAAAAAGAATTAGAAACCCTTAGGCTTTATATTGAACTGGAAGCTATGCGGTTTAAAGACAAAGTACGGTATCATATAAATGTGGTGCCACATATTGATCAGCAATATATTGAAATACCACCTTTGTTGCTACAGCCATATGTGGAAAACGCCATCTGGCATGGCCTGATGCATAAACCAGATGGCGGAAACATAATAATTGACATTTCACAACCATCTGAATATTTATTACATATAGAAATTAGTGACAATGGTATTGGAAGAGAAATGGCCAAATTGCATAAAAGTAAATCTGCCACAAGACAAAAATCCTTTGGGTTAAAGATGACATCAGAAAGGCTAGATGCTATTAACTATATCTATCAAACAAACACTGAAGTGAAAATCATAGATATAACAGACACAAATGGTGAAGCCATAGGTACAAAAGTAATTATTGAAATACCCTTATAATATGCTAAAAGCTGTTATTATTGATGATGAACCAGATTGTGTAAAATTATTGTCACTCCAACTAAAAATGTACTGCCCAAAAGTGCAAGTAGTTGCAGAATGTACATCTAGTGAAACCGGTTTAATAAAGATAAGTGAGTTACAGCCCGATATAGTTTTCTTGGATATTGAAATGCCAGTGATGAATGGTTTTCAGTTACTTGAGAAAATAGGTTTTATTAATTTCAGCCTAGTATTTGTTACCGCATATGACCAATTTGCAGTAAAAGCATTTAGATTTAATGCACTTGATTATTTATTAAAGCCCATAGATGGCAAAGACCTGAAAGTGGCTGTTGAAAAAGCCTTGCAACAAAAGCCCAATCAGGAACAGCTAAAATTGATGAAACAGCAATTGACTGTAGGTGAAAAACACTATCCAGATAAAATTGCCCTGCCATTTCAGAACGGCGTCATTTTTACTGAAATTAAAAATATTTTGTATTGCGAATCGGAGAACAATTACACACGTTTTCATGTGTTTGAAGGGCGGAATTATCTTGTTAGTAAAACCTTAGGTGATATTCAGGAAGTATTAGAGGAAAGGAATTTTTTACGAGTTCATCGTCAATATTTAGTAAACCTAGATCATATAATAAAATATGTTCGTGGAGAGGGTAATTACTTGATCCTCACCAATGAAATAAACATACCTGTGGCTAGAAACAAAAAAGAAAAATTGATAGAGAGATTTGGGTGGTTATAGCAGGTTTATTTTATGATCCAATTTTAGAGGTCTCACCTAACTTTGCTTTTAAATCATAAACCATGGAACTGGGCGTTGGCATGTTTGGAGACTTGAATGTAAGGCCTGATGGCAGCATTCAAGATACCGGAGAGCGTTTAAAAGAGTTGATAGAAGAAATCAAGTTGATGGATCAAACAGGCATTGATTTCTATGGAATTGGTGAACACCATCGCCCAGACTATGCAGTAGCTTCTCCTGAAATAGTATTAGCAGCAGCCGCATCCGTAACCAAAAACATTAAATTAGGATCAGCAGTTTCAGTTTTGAGTTCTTCCGATCCTGTTAAGTTATATCAGGACTTTGCCACTTTGGATCAATTGTCTGGAGGTAGGGCTGAGCTTATGGCAGGTAGGGGTAGTTTTATTGAATCCTATCCACTCTTTGGTTATGATTTGGATGACTATGAAGCTTTGTTTGAAGAGAAGCTGTCACTGCTAACGCAAATCAACCAATCACCCAGGATTACTTGGAAAGGAAAATTTAGGGCAGCACTCAAGAATCAATTGATTACGCCAAGAGCGGTAGCAGATCATTTGAATATTTGGATTGCCATTGGTGGTACACCTGCATCGGTAGTTAGGGCTGCTAAATATGGCTTACCTGTCATGTTTGCCATTATTGGTGGAGACCCAGCACAGTTTCAACCACTCTTTCAATATTATAAAGACTGCTTTCAAGAGTTTGGCCACTCTATGGATAAATTTCAAGTAGGGGTGCACATGCATGCTTTTTTTGGTGAAGACGCAAAACAAACAGCAGATGCCTATTATCCCATCTACTCCGGACAAATGGATAGGATTGGAAGAAGCAGGGGATGGCCTCCTTATCAACAAAGACAGTATCAAGTAGGAAGAGGTCCAAATGGTCATTTGATTATTGGAGACGCCAATCAAGCCATTGATAAAATCTTGTACTTACAAGAAATGTTTGGGCTAACGCGATTTTCTGCGCATATGGATGTGGGTGGTCCCAGTCATGCAACACTGATGAAATCCATTGAAATCTTTGGAACAAAAATAGCACCCAAGGTTCGTGAAGCTTTGAAGGCATGATGTGAATTGCAAATCTAGTTGCTCCAAATGCGGTTATGACATTGGGTAAATGGTTGCCCATTTATTTTTTACCATAGTCAAAAACCAATTGACAAAAAGCTTTTACACCCACAATAAAACCGGATTCATCCAAATAAAAATCGGGGGTATGGTGTCCGCCTACTTCGGCAGGATTCTTTCCCTTGGTCATGCCACCCAAAGAGAAAAATAGGGTGGGTGCTTTTTCACCATAAAAAGAAAAATCTTCTGCTGCCGTGGTCCAGCTAGATTCTATTACTTGATCTGTTCCTGCTGCTTTAATCAAAGACGGAACCATTTTTTTTGTAAGTGCTGGGTCATTGTAATTTACCAAAGTCTGTGTAATAATTTCTACAGTGGCAGTGGCCCCGGCACTCTCTGCCATTCCCTTGACCATGCGCTTGATTTTATCATGTGTAGCCAGTCTTGTTTTAGCATCAAGGGCCCGAATGGTTCCCCCCAATTCAGCTGTTTCCGGAATAATATTATTTCTCAAACCACTATGCATGGATCCCACTGAAATAATCAAGGGCGCTTTGGTTAAATCTGTTTCTCTACTCACAATTCTTTGTAATCCTTGCACTACATCTGCTGCAATAGAAATGGGATCTGTGCTCAACCATGGCATGGCTCCATGGCTTCCTTTTCCCTTAATGACTATATTAAATTGATCGGCAGAAGCTTGCGCTGATCCTGATTTATAAGCCAACATACCAGCTGGCATGGAAGCTGCCATATGTAAACCAAATACTACGTCTAATTTGGGGCTATCCATTGCGCCATCCTTAATCATGAGAGGAGCGCCACCTTCTTCATTATTAGGAGCACCTTCTTCTGCTGGTTGAAACAAAAAGACAACGTTGCCCGCCAAATCTTTCTGCATCTCTTTTAAGGTTTTGGCCGTGGCCATCAGAATGGCCGTATGTGCATCATGACCACAGGCATGCATTACACCAACTGGTTGACCATTGTATTCTCCCTTTACTTTGGAAGCAAATGGAATAGCCACTCTTTCTACAATGGGTAATGCATCAATATCGGCCCGCAGGCCAATATTGGGTCCAGGTTTGCCACCTTTTAAAATGGCCACTACACCTGTTTTGGCAATAGGGTATTTTACTTCTAAACCAATTGATTTAAGATAGTCTGCTATATAGGCCCCGGTTTTAAATTCTCTATTGGAGAGTTCTGGGTTCTGATGAAAATGTTGGCGCCATTGAATCATTTGGGGTTCAATTTTGCCCAGCAATTCTGAATAATTTTTGGGTAATTCCTGAGCAGAAACCTGCAAAACTGCAGTCATTGCTAGTGCAGAAAATAGCTTTCTCATGTAGTTGGTTTGAAAAACAAGCTACTAAACTATTTTCATTTGGACATGGGGAAGATAAAATATTGTTGATTCTAATATCTTGGTATGGAGCCTTTTACAAAGAATTATTGACTAAGAAGTTGGCTGGCTGGCTGGGGTCGGCCAATTGCAAAATGGTTTTTGATTCAAAGAGTTTGATCAACTGTTTTTTAATAGGTTGATATTGATAGTGCATGGGGCAGGGTTTGGTCTCTGAACAATTGTTCAAACCCAAAATGCATTTGATAAATAAGTCTTGCTCATCCATGGCTTCTAATACCTTTCTAATGGGCAATTGCTTGGCAGTTTCAGTAATATAAAATCCACCATTGGGTCCACGAACTGAACTAATCACGCAATTGTCCTTGGTAAGCAATTGCAAAATTTTAGCCGTAAAACTAGGTGGAGAATCAATGGCATTGGCTATCTGATTCAAACTCAGTTTTTTTTCTGGGCTGGACTCTTGGGCAATATAAATAGTGGCCCTCAAAGCATATTCTGTTGACTTTGAAAACATGGCAATCGTTTTATAAAACTAGATTCAGTACCTAATCAGCAAACCATTCCGCAAAACTATCCTTGGTTTCATAGATTTTCATATGCACCAATTTTAGGTCTTCCGGTAATAGCGGCTCAATGATTTTTTGAATATGATACAAAATATTTTCTGCACTGGGTTCCATTTGCCAAACCTGTAAGTTCTCATCATATTGGATGCCAGGATGTGCCGCTAAATAGGCTTCAGACAACACCAAGCTATGGTCCAATTTGTCAACAACAGGTCCTTTCACCATCTTCTTTAAGTCTTTAAAATCCATCAAAAATCCAGGAGGAGGTATGGATCCGCTTACGGGTTGATTGGACTGAAAACATACATGCAATTCATAGGAATGGCCATGAATATTTTTACAAGGACCTTGGTATCCATGTATGGCGTGGGCCATCTCAAAATGAAAAATCTTAGTAAGTCTAAGCATATGCTAAAATAATTAAGGACAAAAATACCTTTAATTGTTAATTTTGCAGGAATTTTCAAACAAAATGCAATACTAGTGACAATGACCCAAAGAAAAGTGGAGATTCTTTCACCCGCAGGTTCTTTTGATTCCTTAATGGCTGCCATACATGCAGGTGCAGATGCCATTTATTTTGGGGTAGAGCAACTCAATATGCGAACAAGGTCTTCCAATTCTTTCTGTTTAGAAGACTTGACCCAAATTGGAAGTCTAGCCCGTGAACACGGCATTAAAGCCTATATCACTTTAAATACGGTCATGTATGAACACGATATGCAATTGCTCAGAACCATTTTACAAGAAGTAAAAGTACAGGGAATAGATGCTGTGATAGCGGCCGATTTTGCCGTGATGCAATACTGTAAAGAAATGGGGATTCCCTTGCATGTTTCTACTCAGGCCAACGTAAGCAATCTAGCGTCTGTTCAGTTCTTTGCACAGTTTGCAGATGTGGTGGTGCTTGCTAGAGAACTCACGTTAAAACAAGTGGCCCATATTACCAAGGAGATTAAAAGGAGAAATATTACGGGACCATCAGGCCAACTGATTAAGATTGAAATTTTTGTTCATGGGGCTTTGTGTATGGCTGTTTCTGGTAAATGTTATTTGAGTTTGCATGAGCAAAATGCTGCAGCCAATAGAGGTGCCTGTGTTCAAAATTGTAGAAGACCCTATCTAGTTAAAGATGCAGAAACCAATGAAGAATTAATCATTGACAATGAATACATCATGTCTCCCCAAGACCTTTGTACTATTAGCATTTTGGATCAGGTATTAGAAGCTGGTGTAGACGTTTTAAAAATTGAGGGTAGGAGCAAGGGTGCTGAATATGTGGATACGGTAACTAGCTGCTATAAAGAAGCGGCAGCAGCTGTTTTAAACAATGACTATACAGCAGAAAAGAAAGCAGATTGGCTTGCGCGATTGCGTAAAGTATATAATCGTGGTTTTTGGGAGGGTTATTATTTGGGCAGAAAATTGGGCGAATGGACTAGTGAACCAGGTTCTCAAGCAGAAGAACGGAAAATCTATTTAGGAAAGGGAACCAATTATTATCCTAAAATACAAGTGGGAGAATTCTTAGTAGAAGCTGGATCCCTTGCCAAAGGCGATACTGTTTTAGTATTAGGTCCTGAACTAGGCATGGCGCGTGAAATCATGGAAAGACTAGTTGTAAATGGGGTAGAAGCAGATCAAGCTGCCAAGGGCGATAAAATTACTTTTCCTATTGCCACAAAAATTGGTGCCAAGGATAAACTATATAAACTGATAAAAACATAATGGCTAGTATTGTTCATTATAGAAATAAGTGCATTGGTTGTGGTATCTGCTATGAAATGCAGCCATCAATGTGGCGTATGTCTAAAAAAGATGGGAAGGCAGTATTGCTCAATGCCCAATTTAAAAAAACGGTTCACGTATTACCAGTAAGTCAATCACAATATTTTGAAACGGCAGCAGTGGCGGAAGCCTGTCCTGTTAACATTATCAAATTATCATGAGCAAACTGGCTCTACTGGATGACAAAAGTCATATTTATGCTCTGAGCAAGGGATTATTTTTGTTCGCATACTCAGTTTACAGGCTTTACATTTTGCAAAGCCTGTTTCTGTGTAAAAAAATGATTCTTAATCCCACATTCAGAACAGATGTATCAATCTCCCTATCACCAATTTCATATCCCAGTAATGGGTTTGGCCTATACCATTGATAGCCCCATTAAAGTGGCGCGTTTTGGTATTTCTTCCGTCATGTCTATTGTAGAAGACCGTTTGGTAGAAATGATGCGCGCGCATTATTATCCTACCATCAACAAGGAATACAAACCCATTGATACCCATGAAGAAGACTATCGCGAAAAGCGCATAACTGACTATTTAAATCTTGTCAATGAGATAGTTCAAACCCAGGTAGAGAAACTGCGTCATGCAGCTTTTGAAGCGGGTTCAGAAATTGTCAAGTATTTTGAAATGCTCCCTGATGAAAGTAGCCTCAAACAATTGTATCTAAAAATGATGCAAACAGATGAGGAAAAGGAAAAAGCCAACCTAGAAGCTTATCTCAGATCTCATATTAAACCTGGCAGTATTGATGTGAACATCATGACCAAGTTGGACAAGAATAATTACAATAAAGCAGGCGAAATAATTGCAGATGGTTCTGACGCCATTTCTGCCTTAAGAGGTTATGCCAATAGCCAATTAAAAAATAGCTCTATAGTGTTCTCCGCTGGAATGAATCCTAGATTGTATAATTATCTAGAGTCTTTCTCAGAATTTGATGTCAACGAAAACGGAGATTTTAATAAGAAGATAATTATCAAAGTAAGTGACTATAGATCTGCCTTGATTCAGGGAAAATTCTTGGCCAAGAAAGGTTTATGGGTAAGTGAGTTTAGGGTAGAGTCTGGACTAAACTGCGGTGGCCACGCATTTGCCACAGATGGCATTTTGCTAGGACCTATTTTAGAAGAGTTTAAACAAAACAAACAGGAACTAATTGATGCTTTGTTTGAAATTTATAATGCGGCTCATTTAAAGAAAAGCGGAAAAGAGTTTAAATATCCACCAGCCATTAGGTTCACGGTTCAAGGTGGTATTGGTACCCATGAAGAAGATGCATTCTTACACAGTTATTATGAGTTTGATGGTACTGGCTGGGGTACGCCCTTTCTTTTAGTACCAGAAGCCACTACTGTTGATGATGCCACTTTAAAACTATTGGCAGCAGCAAAAGATAAAGACGTGAAACTAAGCCATGTGTCTCCACTTGGTGTAAGATTTCATTATTTAAAAGGTACTAGCTCTGAAGTTGAAAAGTTAATGCGTATTGAGAAAGGAACCCCTGGTAGCCCTTGTACAGAAAAGCATTTGAGTTTTAATACGGAGTTTACAACTGAGCCCATCTGTACCGCGTCTATCAAATACCAGCAGCTCAAAATTGCCCAGCTAAAAACAATGGGTTTGCCTGAAAAAGTATTGGAAAAGCAAGTCAATGATTTATTGGAAAAAGAATGTCTTTGTGTGGGGTTGAGCAATTCTGCCGCCATTAACTACTCTCAAACCTTTGTCAATAAATTAGGTGCGGTAACCATTTGCCCCGGACCAAATATTGTAAACTTTAATAAGACGGTTTCTTTGCAAACCATGGCTGACCATATTTATGGCAGAACCAATATCTTAGGTAATACCAATAGGCCCCATATGTTTGTGGCAGAACTATATCTCTATATTGATTTCTTTAAAGAACAATTATTAGAAGATGTAGAAAATGAACAATATGAGAAGAAGCGGAAATTTTATTTTAGCTTTTGCCAAAACCTTCGTTCTGGTATTGCTTATTACAAAGGCTTAAAAGGCTTGAGCGATGAAACCAAACTTAAATTAGACAAAGATTTGGAGGCAGCTTCTTTAGAATTGGATTACTTGAATTATCAATACGAGATCATTACCAATCCTTAATTTAGGAATCATAGATGAATACAAAAGCCGTCCCTTTATTAGAGACGGCTTTTTTGTTAAATAGTAAACAGTTTAATGGTTAACCGGTCTTAGTTTGGCTGTAAAATGTCTGAGCGTAGGCGCTTCTTCAATAATTTCCAATCCTTGAATCCGGTCTCTATTTTGAAAAACTTCTATAATCACTTCGGCTACATAATCTATATGGCTTTGGGTATATACCCTTCTTGGAATAGCCAGTCTTACTAATTCTAAAGCAGCTGGAATGAGTGTATTGTCTTCATCATATTTTCCAAACATTAAAGACCCAATTTCAACAGCACGAATGCCCCCAGTTAAGTAAAGTGCTCCCACTAAAGCTTGTCCGGGGTATTGGTTTACCGGAATATGTGGTAAGAAATTTTTAGCATCTAAGTAAACAGCATGTCCCCCTGCAGGTTGCATCACGGGTACTCCGGCAGCAATTAGTTTATTGGTTAAATATTCTGTTGTTCTAATCCTATATTGGAGATAATGTTCTTCCATTACTTCTTCTAAGCCTACGGCGATGGCTTCTAAATCTCTTCCTGCCAATCCCCCATAAGTTGGAAATCCCTCGGTCATGATTAGTAAGTTTCTGCATTGTAAAGCAAGAGCCTCATTGTGCATGGCAAGGAATCCACCTATATTGGCAAATGCGTCTTTTTTGGCACTCATGGTGCAGCCATCGGCGTAGCCAAACATTTCATGAACAATGCTAGGGATACTGCGTTGCTGGTATCCTTGTTCACGAATTTTGATAAAGTAGGCATTCTCAGCAAATCGGCAGGCGTCTATAAAAAGCGGGATCCCATATTTACGGCAGATCTGGTGAACACTCCTAATATTTTCCATACTTACGGGCTGGCCGCCACCAGAGTTATTGGTAATGGTCAGTATGCAAAGTGGAATATGTTTGGCGCCTTTTTCCAATATACATTCCTCCATGGCGGTTAAATTCATATTGCCTTTAAAGGGAGCAGGAATAGAAGGGTATTTGCCTTCTTCACAAATCAAGTCAATTCCTTCTGCACCGCTAAATTCTATATTGGCCCTTGTAGTATCAAATAGGGTATTGCTGATAAAATATTTGCCTTTGCCCCCAAGTATGCTGAAGAGTATTTTCTCTGCCGCCCTTCCTTGGTGGGTAGGAATCACAATGGGTAATCCGGTAATTTTTTGGATGGTAGATTCAAAACGGAAAAAGCTATCGCTTCCTGCATAGGACTCATCTCCCTGCATCATGGCGGCCCATTGGTTACTACTCATGGCAGACGTGCCACTGTCTGTTAATAGGTCAATAATCACTTCTTTGGCCTTGATCAAAAAGGGATTGTAATTTGCTTTTTCTAAAATTTGGGCCCTTTGATCAGGTGTATTAAAATGAATGGGTTCCACAGATTTAATGCGGAATGGTTCAATGATCGTTTGCATACAATTGGATTGAATAAAGTAAAATGAAATAATTGGAAAAGAAGAGGGTAGGCTATCAAGAAGGACGGCCAATAATATTCTTCCAAAGGAGAGAACTTGAAGTAAGTAACCAAGTACGCATAATTCAAAGTTGCAGATTCTTGAAGGGTTAAAACAGGATTTTTATCATGTTTTAGTTTTGGGAAATCAATTACTAAACTTCATCTTGCACTTGTTCATGAATTCCTTACCACTTACATACAATGACCATACACTCTTTCATATGTTGCGGCATTTTGAAAGCATTCATGAACCAGCCCAAAATTGTTTATTAGAAAGAGGATATCAGCCCGCGGCAATAGATGCCGCTTTAGCATTCCCAGGCTCTAGGTTTCATACCTCTTTTGCCCAAGACCTTAAACAGTTGGAGCAGCAAATGCAATTGTGCATCATGCAAACCATCCATTCCAATCCTGGGTATCAGCATTGGCAAATTAGTTTTGACAAGCAGCAGTTCCCAAATGGAATTGGTACACTAGGTGTTGTCCCTTTAGTTAATCTAGAAAACCTAGGTGCTCGTAATTTGATGCAAAAATTCAATAGGGGCATATTGATGCAACATGCAACAGTTGATGTTCTTCCTAATAGTTGGGAGATGTCTGTTGTGGTTAAGCAACAGAAAAATTACTATTTACTCATCACCGCTTTTCCGGGATTGCCATCTATGCCCTTGCCCAAACTTTATTTGGAAACTGAGTTTAATAGTGCCTGTAGACTTTATTGGAATTCCCATGTATTTCTTGAAATTGGCAAAGGGTAGGGAGTCTTTCAAATATTTAATTTGTTGAAAAAGTGCTGCTCGCTGATTTCTTCCACCATGCCTGACCCAAGGTGGGTTATTGAGATATTTTCAATAGAAGTTCTAACCAGTCTTCTACATTTGTGATGAACAGCTGCCACCATTTTGCGTACTTGGTGAAACTTTCCTTCTGTAAGCGTAATCTCTAACCAACTATGAGAAATCTTGGCTGGAATTTCATGGGCAGCAGGCTCCAACCAGGATGGGCGTTCTACTTGTTTTACCAAACAAGGACTAGTGGTATATGGCATGCCACCTTTGATTTCAATTTCAATACCCTTACATAGTAGGTCAATGGAAGCTTGACTAATTTTGTTTTTAACCTGAACCAAATAAGTACGGCCATGTGGTTGCTTACCTTGAAATAGTAGTCTAGTAATCTTGGGATTGGTGGTCAATAATAGTAAACCTTCTGAGTGATTGTCTAACCTGCCAATGGCATGTGTGCCTTCTGGAAAATCAAAATCTAGTTCCCCCAATAAACGCACTTGATGAGAACTTACAAACTGGGAAACCATATTGTATGGCTTGTAAATAGCAAAATATCGGTGCTGATTAGGATTCACAGCTGCAAGATATCAAAGAAAAGCACTGCGTTAACTTTAGCAATATCTTTGTGCAAGATCATACTCAAAAAATCATGCTTAGTAATAACGACATCCTGAAAAAAATTCGTGTAGCGCTTTCTTTAAGAACAGAAGAAGTGATACATATTCTTTCCTTGGTAGATTTTCATATCACCAAAGGTGCTTTGGGCGATTTGTATAGGCATGAAGACCACCCCAATTATCAAGAAGCGGGTGATCAAATCTTAAGAAGATTTCTAGACGGTTTGGTCATCTACAAGCGTGGCCAACAAGAGGCAAAAGCGGGTGAAACAGTGATTGATTTAAGAAATCAAACAGTACAATCAAATGCAACCAAACCGGCTGTTCCACCTACCAAAAAGCCACCTGCAACAGGAAAGCTAACCTATCAACCCAAGCCTCAAGCTGCAAAGCCTTCACAGTCAGCATCTGGTCAGTTCAAATCTAATTACAAGAAGCCCAAGTAGGGGTCCAACAAATAAAGCATTTTTATATAATTGAAAATGCAACCGTTTGCGTTCATTTTAGTTGATAAGACTGGGTGAAAAGGCAATCTTTTTGTATATTCATTCCTTATTTTCGGTTTGAGCAACCAATTATTGTACTAATAGTTTTTGAGATGATGACAGCGGAACAGCAGCGATTAAAGGTTAACGCGGGCAGAAAAGTTCCCTTAGAGCAATGGGGCCCCTATCTTTCGGAGCGACAATGGGGTACTGTAAGAGAGGATTATAGTGGCAATAGTGACGCCTGGAATTATTTTCCATTTAATCATGCACATAGTAGGGCTTATCTCTGGGGTGAAGATGGTTTGGGTGGTATTTCAGATTTTTTTGGTAACCTCTGTTTTGGCATTTCTCTTTGGAATGGTAAAGACGATATTTTAAAAGAAAGATTATTTGGCTTGGGAAATTACCAAGGCAACCACGGAGAAGATGTAAAGGAATTGTATTATTACTTAGATAATATTCCATCGCATTATTATATGCAGATGCTTTATAAGTATCCCCAAAATGCTTTTCCCTACCAACAGTTAATTGATGCCAATAGAAGTAGGACCAAATTAGAGCCTGAATACGAAATTTTAGATACAGGGGTCTTTGATCAAAACAAGTATTTTGACGTGTATATCACTTATGCTAAATACAGTAAAAGAGATATTGGCATCAAGATAGAAATTGTAAATAGGGGAAAAGAAACCGCGCCTGTTACGCTCTTGCCCAATCTTTGGTTTTACAATCGTTGGCAGCAAAATGACCTAAATCAAAAGCCGAGTATTGAAGAAATTAAAGAAGGTGTAGTAAGGGCTAACCATGAAAGAATTGGGAGTTATTATCTCTATTATCAAAAAGCCAATGAGCG
>NCHJ01000079.1:12678-14828 GCA_002256765.1 Bacteroidetes bacterium 24-39-8
GAAACCAACACAGAAAAATTATTTGGTACGCCAAATGAATCCATTTTTGTAAAAGACGCATTTAATGACGCGGTCATCCTCAATAAGAATGTGGATGCCTTGAAAAAGAAAACCGCTGGAACCAAGTTTGCGCCAGTATATAAAATGAAGATTGCGGGTGGCGAATCAAAAACAGTATACCTGCGTTTGGCAGATGTGTTAATAGATAGTCCTTTTCCAAAAGGATATGATTCTATCTTTCAGCAAAGAAAGGCCGAGGCCGATGAGTTTTATGAAGAAGTGCTTCCAGATAGTTTGAGTGCTGATACCAGAAATATTCAGCGTCAAGCTTTGGCAGGTTTGCTTTGGAGCAAACAATATTATCACTACGATATTGAAAAGTGGATCAGTAATAGCGATAAGATTGCCCCTTTAACGGAGCATAGAAAAAACGGCAGAAACCATGATTGGCAACACTTAAAAAATCAAGACATTATCTTGATGCCAGACAAATGGGAATACCCCTGGTATGCTGCATGGGATCTGGCTTTTCATTGTGTGCCCATGGCCATGGTAGATCCTACATTTGCCAAACACCAATTGCTCTTGGTCATGCGGGAATGGTATATGAAACCCGATGGTCAATTGCCAGCCTATGAATGGAATTTTAGTGACGTCAATCCACCAGTACAAGCCTGGGCTGCATTGCAGGTTTACAATATTGAAAAAAAGCAATCTGGTAAGGGCGATATTGTTTTTCTCAAAAAAATCTTTCAAAAACTAATCATCAATTTCACTTGGTGGATCAACAGAAAAGACAAAAATGGGAACAATATTTTTGAAGGTGGTTTCTTAGGCCTTGATAATATTGGGGTATTTAACAGAAGCATTCAATTGCATAGTGAAGCACAATTAGAACAAGCCGATGGCACTAGTTGGATGGGTATGTATGCCTTAAATCTAATGGATATGGCTATTGAAATATCCATGCATGATGAAGCTTTTGAAGATACGGCCACCAAATTTTTTGAGCATTTTGTACTTATTGCAGAAGCACTCAATGAAATGGGAATGTGGAACGACGAAGACAAATTTTATTATGATACATTGGGTCTTCCCGGTCATGCCCCCATACAATTGCGCATTCAATCTATTGTAGGACTCACATCATTGTTTGCAGTATCAATCATAAACAAACAAGTATTCCAAAAATTACAAGACTTTACCAAGCGAATCAATTGGTTTGAACAGTATCGGAAAAAGAACAACAAGTTTTGGCCCAATGAGGAAAAAGTAGAAGAAGATAAGATTTTGATTTCTCTTATTCCTAAAGAGCGTTTGATTGCGTTATTGCAAAGATTATTAAATGAAACAGAGTTCTTGTCTCCCGGAGGAATCAGGGCTTTGTCTAAATACCATGAAGAGCAACCTTATACTGTTAATATAGAAGGGACAGACTATTCTATTCAATATGATCCAGGTGATAGTACATCCGATTTCTTTGGAGGGAATAGTAACTGGCGTGGCCCTGTTTGGATGCCCATTAATTATTTGATTATACAGAGTATTAAGAAATTTGGGGAATTCTATGATGAATCCTTGACCATTGACTATCCAACGGGTTCTGGAAACTATATGTCTTTAACGGAAGTAGCCAATGAATTGACCAAACGTGTCATTAGTTTGTTTGAATTAGACGGTGCCAATTGTAGGCAATTGAATGCTGAGCAAAATTGGTTTTATTGTTTGCCAGAAAACAAAGACCTAGTATTATTCTATGAGTATTTTCATGGAGATACAGGAAGGGGCTTGGGTGCAAGTCATCAAAGCGGATGGACGGCCTTGGTGGCAGAACTGATTAATGAAGTATCGCCCAAGCAGAAAAAAAGAGCGCCTTATAAGCCCTCTACAGAAGAGGATGATTAATCTGAAACAAATATTGATCTAAAGTTTACCAATGTCAATAGACCTGAGTATTGAAGAAATAGTTGCCCACTATCAAATGCTGCCGCATCCAGAAGGTGGCTATTATAAAGAAACCTATCGTTCAGCTGAATGGATTCATCAACATGGATTACCCAATAGATTTGAAGGGAATAGGTATTTTGGTACTGCCATTTATTTTCTATTAGACCAAGGAAATTATTCTGCCTTTCATAGAATCAAAAGTG
>NCHJ01000080.1:0-12407 GCA_002256765.1 Bacteroidetes bacterium 24-39-8
TAATAATAGTCCATCATGCCAAAGTATACCCTTTTTGTGAATGGTCAATCCATGACAGTAGAAGCAGACGCGGACACCCCATTATTATGGGTGCTGCGCGATAATTTGAATTTAGTAGGTACCAAATTTGGATGCGGTGTGGCCCAATGTGGTGCCTGCACAGTGCATATGAACGATGTGGCCATGCGTTCTTGCTCCCTGCCAGTTTCTGCAGTAGGGCTGAATAAAATTGTGACCATTGAGGCGCTGAGTCCTAAGGGAGACCATCCATTGCAAAAAGCCTGGGAGGAATTAGACGTATCGCAATGTGGTTATTGTCAAGCAGGCCAGATTATGGCAGCTGCAGCCTTACTTAAGAAAATCCCTAATCCAACAGATAAGGATATTGATGATAATATCACTAATATCTGCCGCTGTGGTACACAAGTAAGAATTAGAAAAGCCATTCATTTAGCCGCTAAAAAACAAGTAAAATGAAGCAAGAATTAACCAGAAGAAATTTTCTGAGGGTATCTGCCATTACTGGTGGAGGAATGATGCTCAGTCTTTCTTTTTTAAATAATACCGCCAACGCTGAAACTGTTGCTGGTGCAGCATTTTCACCAAATGTTTATATTAAGATTGGTACCGATGGTAGCATTTTAATCCTAGCACCCAATCCAGAAATAGGTCAGGGTGTAAAAACTTCTTTGCCCATGATTGTGGCTGAGGAGCTTTGCGTGGATTGGAAAAAAGTACAAGTAGAATTAGCGCCTTTGCAAGCCGGGTTTGGTAGACAAACTGCAGGAGGTAGCGGATCTGTAAGAGGAAGATTTACCGATTTGCGCAAAGCTGGCGCTACTGCCAGAGAAATGTTGGTTAGCGCTGCAGCACAGACTTGGAACGTACCTGTTACAGAATGTGTAGCAGAAGATGGTATGGTAATACACAAATCCAGTGGTAAAAAATTAGCCTACGGCGATTTGGCTGCAAAAGCAGCAACCCTAGAAGTTCCTAAAAATCCAACACTCAAAGACAGCAAGGATTTCAAATATCTTGGTACCCGTGTTAAAGACGTGGATGCCCATAAAATAGTAACAGGACAACCCTTGTATGGCATAGATACCAGAAAAGAAGGTATGTTATACGCCATGGTGTCAAGACCACCAGCCTATGGTAAAACCCTAGGTAGCGTGGATGATACTGCTGCTTTAAAAGTAAATGGGGTTAAGCAAGTAGTCAAACTCAAAAACTCAGTTGCAGTAGTTGCAACCTCTACATGGGCCGCCAAAAAAGGTAGAGATGCCTTGGTGATTCAATGGGAGGCCAAAGAAAAACTAGAAAACTCTGCAGAGCAATTTGTGGCGTTTAAAGAAATGATTGAGAAAGGGGCTACTGCTCCAAACAGAAAAGATGGAGATTGGGAAGCCGCCAAAAAACAAGCTAGCAAAACAATAGAAGCCATCTTTGAATTACCCACTTTGTCACACGGACAAATGGAGCCACTCAATTTTTATGCCGATGTGCGTGAAGACAAAGTAGAACTCTTTGGACCAACCCAAGTACCAGATTCGGTAAGAAAGCAGGTAGCAGATTTATTAAAAATAGCAGAAGATAAAATCTCCATCAGTTCACCAAGACAGGGTGGTGGATTTGGTAGAAAACTCATGACGGATAATGGCGTGGAAGCTGCGCTAATATCGGCGGCAGCCAAATGTCCCGTGCAAGTGCAGTGGACTAGAGAAGACGATATGCAAAACGATTTTTATCGCCCAGCAGAAATGTATCGCTATCGCGCAGCACTTAGTACTGATAAATTATTGGCATGGCACCAATCCGGTGTAGGAATTGGTAGAGCCATTAGAGGCGATAGTTATGTAGCAGGCGCTGTTGAAAATTATCTATCAGAAGGACAAGGACTCAAGAGCAATACGCCAACTGGTTGGTGGCGCGCTCCAGGTGCCAACACACTGGCTTTTGTGGCCGAGAGTTTTATGGATGAAGTTTGTACTGAACTCAAAGTTGATCCCGTTGCGTATAGATTACAAATGTTTGAAGCTGCCAAACAAAAGCCTGTAGGTAAACTGGATTACAATCCTGATAAATACAAAAGCGTAGTAGAACTGGTGGCAAAAATGTCTAATTGGGGAACTAAGACTCCCGGCATTTTCAGAGGTTTTGCAACCTGGTTCTCTTTTAATACTTATGTAGCACAAGTAGTAGATATTAAATTGGAAAAAGGCAGACCTAAAGTGGTGAAAGTATACTGTGCAGTCAACTGTGGAAGAGTCATCAACTTAAGTGGTGCCGAAAACCAAATTCAAGGTGCAGTGGTAGATGGTATTTGCCACGCCATGTTCCCCAAAGTAACTTTTGTGAATGGTGCAGTGGTAGAAAAGAATTTCTATAGCTACAATATGCTAAAGATCAACGACGCACCACTAGATGTTGCCGTGCAATTTGTAGCATCAGAAGAAGCGCCAACTGGTTTGGGAGAACCCGCTTTACCTCCAGTAGCAGCAGCTTTGTCAAGTGCTATTTTTGCAGCCACTGGAAAGCGCATTAGAAAAATGCCTTTTGTGGAGCAGTTAGGTTAATGTTTTTACAATTAATCCACCATTGGGTCAATCTTTTTCTGACAAGCGCTACAAATTGAGATTAATTTTATAGTGTTGGTTATTTTCCACAAAATGAATATATTTGTGGAAAATAACCAACAAATGAAACCCAAGAAGCAGGTATTATTCCCTAAATACCAAAGAATACTTGAGCAGCTGGGTGAGAATATAAAACTTGCCAGGAAACGCCGTAAACTTACCACCGTTCAGGTGGCGGAGCGGGCTGGGATAGACCGCTCAACTTTGTATGAAATTGAGAAAGGCAGACCAAGTGTTTCCTTGGGAGCTTATTTCAATACCTTACGTGTACTCGGCCTGCAGGACGATTTTTTGAAGCTAGCATCCGACGATGAGTATGGTCGAAAATTACAGGACCTGGACCTAATCAATGAAAAGTAAGATGGCATCCCATTTTGATATTTACGTTTATGCGCATTGGCAAGGGATGAATGAACCTGCCAGTATTGGCTTACTTACAGCCCAACAGGCAAAGGGTAAAAAAGCTTTCAGTTTCGCATACAATAAAGACTGGCTTAGTTCCAAACCGCCACTTGTACTTGATCCGGATATTCTTTATTACCCTGGACCCCAATACCCGAACCCTAATAAAGAAAACTTTGGAGTGTTTCAGGATTGTATGCCGGATACTTGGGGTAGAACACTGATGAAAAGACGAGAAGCTCAAATTGCTCGTGAAGAAGGCAGGTCACCAAGAACCTTATACGATATTGATTTTTTGCTGGGTGTCTACGATCAAAGCAGGATGGGGGGGCTTCGTTTCAAAACAGAACCGGAAGGTGCTTTTCTTGATAACTATACAGCTTCTCCCACGCCACATTGGTCAAATATTCGTGAATTGCAGCATGCAGCTGAAATGGTAGAAGCAGATAAGGATGATGATGAGATTAAAAAATGGATTGCTCTGCTGATGGCGCCAGGTTCATCGCTAGGAGGGGCAAGACCCAAGGCTAATATATTGGATGAACAACATCATCCTTGGATAGCCAAATTCCCTTCTGCAGCTGATACCACAGACAAAGCTTCTTGGGAGTATCTCGCATACTTGCTTGCAAAGGAGGCGGGAGTATCCATGGCTGAGTCAAGAATTGAACAGGTTGCTGGTAAATACCATACTTTTTTTTCCAAACGCTTTGACCGTTCAGAGGGTGAAAGAATTCATTTTGCTTCCGCAATGACCCTTACTGGCAATAGCGAAGACACTATTAAGGACCAACCTGGTAGTTATCTAGAGATAGCCGAAGCCATACAAAACTTTGGATCCAATATAAGCCCAGACCTGGAACAACTCTGGCGTAGGATTATCTTCAATATTGCTATTTCCAATACTGATGATCACTATCGCAATCATGGATTTATTGTAGTCAACCGCGGATGGCATCTCTCACCTGCATATGACATCAATCCTTCGGTAGACAAAAGCGGTCTGGCGCTAAATATTGATATGGATGACAATGCACTCGATTTTGGGCTAGCGAAAACTGTGGGTTCATTTTTTCGATTAAATAATAAGCAGATGGATGCCATCATTTCAGAAGTAACCGCCGCCGTTAAGAACTGGAAAACCATCGCTAGGAATATTGGGATAAGTAGGTCTGAGCAGGATGCCATGCATGGCGCTTTCAGGGTTTAAGGATATCTAATTGCTGAATATTATTGATTGGGTTCCCCCTACCAAGACTATAACCTATGAAAGAATTTATGGGTGTTTTTAAAGCGTTTTTAATCCTATGTAGCTTTACTTGGTTCTATCATTTAACCCTATTCCCAATCCAAACATAGCAGCCACAATTGCTAGGTGAACAATCAAAACAAGTTTCTGCCAATTAGGTCTATCGTTCCATTTTTGTTCTGGGTTAAATGGGTCAAATGCCATTGAGATGCCCAATGAAGCTGCAGCTTGCATATAGTCCTTATTGACAATGGCTTGGAAGAAACCTAAGAAGACAAATCCAATGTATAAAATTTTGTTGAAGTGTGTTTTCATGATTAATCTTTTCTCTAATTTACTCAGATTACCCATATTTTAATACGGTCATTATTTGATATGGTTATATAATTGGATAAATGGAAACCAAACTTTTTATCACTTAAATTGTTTAAATAGAATAAGAAACATGTAGTTATCATTGACTTGCATCTACCTTAATTTTTGCAATTCCGTACATTTTATTGCCGTCTTGTGCATTTGAATTAAAACAAACTAGGATAAATAGACCTAGAAATAATGTAGCGTGTAGTATTCGATTCATATGTAAAATAAAAAAGGTTACACTTTAAAAGTATAACCTTTTTTATTCTGTTGCTCCCCAATCAGGACTTGAACCTGAGACCCTCTGATTAACAGTCAGATGCTCTAACCAACTGAGCTATTGAGGAGTGTTCCATTTCCGATTTCTCGTTAATGGGCAGCAAAAATAGGGAAAAATGGTTAGCAACAAAATTTCCACTCAAAAAATTTACCAATTAAAGAGGCTGGATTCGGGAATTCCTATAAATAATCCCTCTTCACGCTGTTCTACGGGGTAGGTTTTTAGATAATAACCCTCACCACTGGTATTGCGGCCATTGCGGGTATCAAACTTGAACCTATGTAAGGGGCAGACAATCTTGCCTGTGGCGTCTAGGAACCCTTCAGACATGATTCCGCCGGAGTGGGGACACTTATGGGCACAGGCTGTGACCTGTCCCTCAAATAGGCTTAAAGTGATGATCTTGCCGGCCACTTCTACCTGAGCTAACTGGTTGGGTTTCCATGCTATAGCATCGGCCGATAAGGCCAATAAATGCCATTGATAGCTTTTCTCAGCCATGGATTAATACAATTGGGTTCTGTAAGGGTAGCGCACCTGGTATTGGTTGCGTACTTTTTCCAAAATCTGACCTCTTAGGGCTTCAATATTGTTCCGTTCAACAGCAGAAACAAATACGCAATTATTATTGGTAATCTGATCCCATTTGTCTTTTAAATCTTGTAGAATCTCTTCTTTTACGCTGTCTTCTAACCATTCGTCAAAAGTGCGTTCGGCATAGAGATCCATCTTATTGAAAATGGTCAGAATGGGTTTTTCAAAAGCGTTTAATTCCTGTAAAGTCTTGTTCACCACGCCAATCTGGTCTTCATATTGGGGGTGAGAAACGTCTACCACGTGCAGGAGAATATCGGCTTCTCTAACCTCATCAAGGGTGCTTTTAAAGCTCTCAACCAAGTGGTGAGGTAGTTTACGAATAAACCCTACCGTATCGCTCAGCAAAAAAGGCGTGTTTTCAAAAACAAGTTTGCGTGTAGTGGTATCAAGGGTTGCAAAGAGTTTATTCTCAGCAAATACATCGCTCTTACTCAACAGATTCATGAGGGTGCTCTTGCCCACGTTGGTATAACCCACTAGGGCTACGCGAATAAACTCGCCACGCTCTTTGCGTTGGGTAAATGCCTGTTTGTCAATTTCGCTTAAGCGTTTGCGCAGGAGCGATATCTTGTCTTTTACAATACGTCTATCAGTTTCAATCTCGGTTTCACCTGGTCCTCTTGATCCAATACCTCCCCCTTGGCGTTCCAAGTGGGTCCACATGCCTTTTAATCGCGGTAGCAGGTATTGGTATTGGGCCAATTCTACCTGTACTTTGGATTGCGCCGTGCGGGCACGATTGGCAAAAATGTCCAGAATCAAATCACTCCGGTCAATGGTTTTAACCTTGAGTTCTTTTTCAATATTTAATAATTGGGAACCTGAAAGCTCATCGTCAAAAATAACCAAGGTAATATTGCGACCATTGAGGTAGTCCTTGATTTCCTCTAGCTTACCCTTACCCACAAATGTGCGGCTGTCTGGATGGGGCAAACGCTGGGTAAATCTTTTTACGGTAGTGGCACCGGCAGTCTCTGCCAGAAATTCCAACTCGTCTAAATACTCTGTTACCTGCTCGCTGGTATTGTCTTTTTGAATCAACCCTACCAGAACGGCATGCTGCTCAACTTTTAATCCTTGTTTTTTCTCAATCAATGCTAAAACTATTTTGACAAAGGTAGCCCTAGTGGGGGGATAAAAGAAAGCCCCCGTTATATTTTAACGGAGGCGCTAAATATTTCAGGGAAATGACTATAAACCGCTGATAGTCAATCCAAACGTATATTTATTCATTGTTGGACCAGTACCATCTTTCAATACTCCAAGTATAGAATAGCTGGCATCAAGAGATACAATGCCATAACCAAAACGGCCAGTTACTGCCAAACTAGTACCGTTTAAGAAGCGTTTATTGCTTTCTTTCTGTACATAAGTATTGCCATAAATGGTTTGACCATTCTTGGTAACCAGATTTTTGGCCTTGGTATATGACTTAAGTAAGGTTCCCACTTTTACACCCAATGCAGCTTTCCAAGAACTACCCGGATGTTCAGGATCTGAGAAATACCTTAATTCTACGGGTGCTTCTAGATAAAGAGAAGTGAGTTTGAATTTATTAAAATGGTCTACACTATCAACATTGGTAAATGGAAGTCTTGGGCTATTAGCTTTCAAGTTCACATAGGTATTGTTGAAAAACATATTGCTACTGGAAAATCCAACACCCAGACCTAAACTTAAATGAGGATTGGTTTTAAAAGGCTTATCCAACATGAAATAGAAGTTGAAATGCCTACTAAATCCACCTGTTCTAACACTATCAGGACGTCCAGACCAAGCATCCATTCCGTATTGGATCATAAAATGGTCAGCTGGTCTGCTAGAAAGGTCAATTTTTGACCAATCTTTCTTGGGTTTGGTAGGATTGAGGCTTTGGGCCTGAGAAAAAACGGCAACTGTTATTGCTACAACCAATAATAAAGTCTGTTTCATGTATCTGAGTTAATGACGCGTTTCCGCACTAAGTGCGCAAAAATAATAGAAAAGCCTGCAAGGACTGGTTAAAAATTAGGTAAATCGCACTCATTTGGCAATTTAATACACTATAAAGCCGTAAATGCAGCTTAATTCTTTAATTTAGAAGCGAACCAACAGCAAAAAAGGGCGGAATGAAGAATGATTTCTTAAAGGGCAAGCGGATTTTAATAGCAGAGGACGATTTTGTAAACCAGAAACTGATCAAGCATTCTATGCAAGCTACCGGAGCGCAATTTACCATTGCTGGAAACGGAGCAGAAGCCATTGAATGTTTATTAGAAAACGAATTTGACCTGATCTTGATGGATATTAATATGCCCGAGATGGATGGTTTTGAAGCTACTGAATACATTCGCAAGACCTTGAAGATGGATATTCCCATCATTGCCATGACAGGTTGGAGCAGTAAAGAAGATAGCAACAAATTTGAACGTGTTGGTATGAATGGGGCGTTACCCAAACCTTTTGGATTAGACGCTTTGTACAAAACACTGGACGATATATTGATTGCACAAATTTCCGTTCCGGTAATTACTCCCGCTGAACCCGAGCCGGCTCCAGTTTCAAAAGCAACACTAATAGAAGACAATGACAATGATGACATGCCCTTGGTAGACCTAACCATGTTGAATGAATTGTCTGAAAGTGATAACGAATACAAGAAGACCATTATCAATATGTTTTTGGAAACCATGCCAGAAACCATTCAACAGATTGATCGGGAATTTGCTAATGAAAACTGGGATGCTTTTTCAAAAGCTGCTCACTATGCCAAATCTTCTTTATCAGTGATTAATGTAGAAAGTCTACGCTTATTGGTTGGCAAAATGGAAATGTATGCCAAAAAATTAGAGCATCTTGACCAACTAGAAGGTATGGTCAAACAGATGAAAGAACAATATGCCAAAGTAGTTACCATTCTAGAAGCTGAAATGAATAAATACTAATATTCGCTACTCACAGAAATGATTCTGAGTAGCGGTTTCTCAATTGTCTTTAATCCCTCTAAGGCAGCCCATGAAAAAACTGTTGATAGTAGAGCAGGAAGCAGTGATTCTTGAAATTCTAAATCGCCGTTTTTCTGCTGATGGCTGGACAATAGCCTGTTGTTCAGACGGTAAGTCCGCTATGGAATTAATGGATACATTTTGCCCCAATATATTATTGACCAATATTCTTATTCCTTTTTATAGTGGTATTGAATTATTACAATCAGCTAGGTCTCACGCCAACCAGATAGATGTAGTTGTTTTAGCACTTTTAGTAGATGATGCCGTGAAAACACAATGCTTTGATATGGGTGCAGTCGCTTATTTAACCAAGCCCTTTGATTTAGAAGAATTGTTACAAACAGTAAATACTGTATACCATCAACAAGCACAGCCGTAAGATTAATGGAACTATTCAATGATATAGCCCCTAGCATTGCGTGTAATAACTTACTCAATATTGCTGTATCGGTAGGGTTTTTAAAAAATGCGGTAATAGTTGCCTTAATTTCTTGTTTAATTGTTTTATTGGTCATCCTAGCATTTGTATTAATAAGAAGAATCAAAAGACGCATCAGACATAGGTTTCAACAATTGTTTAGAAGATGGTTAGCAGATGCCATTGTTCAATTAGCCTTGAACCCCAACCAAGCATTTGTTATTAGTCCTCAGTTAACCAAACTACTTCAAAAAAGGTATCATCGCCTATTGGCTTTGGATGAATTGTTGATTTGCAAAAAATATTTAAAGGGCTATGCCATGACAATGGTGGTGCAACTCTATGAACAATTAGAATTGAGAAAAGAAACGGATCAAAAATTAAAAAGCTCCATTTGGAGCAGGGTGGTTAGGGGTATTCAAGAGATTTATGTGTTTGACCAATATGATGCCATGGATCAGCTCTTTGCTTTTGCTGATGATGACAATCCCTATATTAGATCTGAAGCGCATTTTGGCGTAGTAAACCTGCAAGGATTTGAAGCACTCCGGTTTTTAAAACAGGTTAGGAATAGCCTAAGTGATTGGGATCAGATTAACCTTTTACACCAATTAACTCTTTTTGAAGCAAGACCCTTAGTAGAAATGCCAGAATGGTTAGCATTAGAAAACAAATCAGTGGTGGTTTTTGCTCTAAAATTATTAGAAGCTTATCCAGAGCAGCAGTATTATGAACTGGTTAAAGCTTGCTTGGATAATGAAGACCTAATGGTACAAAAACAAGCAAGTAGATGCTTAGACAAAATGGATACTTGGATTAAACAGCAAAAGGACTAAACAAAGAATAAATTAATTCATGCATATTAGTTGGGAAACCATATTTAGTAATTTTTTTGAGTACGGATTATTTTTCTACTCAGTTACCTTATTAAGTTGCTATATAGGTCTTTCTTTTTTTTCTATGCGTGAGTTAAATTTCTACGAAAGAAAAACCAGGGCATCTGATTTTAAGGTATTGGCACCTTCACAGCAAGCTCCCAGTATCAGTATTCTTGCCCCAGCTTTTAATGAATCAGCCACCATTATTGAAAACATAAAATCATTACTCACCATTTATTATAATGACTTGCAAATTATAGTCATCAATGATGGGAGCAAGGACAATAGTATTGAGAAAATGGTAGCGGCCTATGACTTGGTTAAAACAGAAATGGAAATTCCAGGGTTAATTCAAACCAAACCAGTTAAGGCTATTTATAAAAGTACCAATGCGGCATATCAACGGCTATTGGTAGTGGATAAAGAAAATGGTGGCAAGGCCGATAGTTTAAATGCGGGCATCAATATTGCATCAGGTGAAATTATTGTATGTGTAGACGTGGATTGCATTTTGGAACAGGATGCTTTATTCAAAATTGTAAAACCATTTCTAGAAAACGCAGGTAAAAGAGTCATTGCAACTGGTGGTGTGGTACGTATTGCTAATTCCTGTGTAGTAGAGCATGGAAAACTGGTCAAAGTAAACTTGCCCAAAAGCTTTTTGGCAAAAATGCAAGCCTTAGAATATATCCGTTCCTTTTTGTTGGGACGAATGGCTTGGAGTAGATTAAATGGGTTACTCTTAATCTCTGGGGCATTTGGGGCATTTGACAAATCAATTGTCATTGCCTGCGGTGGCTATAATACTAATACCGTTGGGGAAGATATGGAATTGGTGGTCCGGATGCGTAGGTATATGCATGAGCAAGGGTTGCCCTATGCCGTAATCTATATTCCGGAACCTTTGTGTTGGACAGAAGCTCCAGTAACGGTAAAAGTGTTGCAAAGACAGAGAAATAGATGGACCAGGGGTACCATAGAAACTTTGAGAGACCATAGAAAATTATTCTTTAATCCAAAATTTGGGTTGTTAGGAATGTTGAGTTATCCCTATTGGTTCTTTTTTGAAATGATGGCTGCGCCGATAGAATTTTTTGGGATCCTATTTTTTGTGATTATGGGTATTTTAGGAGAAATCAATTGGCCCGTGTTTGGATGGTTTTTTGCTTTTATCTGGAGCTGTGCTTTTTCTTTTCAGCCTTTGCCATTTTAATGGAAGCCGCCACATTTAATCAATACAAGAATAAGGGAGATTTGGCCAAGTTATTATTGATGGCTATGATTGAACCATTTGTCTATCACCCCTTGGTAGTTTGGTCAGCCATTAATGGTTTTGCTGATTATTTTCAAGATGTAAAATCATGGGGGGTAATGTCTAGGGCGGGATTTGCACCCCAACAAGGCGCTGCCCCAGCTCTACAACAACTTACGGATGCACACAAGAAAAATATCTATTTTCCGGTACAGCAGTTTGCTCAAATATTTATAACCAGTATTGTATTGTTTTTGTTATTTAGGTCATTTGAGTTTGGGTATAGTTATTGGAAACATGGTTTTGAAGGTAGTCTCAGGCATTTTTTAACCAATAGTTTTTTGGCCGATTTTGTATTTCTTTTTTCAAGTGGCATAGTTTTCTTTATTCCTTATACAGCTATTTATCAATTGCATCAAAAAGGAGCAAACTGGTGTTTAAAAGCAGCTTTTTTTGTACTGATTCTAATGCAGATTTTCCTATCTCAGTATTTCTTAACCACCTTAGTGCCATTAGGTGCAGATGTATGGGGTTATTCATTTGCAGAAATTAAATTAACGGTTGGTGCCTCAGGTGTATTAAATTTTTGGACCATTGTTTTGATCTTGGCAGTTGTGGCATTTATAGTTTTGACCTTTAAAAAATTACCAACAAAACTAAAGGTGCATGTGAACATGGCTTGGCTATTGGTGGCCAGTTGCTTTATTGTCATACTTTCAAAAAAACCCATTCGTGGTAAAATCAGACCTATTGCCGTAGAATACAATCAAAATCTAAGCGTTAATAAACCCCAATATTTTTACGCATCCAGTGTTAAATATTTTTTTCCAAAACAGCAGTTTGTCAATATTTATGATGACCAATATAGTGGTGATTTTGGTGGAGAAATAGATAGCAGTTTGGTAGCATTTGATTATATAGAACCAGCTTTATTTCCCTTTCTACACACTGTAGACAGTAGTGCAGATAAATTATCGCCCTTTTTTAATAAGGGGAAAAATCCGCCCAATATTGTTTTGATTATGGTGGAAGGTTTAGGTAGGGCATTTACTAATCAGGGGGCATATATGGGAAATTTTACCCCTTTCTTAGATTCCCTTTCAAAACAAAGTTTGTACTGGCCTAATTTCTTAAGTGAAGGAGGTAGAACATTTGCTGTGTTACCATCAGTGTTAGGTTCATTACCCTTTGGTCAAAACGGGTTTAATGAAATGGGTACTGCCATGCCGGAGCATGTATCACTAAGTTCTGTATTGGTAAGAAATGGTTATCAAACTGCCTTTTATTATGGTGGCGATGCCCATTTTGATTTCATGGATGACTACCTGCGAAAAACAGGGATTCGCAA
>NCHJ01000080.1:12449-18492 GCA_002256765.1 Bacteroidetes bacterium 24-39-8
GGGATTCGCAAAATCCAGGATAGTAAATCCTTTGGGGTGGGATATCAAAAAATGCCAAGCAGTTCATCCGGGTTTAGTTGGGGATATGGTGATAGAGAGTTGTTCCGAAAATATTTTGCTGATTTGACAAAGCAAAACGCTGGTCCCTATGTAAACGTACTTTTAACCTTATCAACACATAGTCCTTTCTTAGTAAATGACCAGCAAAAATGGGTTGATAAGTTTGAGGAGCGTATGATAACATTGGACATATCTGACAACTCAAAAAAGAGTTTGAGACAATACAAACAACAATTGGCTAGCGTGCTTTTTTTAGATGATGCGCTCCAATATTTTTTCAAGGAGTATAGCAAGAGACCTGAATTTGCCAATACGGTTTTCTTGGTTACCGGAGATCATCGCTTACCGGAAATTCCCATGACCACCAAACTAGATAGATATCATGTTCCTTTGATTATCTATTCTCCAATGCTGAAAAGATCAGCTGAAATGAAGTCAATTTCTACTCATTTTGACATTACACCTAGTATTTTACAATGGTTGAAACATAGCTACCAATTAACCATTCCATCAACTGCTACGTGGATGGGTGCTGGGTTAGACACAACCAAAGAATTTAATAGTACGCGGGCCTATCCGTTAATGCAAACCAAGAATGAAGTGAATGGATTTATATTGGGTAAACTTTTTAAAGAAGGGAATCAGGTATTTAGTATTAATGCTACAATGAATTTGTCCATGGTAGAAGAGCCAGATGAGATTAACAAAATCAAAGTAGCTTTTGATCAATTCAAATTGCGCAACAATAGTATTCAAAAAAATGCCAAAATACTACCAGATAGTTTATTGACCAAATATGGTAGGGTTCAAAAATAGTTTACTGCTTGGCCTTCTGGTAATCTTTTATGATTGTGCTAATTAAGGGTCTATAGAAATTATAAAAGAAATAAATACGCTCCATAGAATCTTCTTTGTTATACAACATCCATTTAAAATAGTCCGTTCCAGCAAAATGAATCGTTTTCATATTAACGGGATTGTCACAAAAATCTCCTGCAAGATAAAAGAAGGGTTGCTTTTGATTCAATGAATGAATCACTGCTGGAAATTTGGTAGGAATACCAATGGAATCCAATAGATGTTTGCCAGATTTACTAACCGGCAATTCAAAATCTGCTAATACTTCATTTGCACTACTATCAACTACCATAATTTCAAACCAATAGTTATAATCCATATTGGCGGGTAGTCCATAATGTTGTTGTGCAGGCTTTGAGGATATGATTTTTGGAAAATCTTTAATACCCAGATGCTGTTCTTTTTCTAGCACCACCACTTGATCATTAAGGTTTACAAAAGCTATTCCAGCATTTTTAAATGGCCAGGAACCTCCATGTTGTTGCATATAGTTTCTATACAGCCACCTAGGCAATTCTGGATTTTTCAACGTATCAAATGAGCTAAAATAGCGTCCATTCCAATGCGACCAGCTTACCCCAAAACTTTTTTCAAATTGATTCCTGACTATTTCGGTAGTGGGAGAACCAATGGTATTTGATTCGGCAATCACTAATTTCTCAGCGGCTTTCATGGCTTTTAAAAAATACAAGTCCTGTTCACTTAGACCACCATAAATCAGGGAAGACCTATCACCAAGAACAGCCAGATGATGCCATTCTTGTGTGTAGACTCCATAGGTATCAGTAACATAAACCATGTCACAATCACTGACCAATTGGTTCAACTTTAGTTCATTAAATCTTTCCAAACCCTTGATTCTATATTTGCCACTATCGCCCGGGAAAAAGCCAAAATAGTCTTGAGAGCCAATATAGAATTCCTTGTTTTGTTTAACCAGTTTTTCGTGTTGCAAAATCCAAATTAAAGAACGATGCTCTTGATTTCGATTGTTTAAAACGGTTTTGTCAATAATGGCAACAGCAAATTCTTTTTTAGGAGTCAATAGCCAATAAAGCCACATCCACAAAGGAAGTAGGGCAATAAGAAAGATCAAAAAACGTAGATCTTTCCAAATTCTTTTTTTCTTTAAAACCTGAACAGCCATCCAACACTGATTGTATATTGATTGCCCTTGGTACCTGGTAAATATTCTTGGTTAAACCAAGTAAAATCGGTGGTAAGAATATTATGGATATTTAATTTCTTCTTATAAGCCGCGCCCAATTTGTAAGTGTCTAATGGTGTTCCATTCAACTGAATATTGTTGTAACGATCATCGGGAGACAATCCATATCCACCAACAAATCCAAAAAAGTCATCAGCACCTCCAAAATAATATCGCGCCAGCACATTATAAGTAACAGAAACCTGCTGTACATAGTTACTAGGGGTAATATAAGTTCTGGCACCAAATAACCAACTGCCTGTGTATTTACCCAAATAGGCGGTGTAAATCCAAGTGGGGTCACCGCTAAACTTCATATACCTAAATCCAAGTTCCGCTTCAAAACTCTTGGGTAGGTTGGCATACAAAGAAAAGCCAGCTCTGAATTTTGGAAAGATGCCTGAGTTGTCACCAAATCCAACGTTAGCATAACTATAAAAAGTCTTGCTAATTCTTGGATACGCTTCTAATTCAAACTGCGTGGCAGAGGAAGAGAATCTGTTGGCATAATTGATTCTACCAATAACAGACCCCATTTTGGTAGAACGACCATAATCAAGGCTCACCAAATGCCAAGGCGCGTCAAACTGTTTGTCAAAATAGGTATAGTCATAAGTAATGCCAATCTTGTTCTTAGCAGCATCGTCCTTAATGCTTGTTTCTAAAGACCTGGCAGCAGCATTACTATTGTCTATTTTAAGTATGGCACTTGTAATGGCCATGGCGCCAGCATAATCTTTTAAAGCGGCCAATGCTTTTGCCTTTCTAATCAATAAGTCTGTTGAATTGGGATTGCCTTTTAAACCTTCATCACAAATGGCAATGGTTTCTTTGTAGTGGTCATTCCAATATTGCAGATCGGCATAAGCAATAGAAGCATCTTCATTGTCAGGCTCACGTTGTAGCACGGTTTCAAAACAGGTTTTGGCACTGTCTACCTGATCAGACCAAGTATACAAACGACCAAGAAAAATGCGAATATCGGCATAATTGGGGCTGCGCTCTAAGGCCTTTAAACAATAACGTTTGGCCAGGGGATAGTCTTTCTGATCAAAAGCGGCAGTTCTAGCTGCTTGAAACAAACCATCAGAACTGGTAGTGTCTATTTCTGGTTTTGTTGCTGTTTCCTGAGCGTTCAATGTTCCAAAACAAAGACTCAATAAGAATAAAATGCTAAAGATGCTACTTGCTTGCTGCATAATGCCTGTTTATACCCTTTAAAGATACTGCTCCTCTGTAGAAAATCGTTTACTTTTACACATATACTTAAAACAGTAACTATTTTGAATTTTAGTGAATTTGGTTTAGACGAAAGATTAATGGATGGCATTGACGCCATGGGTTATACTACCGCAACCCCGGTGCAAGAGCAAGTGATGCAACCCATTTTAGATGGAAAAGATTTGATTGTATCCGCACAGACAGGAACCGGCAAAACCGCCGCATTTCTCCTGCCTTTGATGAATAAATTGATCACCACACCACATGATGACCACCATATTAATGCCATGGTCATTGTACCTACGCGTGAACTGGCCGTGCAGATTGCACAAGCCATGGAGGGGATCTCTTATTTTACATCGGTTAGTTCAATTGCCGTTTATGGCGGTGGCGATGGTAATTCTTTTGCCATTGAAAAAAAGGCCCTGAGCTCAGGTGCTGACGTAGTAATTTGTACCCCCGGCCGTATGATTGCACATTTAAACATGGGTTATGTAAAACTGCAGGGTTTAAAATATCTGATCCTTGATGAGGCTGACCGTATGTTAGACATGGGTTTTAATGACGATATCATGAAGATCATTTCTTTCTTGCCCAAGCAAAGACAGAACTTGCTCTTCTCTGCTACCATGCCCATGAAAATGCGCGAGATGGCACGCAAGATTTTGGTTGATCCTTTAGAAATTAATATCTCCATTTCTAAACCACCAGAGAAAATTGTACAAGAAGCTTTTGTGGTGTATGAAGGACAAAAAATTCCATTGGTGAAATATGTCTTGAGTAAGAAAGATTTTCAAAGCGTGATTGTGTTCTGTTCCAAAAAACAGAATGTAAAAGCTTTGAGTAATGAACTCAAACGTGCTAGATTTTCCATTGAAGAAATACATTCAGACTTGGAGCAAACCCAACGGGAGCAAGTGTTACAAGACTTTAGAAATAAGAAACTCAAGATCTTGGTAGCCACAGATATCTTAAGCCGCGGTATTGATATTGAAGACATTGACCTAGTCATAAACTATGATGTTCCTAATGACGGAGAAGACTATGTTCACCGCATTGGACGTACGGCCCGCGCATCTAGCGAGGGTACGGCTTATACTTTTATTAGTGAACAAGAGCAGCAAAAATTTGCGCGTATTGAAGAGCTCTTGGGCAAACCCGTGACCAAGTCACCCGTTCCCGAGCAGTTTGGACCAGCTCCTGAATACAACCCCAAAGCCCATCGCGGTAGCGGCGGAAGAGGCGGTGGAGGCCGTGGTGGAAATGGTGGCGGACGTTCAGGTTTTGGGGGTGGAAGACCCGGAGGTAATGGGGGTAATGGTGGTAGATCCGGAGGGCCAAGGTCTGGCGGCGATGCAAATCGCGCAAGCGGACCAAGATCTGGCAGCCCAAGACCCAATGGCCCAAGACCAGAGAGCGGCGGACCCAATAGACCTATTACGCCCAGTATACCTAGGGTAGAGCGGACACGCCCCAGCGGACCGGCGGGACCCGCAGCAGATGCGCCAAAAGAAACAAATTAGCCTTTGCGCAAGATCCGGTTTGGAAAAACGCCCGAAATGGCTATTTTTGCCGCCCATCTTTGATAATTTGGAACCGTTTAGACAGTTAAACGGCATTTGACATAGACAATTTTGAAAACAACCACGTTGTTTTCGGGCCTATAGCTCAGTTGGTTAGAGCACCTGACTCATAATCAGGGGGTCGTAGGATCATGCCCTACTGGGCCCACAGCCGAAAGGCAACATTATCAAGGGTTTATGCTTTCAAAAGCGTAGACCCTTTTTGTTTGGGGTAATTCTTGGCCAAGTTCTGGCCAAGTTTTGTGTTATTAGAGGGAAAACTGGGGTGAATGGAGGTGAAGGGATAGAAAACTAAAAATAATGCTTTGTACGGAAATCATCCGTACATTCGTAAAAATAATCACAATGAGTAATTCAGCAACATTAACACAAACTCGATTTGACGTGAGATTGCCAAGAGAACAAAAGGAAGTTATTGAATTAGCCGCTACACTTAGTGGTTTTAAATCAAAATCTGAATTCATAGTTCATACCTTATTTAAAGAAGCAACTTCGATAGTTGTAAAGCATACTCAAATTATAGCTTCTGAAAAAGATCAAAAACTATTTTTTGATGCTATTATCAACCCTCCTAAGCCTAATAAAAATTTGCTAAAGGCTGCAAAGAATTACAACAAATTAGTTGCTAGTAAATGAGTTATATAACAACACTATTATCAACAAAACATAGTAAAGAAAATTTTACTTGCGGCAAAGACATGTTAGATAACTATCTTCATATGCAAGCCAAGCAAGATGTTAAGCGAAAATTAACTGCTTGTTTTATTCTTTCAGATGACGATGTAACAGTGAAAGGGTATTATACCTTATCTAATACATCAGTGAATAGAGATTTTCTTACTGAAAGTATTATAAAAAAACTACCTCCTTCCTATAAGTTATTACCTGCAACCTTATTAGGTCGTTTAGCTGTTGATATTAATTATAAAGGACAAGGTGTTGGGTCAAATTTATTAATGGATGCTTTAAAACGAAGTTACCTAAATTCATTACAAATTGCATCAATGGCAGTAATTGTTGACCCACTTGATAAAGAAGCAATAGCATTTTACAACCATTTTGGTTTTATTGAACTACCAGATAGCGGTAAAATGTTTTTACCTATGTCTCAATT
>NCHJ01000081.1 GCA_002256765.1 Bacteroidetes bacterium 24-39-8
GGTCAAAAGACATTCCCATATATGCCATGGAGCTATCTTTTTTAAAGGTATAGACAAGAGCCCCATTGGGAGCTTTCATTTCTTCAGGTTTACCTGGAAATACCACTTTAACTTTTTCTGAGATTGGCTGTGTGGTGGCTTGAGAAAATGCAGTTAAACTTAAAGAAGCTGCAAGAATAAAGGATAATAATTTTTTCATGGTTTGGTTTTTACGCTGAAAAAATAAAACAAAATATGATTCAACTACTATTTTGTAGAATAATTTTATTCAATTGTTTTTATCTGATACCCCCTCAAAAATTGAATAGAAGCTACCATATCTTCATGTAAATATCTATCTACCTCATTAAAACTTATCACGCTACGGAAAGAGGCCATGAGTTCTTCTAGTATGGGAGAGCTTTTCATAGGCCTTCTGAAATCAAGGGCCTGGGCGGCACTCATTAATTCAATAGATATTAATTTCTCAACGTTATTGATTACCCGCAGGCATTTTGTTGCTGCATTGGCCCCCATACTTACATGGTCTTCCTGATTATTAGAAGAAGAAATACTGTCTACTGATGCTGGTGTACAGAGTTGTTTATTTTCGCTTACTATACCAGCTGCCGTGTATTGTGGAATCATAAATCCAGAATTCAAGCCTGGATTTTTAACCAAAAACAAGGGTAACCCTCTTTGCCCACTAATCAATTGATAGGTTCTTCTTTCAGAAATATTGCCCAATTCGCTCATAGCGATGGCCAAATAATCCAATACTAATGCTAATGGCTGACCATGAAAATTACCTCCACTAACAATCAAATCTTCCTCTGGGAAAATATTGGGATTGTCAGTAACTGAATTCACTTCACGCATAAATACGCTTAAAACGTGCTCAAAAGCATCCATAGTTGCTCCATGAACTTGTGGAATACAACGGAATGAATACGGATCCTGTACTTGTTTACCAGGCTGCACTGCAATAGCGCTTTCTGATAAATAAGACCTTAATATGCTTGCCGTTTCAACTTGGCCCTTATGAGCCCTTATTTGATGAATGCTTGGATTGAGTGGTTCTAAAATACAATCAAATGCATCAAAAGAAAGAGCAGAAACCAAATTAGCCATTTGTATCAAATGTTCTGCTTTTTTTAGGCAATACAAACCATAAGCACTCATGAACTGTGTTCCATTAATCAATGCCAATCCTTCTTTGCTTTGAAGCGATATGGGACTCCATTGAAACTTTGTGAGTATTTCAGAAGAAGGATACTTTTTACCTTGATGCACCACTTCTCCTAATCCTAATAAGGGTAAACTCAAATGGCTTAATGGTGCTAAGTCACCAGAAGCGCCCAAAGAGCCCTGTGTATAAATAACTGGCAATACATCATTATTATACATTTCCATTAGCCTTTTCACTGTGTCTATTTGAACTCCACTATGCCCATAGCTCAATGATTTTATTTTAAGCATCAACATGAGCTTAACTATATCTAAAGGCACTTCCTCTCCTAGTCCACAAGCATGAGAAACCAAGAGATTGTATTGTAATTGTTCAATAGACGATGCGTCAATTTGCACATTTTGCAAAAACCCAAAACCCGTATTAATACCATAATACAATCCCTGCCCATCCTGCATTTTACTATCTAAATATGCTCTACATGCTTCAATACGTTCATGGGCGTCAAAAGTGATGGAAACTTGTTGGTTAAAATCTAACAAGTGTTTTACTTGTTCAAAATGCAACCAATTTCTGTCTAAGGGAAGGTAATTATAACTCATGGCAATCATGTTATAGCTAAATAGGTTAGAATTTGACAAATGTCTGTAAAAGAAAGGAGTTATAAAAAACAAAACGCCCTGGGTTACCCCAAAGCGCCTTGCATTCATAAACCCACAAACTTTAATGTACTTCTACTAATTTTTTAATACCATAACTTCTATTCAGGTTAAAACCAAGAGAGAAATTACCCACTTTTAAGGCACTTTGATTGGCAGATAATTGGCCAATATTGGTGGCACTGGTAGTTGGATATAATGATTTAATGGAAGAAATAGCCCTTGCGCAATGCAAGATTAAATAAACTTCGAATGTTTGTCAGATTCAAATATCCTGTTTTATAAACAGGATATTTTTTTTACTGCCTGAATAACTAAGACTTGCCACATGGTCTAGATCTAAAGAAAAACTCAAGGTTTCCCAAGACTGACTCAGACTATCATGTTCCATTAATTCCCACTCCCCATTCAAACAAATGATTTGTGGCAAATTATTATCTAACCCTTTTGAAGTGGCTTTTACAAAAGCTTCTTTTCTGGTCCATAACCTATAAAATAATTCTGTGGAATTGGGTTTCTGCTGAATAAATTTTTGTTCTTCCACATTAAAACAGGCCGCTAATATGGCATCATAATTGAAAGAATGATTGATTTGTTCCACATCAATACCAATAGAACCAAAGCCAAATGCAATCACAATCCAATTACCAGAATGTGAAATATTGTAGTCGAGTTTAATACTTGTATTAGAACCAATGAAAGGTTTCTTATTGGTCCCAATATTAATTTCAATTTCATTAGGTGGAATACTTAAATATTGACTAGCTAGTTTTTTTAATATGCCCCTTGCTATAATAAATCTTTGACTGTCTTTAAGTTGGTGATAGCTTTGTGCACGTTTTATTTCAGCCTCATTTAATAGGTTAAAACAGGAATTAAGATCCTCTAAATTATTGGGTATAAAAAAACTATGAATCCGAATCTGTGATTCAAAATCAGTAACTGTTTTATTACCCAATTCCCATTGTGGGTTATTCAAAAAATGACAAAAAAACTTGACATGTACCATTTATTATGCTATTGTCTCCGCCTCAATACTGATTGCAAAACTTTGGCAAATTCAATATGATTTGGTGAAATCAAGAATGTTTTGTGATCACCTGGAACCTCGTGAACAAACACCTCACGCATGGTATTTTCTCTCCATCCCAAAAACTCCTGATCGGGTACAAAATACAACCGTTTTTTGACTCTGAATAAGTCAATATCGTGTGCAGATATATTTAATTCATAGTGCTTCAATGCAAACTCATATCGCAAATCTAATAAAGCTTCTTCTTTATCATCTTGATCAATTGCTTGACTTGATCCAAAAACAGACTTCCATTTACTTTCTAAAAAGTAGCGTTGGTAGGCAATGGTTTCTTTGGGATTTCTCAGAAATGATTTTAGAATGAATTCGAATTTTGGTAATTGCCTATAACTTTTTCTGACTAATTTCTGCATACTTGTTTCTCTAAAATATCCAGTTTCAGCATTACAGTCAAACATGGCTAACATGGTTACCTTTTTACCCATGGCTCTTAATTGTTTAGCCATTTCAAAAGCTACAAAGCCTCCAAATGAATATCCAGCAAGTGCATAAGATTCACTAGGCACTTTTTCTAACATTTCTTGAATATACTCAGCTGCAATCTCTTCCATTGTCATCAATGGAGATTCTAATTTATGCAATCCCTTAGGTTGAATACCATAAACTGGTTGCATATGGTCTAATTGTCTAGCAATGGGCATAAACATGAGCACACTCATATTAAAGCCATGAATAATCATTAGTGGGGGCTTATTCCCAAAAGGCTTTAATGGAACAATTGCCGCATTGTCTGCAACGCCTAATAATTGTCCATTACCTTGATTCAATACTAATTTTGCCAATTCCTCTACGGTGGGAGATTGAAATATGGCGGCTATTGGAAGTCTAATTCCAGTTTCTTTTTCCAATCGAATCATTGCTAAAACTGCTAAATTGGAATGCCCGCCTAATTCAAAGAAATCATCCCTGATACCCACTTTTTGTTTTGACAAAATGCTAGCCCAAATTTTTGCAATTATATGCTCCATGCTAGACCTAGGAGCCAGATATTTACCTGCCGATGTTTTAACAATAATGGGTAGTGCATTTCTATCTACTTTGCCATTAGGGGTTAAAGGCATTTGCTTAATAACAAGCATTTCATTGGGAATCATATAACCTGGCAACACATACTTAAGATCCTGTTTCCATTGAAGATCTAACTGATTGTCTGGTTCAAAATTTTCAGGTACAACATAGGCAATTAATAAACCGTCTCTTGAAATAACAACAGCATCCTTAACTGCGTCTAATTTTCTCAAATGAAATTCAATTTCCCCTAATTCAATTCTTAACCCTCTGATTTTAACCTGATTATCTGACCTTCCCATGTACAAGATTTCACCAGTTTCTAAATACATACCTAAATCCCCTGTCTTGTACATGAGACTGGTTCTTGATGCTGAAAAAGGATTGGGTAAAAAGCGCTCATTTGTTAATATTGGATTGTTCCAATATCCTCTGGCCAATCCCTCTCCTGCAATATAAATTTCTCCAATTTGTCCATCCTGAACAATATTACCAGCATTGTCTATAATATATACCTCAGTGTTTTTAACCGGTTTGCCAATGGTAATCAATTCATTAATTTCCTTTATCTGTTTTTGGGTAGAAAGAATAGTTGTCTCAGTTGGACCATACATATTCCACAAAGCTTTTGTTCTAATTAACAGCTTGTCAGATAAATCACCAGGTAGCGCTTCCCCTCCAGTTAATGCCACCATGGGTAGTGGGTTTTCCCATCCAGCTTCTAAAATAATAAGCCAAGTAGCTGGTGTTGCAAACATCATACTAATATTTGCAGATTGAATTAGCTCCAATAACAAACGTCCATCTTTTGAAGTATTATTATCAGCTAATACCAGTGTTGCTCCAGCTAATAATGGCAAAAATAATTCCATTGCGGAAATATCAAAAGCAATAGTAGTAATGGCCAAAAACCGATCACCTGATTTAATTCCAGGTTCTTGAATTAAACCCGTAAAGAGATTAACCAAGTTATGATGTTCCACTCCTACACCTTTTGGATTTCCAGTTGAACCAGAGGTATAAATCACATATGCTAGTGATGTTGCTTTGGTAATTAATGCAGGATTTTGCGTTGAATAATTGGCCAATAATTCCCAAACAGTATCTATCCAAATAATGTGCTGGTCATCATTGAATTGCTGCTTGAAAGTATTGGAAACTAATAAGCATTTAACTGATGCGTCTTCCAACATAAATCTAATTCTGCCCATGGGGTAATTAGCATCTATTGGTAGATAAGCTGCTCCTAATTTATGAATAGCCAATAAAGCAATAATCATTTTCTCAGTCCTATCCATTACAATAGCAACTAAGTCATTTTCCTTAACACCTAAACCTGATAAATAGCCCGCTAATTGATTAACATTTTCATTTAAAGCATGAAAAGACAATGAAACCCCATTTTGCTCAAAAGAAATTTTTTCAGGATGGGCACTAACCTTTTCCTCAAATAAATGGACTAAAGTTTTTTGTCTAGGATATTCTGTTGGCGGAGGGTTTCTTTTTAATAATTGTGCCTTAAAATCAAGCTTCTGCCCAAAGCCAATCTCTACCAATTTTTCCTCTGGATTTGATACAATGTTCAAAAGCATTTGTTCAAAATCGGCCATCATTTTGGCAATAGTGGTAGACTTAAACAACCTAGTATTAAAGGACCATTCCAATATTAGTTTTTGATCATTGCCATTTGCATTCAAAAACAATTCAAAATTCTCAAAAGCTCTTGGATGGTAAACCAATTCCTGTTTCAAAGAGGCAAATTGAACGCCTTTGTCCATTCCTAAATCAATATTAAATACAACTGGAACCATGGGCACCAAAGACGCATCCCTTGAAATGGGCAATTTTCTTATCAAAGAACCAAAAGTTAATTGTTGATGGTCAAGGTCATCTAAAATCTGCGATTTTCTAGTTTTCAAATAATCAGAGAAGCTCAATTCAGGTAAATATTTACTCCTTATAGGAAGCAAGTTGACACAGTGACCAACCAATTCAGGCATACCCATTGTGGGTTGTCCGGCAGAAGGCAAGCCAATAATTATTTGGTCTTGTTTACTAGTTTTTTGTAAGAATACTTCAAATGCAGCTAATAAAGTGGTAACAAAACTACAACCAGCAACAGCTCCCAATTTTTTAAGACTAGTCACTATTTGTTGAGGCAATTCATAATCATTTCGCTGACTTTGAAAACTTCTAACAGGCGGTCTGGCAAAATCGGTTTGCAGATTGATTGCTGGAATATCTTCATTGAATTTATCTAACCAAAAGGTTTCGGTTTCCTGATAAGCTTTTGTATTTTGAAAAGCTGCTTGTTTAGATGCAAATTCTTTAAACCCAACTGGGCTATTTAGAACATAAAAACCCTTACTTACAAGTTCAGAATAAATTCTTCCAAAGTCTTGCAGCAAAACACCCAGTGACCAACCATCCCCTACAATATGATGAACAGTTAAGGTTACATAACAGGCATTCTTTCCCAAATTAAACAACGCAAATCGGAATAACGGGCCATTTAATAAGTCAAAGGATTTTCTGATATCAATCCTTGCAAATTCTGAGATAACATCTTCCTGTCTCTGATTGCTTAAAAGACTTAGGTCTTGGAAATTCAGTACTGGCGCTAATGCTTTAAAAATCAGCATTAGTTTACCATCAGCGCTAAATGCAGACCTTAGTGCTTCGTGTCTTTTGACAAGTTCCAACAAAGCTTCTTGCATCCGATCAATCTGCAAAGCTCCTTCCAACCTTAAAGAAACGGATTCATTATAAGCCCTATTCGCATCTTCTCCTCCAATAAAACAACTTAACCAAATCTCTTTTTGAGAATCAGTTACTGGAAAAACAGCATCTATTTCTGGACCATCATAGGGATTTTTAAATTGCTGTTCCGTGCTTAACCAAACAGGATTACCTTCTTCATCCCTGCCTAGAATTGCACCTGGGAATGGTGGATACTCCCATTTAGATGCTTCCATATCCAAATCAGGGATTTGGTCATTTGGAATAAAAAATCCAACCTCCACCATTCGGTTGATTGCTATATCAAAAACCGAAATGATTTTGCTGATATCATCATCAGTATGGGCTAGTGTGATAAAACATGGAAAGCCATCCCAAATATGAATACCATTTTGCCGCATCAGGGTAAAAAGGAGTTCACTAAATGCTATAGGCTCTTTGTATTTTAATTTCCAAAGTGAACCAAAATGCGCTACATATAATGGGATCTGCTTAGATCGGCAAATTTGATTCAATGCATCAGCTAAATAATTGGTTTTATCAGTTAAAGATTTCTGAAGTGAGTATCCTTCCTTTAACATGAATTCCAAACTAGCTTTAGAAGTTGCAAGAGCTAATGGATGTCTAACAAATGTTCCTGCAAAATAAGTAACACCAGCTTGTGGTAAAGATGCATCACCGTATTGCCAGGTTCCACCATCCAATGCATCCATCCATTCTTTTTTGCCTGAGATTACCCCAATTGGCAAACCACCTGCAATAACTTTCCCATAAGTTCCTACATCAGCTTGTATTCCAAATAAGCCTTGGGCTCCAGCAGGATGCACTCTAAACCCAGTTATAACTTCATCAAAAATTAAAGCAGTACCAGAACTAGCAGTAATATTTCTAAGGGCCTTTAAAAAACCAACTGGTTGAAATTCGGGTCTCCTACTTTGCACTGGTTCTACCAAAACTGCGGCTAATTCGGCACCTCTAGCCTCAATGATTCTCAAACTTTCCTCTGTACCATATTCCAGAATCAACATATTCTGAACGGCTTCAGGCATAATACCCGCTGCTGCGGGATAGGTTTTGCCATTACTAGCACCACGCACAATTACTTCATCAATAATACCGTGATAGGATCCAGCAAATGCAACTATTAAAGAACGTCCAGTTACTGTTCTGGCAATACGCATGGCTCCCAAAACTGCTTCAGATCCTGTATTACACAATGCCGTTCTTTCAAAGCCAGTAAACTGTCCAATTAATTTACATACCTCCCCTGCTAATTGGTGTTGTGGACCAACTTCATAACCAGCATCAATTTGTTCTTTTAATGCCTTAGTAATAAAGGCAGGTTGATATCCTAAAAGATTACTACCAAACCCATTTAAAGCATCAATATATTCATTGCCATCAATATCCCAAAGTCTTGCCCCTTTAGACTTGTTTACTACAATGGGATAAACAATTTCTTTGGTAAGTGGTTTAAAACCCGAAACCACTCTTGGGTCAGCCATACAATCCCTAAATTCACCAGTATAGTTTTTACTTTTACCAGTTTTGCCTGTATAGGTAGTTATTAATTGCTGCAAGAATAGTTCCTGTACTTCAGTTAACTGTATTAGCTTTTGTTTTTCAATTATAGCACTAGCACCAAATGGTTTTTTAAGTTCTGCTTGTTCTTCTACACTTAAACCAGTAAAAGCTATTTTATCTGTTGCAACTGTTTGAGTAACTAGTTTAGGGCTATTTAATTTTTGTGCTACTATATAATTTGCTAAAGCAGTAAGTGAATCAAAATCTTCATTTAATTGTCTAAAACTAATAGAAATACCAAACCCTTTTTTCAAATTAATTGCCACCTGTGTCAACAATAGTGAATCAAACCCAAGTTCCAATAAACTTAAGGATTCATTAGCTGAAGCTAGTTCCAATCCAGATGCTTGTTCTAAAACATCTTTCAATTGCTGCATGAGAGAGTCTCTCTCAGAAAGTTCTTCAATAAGATCAGTTGTGTTAGATATTGCAACTGTAGGTGGAATTGGCTGATCTACCTGTGCGGAAATGTTCTTAGAAATAATTGGATCTAACCAAAATCTTTTTCTATTAAAAGCATAGGTGGGTAAATCCAAGTGAATTCTTTGATGGGTATCAAAAATATGATTCCAATTTGGTTCATATCCTCTAATCCATAATTGCCCTATATTTTGCAAAAGAGTTACTCTTTCTAATTTTTCATCTTGAGCTACTAAACCACCGCTACAAAAACAGTCTTTACCTTGTAACTGTTGCATCAAAAGCTTACTAGTAACATTGCCAGGACCAATTTCCATAGCCAGACCAACACCAGTATTTAATAAGGTCTCTACTGCATCTGAAAAAACTACAGTAGATCGTATTTGTTTAACCCAATATTGGGGTTGGCAAAGTAAACTTGCTTCCACTATTTCACCAGTTAAAGTAGAAATAATGGGCATGCTTGGAGGATAAAACTGCACTTTTTCTAGTTTAGCCTGAAAAGCATCCAACATAGGTTCCATCATAGCAGAATGAAACGCATGGCTAGTTTTAAGTATAGAATTAGGAATTTCTAGTTGACTTAAAGTAGCAGACAATTGGTGTATTGATTCCAGAGGACCTGCTACCACTATTGATTTGGGACTATTGATTGCAGCTATGGAACAATCCTTGGGCAAATGTTGTACAATTGTTTGCTTGTCTGTTTTTACCGCCAACATACTTCCATTGGGCATTTCAGACATTAATTGACCACGATTTGCTATTAACATCAAAGCATCTTCCAAAGAAAATACACCTGCTAAATGTGCTGCTACATATTCTCCAATACTATGACCTAAAAAATAGTTGGGTTCAAAGCCCCAAGATTGACACAATTTTGCCAACGCATATTCAACAATAAAAATGGCTGGTTGTGCATATTGTGTTAAATGTATTTTTTCTAATACTATAGGATCTTCTGCAATTGGATAAAGAATGTTACGAATATCCACTTCCATGTAATTAGAAAGAATATTGGCACAATGATCAATTGCTTCTTTGAATACAGGCTCATCGGCATAAAGCCCTTTGCCCATTCTAGAAAACTGAGCACCTTGACCTGGAAATATAAAAGCCAATTGAGCTTGTTGCACCAAGACTTCTTGTTGCTTATAGGCAGTTTCTGTTTGCAATTGTTGCAATAAATCTGAACTATCTTTAGCTAGATAAAATCTTCTACAATTAAACGTTGTACGTTTTGCCAATAAATTATATGACAGATCTGCAAGTTGTGTGGAATTATTTGTCTCCAACCAATCAGCCAATTTAACAGCATACCCTTTTAAACTTTCAGGAGATTTGGCTGAAAATCCAACCAATTGCCAAGGCTTTGATATTTCTGGAATTAAATGGATGTTTTGACTAGAAGCAAGTACAACGTGAACGTTGGTTCCCCCTACACCAAAGGAACTTACTCCAGCAAATCTTTCCTCTGGTTGGCTCCAATCCTTCAATGTATTGTTTACATAAAAGGGACTATTCTCAAAATCAAAATAAGTATTGGGTTGTGAACAATTAATGGAAGCAGGCAATTGCTGATAATACAGAGCCAATGCAGTTTTAATTAATCCAGCTACACCAGAAGCGGCAGTTAGATGACCAATATTGCTTTTTACTGAACCAATTGCAATACCCTGCTTTTTGTTGACAGATGCAAATGCTTGGTTCAATCCTTCTAATTCAATTGGGTCTCCTAATGGAGTTGCTGTTCCATGCGCTTCTACATAACTAATCTGCTCTGGACTAACACCTGCTTGTTGCATAGCCATTTGAATGGCTTTAGATTGACCTATAGAAGATGGTGCTGTAAACCCTCCTTTGCCTGCACCATCATTGTTAATTCCAGCACCTTTAATAAAAGCATAAATAGTGTCTCCATCGCGCAAAGCGGCAGACTTGGGTTTTAATAAAACCATACCAGCACCATCACTAAATACGGTACCGGTAGCTTGATTATCAAAAGTTCTGGTATGACCATCTTTACTATAAATGCCACCCTCTTGGTACAAATGCCCACTATTGATGGGCGATGTTATAGAAACCCCACCAGCAATAGCTAATTCACACTGACCATTTCTAATAGACTCCACTGCTTGCGCGATGGCTAAAAGTGAGGTAGAGCAAGCTGTGTGAACGCTTACTGCTGGACCATTTAAATTCAATACAAAAGCTGCTCTTGTTGCTACATAATCCTTTTCATTGTAAGTCATTACTTGAAAAGCACCAGCTTGTTGTACCAAGGTTTTATTGGGCAATATATTTTCTTGATAATAGGTATTGTTACCTGTACCCCCAAATACACCAATTCTTCCAAAATAATGGGTAGGTAAATAACCAGACTTCTCCAATAATTCCCAAGACAATTCTAAAAACAGTCTTTGTTGTGGATCTGTTAGCTCCGCTTGTTTGGGTTGAATTTGAAAAAATTGGGCATCAAAATCAGTTGCATGATCCAACACCCCTCTAACGGGTACATAATCTGGATCTTGCTTTATTTCATTTGGAATAAACGCATCTAATTCTTCTTGTTTAAAAAAGCGAATAGTTTCTTTTCCTTCTACAAGAATTTTCCAATAATCAGCCAGATTTTCTGCTCCTGGAAATCTACCCGTCATGGCAATAATGGCAATATCTTCTTTCTTAGTATCAACACCATCAATTTGTGAATAAACAGGTAATTCATTTTTCTGATGTCCATGCTTTAACCAGTTAACCAATCCATCAATGGTAGGATATTGATATAAAGTGGTAATTGGAATGGTTATTTGATATTCATTTCTTAATCGAGCTATGCAATTAATTGCAAGAAGTGAGCTACCCCCTAATTCAAAAAAATGATCATTTAAACCAATGGTATCCCATTGTAACAAATCTGACCATAAAGTAGCTATATTTTTTTCTAGGGTTGTTTGAGGAGCTTTATACAGTTGAGACAAAACAGGTCTTCTCCTGTCTGGTTTAGGCAATGCCTTTCTATCAACTTTACCACTACTAGTCTTTGGAAATTCATCCAAAAACACAAATACCGCAGGAATCATATAATCTGGCAATATTTTTTTCAAAGCCATTCTGATTGATTCCTGATTTACCTGTTGGGGGTTGGCTATTAAATAAGCCACCAATCTTTTTAAACCATTGTTATGATCTTGTGCTAAAACAACTGCTTGACTAACTCCCGTCTGATTGGTTAAAATCAATTCTAATTCTGCGGGCTCAATTCTATGCCCTGCAATTTTCACTTGATCATCCTTTCTTCCAAGGAATTCAATATTGCCATCCGGTAAGTATTTGGCTAAATCACCTGTTTTATATATTCGTTGTATTTGACCTTTTGCATCTGTCCAATCAACAAACTTTTCATGAGTCATGGACGGATTATTCAAATAACCATTAGCCAAACAAACACCAGATACCCATAGTTCTCCTACTACACCATGATCAACTTCTTTAGCCTCTTCATCAACTATATGAATTTGGGTATTGGGTAAGGGTATCCCAATACTTGGCAATGCAGGCCATTGTTGGGGGTCCCCATCTAATCTCAAACAAGTACAAACATGCGTTTCAGTTGGACCATATTGGTTGAATAAAACAGCATTGGATAGTTTAGAAAAAAAGCTA
>NCHJ01000082.1:0-12037 GCA_002256765.1 Bacteroidetes bacterium 24-39-8
AATTGCGGAAGGTTTAGTTGATAGGTTTGGTGGGGTTTGTTTTGGCATTCCCATCTCTAATAGCATTATAATGGGGAGACATGATTTCTACACCTGCATGATTAAAGGATTCCTGAATTTGAATATGGAGGTTTGAATAAATAATTGCTTGTTCATTTGGCTGATGGGTATAGGCATTGATTTGGTAGCTGACAAAAAAGTCATCTAAGCTGGTTTGTAATACAAAGGGTGATGGATTTTTGTTAATTCCCTTGGTAGCCAATGCTGCATTAATCAGTAATTGGTGCACCGTTTCCCAAGGGGCATCATATCCAATAGTAACAGTAGTATATAAGATTAATCCATTACCTTCTTTTACTTCTGAACTATAATTAATAGTATGGCTATTCATTACATTGGAATTTGGAATAGATATTATTTCATTTTTTATGGTTTTGATTCTAGTAACTAAAAGTGATTTTTCAATTACATCACCCACCGTGTCTCCAATTTGTACTCGATCACCTATTTTAAAAGCTCGAGTATAAGTTAAAACCAATCCAGAAATGATATTGCTCAACGAACCTGTTGAACCAAAAGTGAATAATAGACCAATGAAAACCGAAACACCTTTAAATACAGGGCTTTCAGAGCCTGGTAAATAAGGGAAGATTACAATTATCAAAAAGGCAAATAAGAGAATGCTGATAATTTGGTAAGTTGGTTTTGCCCAGTCCTTGTAAAATCCATCTATTCTTAAAACCCCATTTTCAATTTCCTTACTTAAAAAATGTACCCCTTTTCGTATATAAATAATCACTGTTACTAATACAATGATGGTAAACAAATTTGGAAGATATACCCAGATGGCGTTTAAAATATCTTTTAAAGGATTAATGACAAATCCTAATAGTTTTTCTGCAATGTCTTTGGTCCATGGTAATATGCTAAAAGCCAAAGGCAGCATTAAATAAATGGATAAGAATATAAAAGACCATTGTAATAATTTATTAATTCTCAGTAGGAGCAAGGCTTCTTGTTTGCTATTGAGTAATGTATATGTTTTGATTTTAATGCCATTAATACCTTTTTCCAAATGTTGCACAATCCATTTTCTACTAAATTGAAACAGTTTTTTGATTAAGAAAATAATCAAAATAGTAAGCGCAAATACCAATAGAATTAAACCTGTTCTTTTTAATTTGTTTTGAAGGCTATATAAGATTACATATTCCGAAACAGCTTTTTGAATTATCTCCTTATTGTAAACGGCTAGCTGGTTTACTTGCATATTTTTCCATAATGCATCTTCTGCAACAATACTCATGACCAATTTTTTCCCATAAAACAAGTCAGTTACGGTAACTCCTTGTTCAATTCTAAAACTGTCTTTATTAAACTTAATTCCATCAGCAATAGATTGAATTCTTTTAGTAATGGCAATGGCTCTTTCGCTTGCAGACAACTCTCCAAGCCTATGATAGACTTTAAACAATGTGTCTTTGAATGGAGCTACTGGATGTCCTTTGGAGGTTTTTCGCAAACTGTCTACCGTCTTTATTTGTATAGTCCTTTTTAGGCTATCGTCATTTCTAATTTTTAATAATTGCTCATTTAGTATTTTCTTTTTGCTTTGTTCATAATCCTTGAGCATAGAAAGTTCACGTTCTAATTCATTCTTTCTCAAAGAATCTTTGAATCGTTCAAGTGCTAGGTCAAGTAAATGTTGGGAAGAATTGTCTGTTTTTTGGGCAGCAATACTGTCTGATTTAGTTAAAATTGTTTTTTGAATTTGTGCATTCAAAACCAAGAAGGGAGATGATATTATAATCAATAAAAATATGAATCTGGCCATTTGAAGATATTAAGGGTTGAATTTGAACCTATGTTAAATATAGATAAAACATAGAGCCATGCAAAAAGGAAGCCTGAACATCTTGTTCAGGCTTCCTTTATTATCTTGATAGAATACAAATTATTGGGCAGATTCCAGTTCTACCAATTTTTCAAATGCTTTTTCGTAATCGGTATTGTGATTATTGTATTCAGTTTGCACTTTTTTGTAATCCGCTTCTAATTGTACAAATTTATTTCTGTCTGCATAGTTGGCAGGATCACCCATAGCTGCTTCAATACGTAATTTCTCGGCCTTGGTTTTATTTAAGTTTGCTTCAATTTGTTGCAATAGTTTTTGCTGTTTCTGTACCTCTTTTTGTAAGTCTTTATTGATGGGGCCTGTAGGTTGTTGTTTCTTAGGCTCCGGTTTAGGTTCAGGTTTTTCTATCTTAGCTTCGTTACGGGCATTTTCTTGTTCTTTCTTAGCCATGCGTTCATTCCATTCTACCCATTCCTGATAAGTGCCTTTAAACTCTTTTATCTGATTGTCTATAATCTCCCAGATTTTGTTGGCTGTTTTAGAGATAAAATAACGGTCGTGACTTACCAATACGATACTTCCCTCATATTTATTTAATGCGTCTGCCAAAAGTTCTACAGAATGCATATCTAAGTGGTTGGTAGGTTCATCTAAAATCAAAAAATTAGCTTTGCTTACAATGGTTTTGGCAAGTGCAACACGAGCTTTCTCACCACCACTTAAAACCCTGATTTTTTTGTCTATATCGTCCCCGCCAAATAAGAAAGCACCCATTAAACTTCTGAGTTCCACATCTGACTTTTTGCTACCACAGGATTGCATTTCTTCCAAAATGGTATTGGTCATGGTCAAAGCTTCCAATTGGTGCTGCGCATAAAAGCTTTCTTCTACATTATGTCCCCAAATGCGTTCACCTGTAAATGATTCAGTACCTGCCACCATGCGTAAGACAGTAGATTTACCCTTACCATTCGCCCCAATTAAGGCTATTTTATCACCACGGTCAATTTCTGCACTAGTATGGTCAACAATATTAATTCTGCCAAAATTCTTGCTTACTTCTTTTAGTGTTACAAGCGTTTTGCCAGGAACTTTATCTAATTGAAAATTGATTCTTAAATCGGGTCTTTCTAATTGAACGTCCTCAATTTTGTCAATCTTATCTAGTCTTTTTTGTACGCTCTGAGCTTGAGCAGCTTTACTAGCTTTTGCCTTAAATCTTTCAATAAATCTTTCTTGCTGACGAATATAATCTTGTTGGTTTTCGTAAGCCTTTTGTTGCATGTCTATGCGGATCATTTTCTCCTGCTCATAGAATTCATAGTCTCCAGTATAGATATGTAATTGTTGTTGGTAGACTTCAACAATCTTATTAACCATTCTATTAAGGAAAAATTTATCATGGCTTACAATCACTACACTGCCCTTATAATGCAACAAGTATTTTTCTAACCATTCAATTGACGGCAAGTCCAAGTGGTTGGTAGGTTCATCCATCAATAATACATCAGGTTGTTGTAAGATCATTTTTGCCAACAAAACGCGCATTCTCCAGCCCCCACTAAATTCTTTGTAGGGCCTTGCCAAGTCATCGTTACTAAATCCAAGACCGTGTAAAACCTCTTCTGCTTTGTGGTGAATATTATATCCATCTAAAACATCCAATTCATGTAGCGCATCAGTATATTTTATCAGTAAATCTTCGTTCTCAGAATCCTTCTCCAATTCCAAACCAAGTGTTTCAATTTCTTTTTCCAATTGACGCACTCTTTCAAAAGCACTTAATGCCACTTCTGTGATATTGTCATTGGTGTCAAAACTCAAAAGGTCTTGGTGTAGATATCCAATTGTGGTATCCTTGCCTTTTTCCACTGTTCCCTTTGAAGGGGTATATTCACCTACCAATACTTTTAAAATAGTAGACTTACCAGTGCCATTATATCCAATCAAACCAATCCTATCACCGGGTTGGATATGCCATGTGGCATCTTCCACAATCACTCTTGCACCAAATTCAAACGTAACATTTTGCAGACCTATCAACATCTCTTAACAGTTATTTAAGGGCGCAAAGGTAATCCCAATCTGCTGCCAATACAATTTGGATTAATTTTACTGGGTAAATTCTTGCATCTTTTTTGAAAATTTGAATCAAAATACATGAAAATCTACCCTATTTGCCTGATAATACTATCTATTTTGGCATGTAATCAACCAACGGAAAAGGGAGGGCAAACGGGCAATGGAACAGCAAAAAGTTGGCAAGTCTCAACCAATTCTAGTGCTTTTAACCAGTCATTTGAAAATTTGCTGACCGCCTATCTACAATTAAAAGATCAGCTGGTTGCTGAAAAAGATAGTGGCATTGCCCAAGCTACAAGGGCCATTATATTGGCAAGTGATAGTTTAAAACTCAATGAGTTAAAGGCCGATACCAATTTGGTTCAAGCAGCATTTAGCTATTCAGATGGCATTTCTTCAGAAGCTCAAGGACTATTAGAAGAAACCAATTTATTGTCAAAAAGAAGGTCTTTTCAAATGATCAGTGACCAATTTTATGACTTGATTAATACTGTTCAATACAATCAGAAAGTCTTATACCGCTTTTATTGCAATAAAGCATTTGAAGATCAGGGTGCATATTGGATCAGTGATCAAAAGAACCTAACCAATCCTTATTTGCCTAATGCAACGCCTCTTTGTGGTGAAATCAAGGATACATTACTATTTAACGCTAAATAATTCCTTATTCTTGCAACTTTGCCTTCATTCATTTGTTAGAAAATCATGGTTCGGATTCTTTTTCTATTATTCAGTTGTTGTTTTAGTATACTTGGATTAGCTCAAGATAAATTCACGTTAAACGGATATATCAGGGATAGTGTTTCTGGGGAATCCTTAATTGGGGCCAATGTATCTATACGTTCAGAAGGAAAAGGGGTAAGTAGCAATCAGTATGGATTCTATAGTATTACTTTGAAAAATGGAACTTATCAATTGGCAGCTTCTTTTATAGGATATCAACCAAAGGTTTGGACCATTGACTTGAATGAAAATAAATCATTCAATATATTATTGGTGCCCAATTCCAATGCCATCAATAATGTAACGGTAGTTTCAAGAAGAAGGGATAATCAATTAAAAACTGCCCAAATGGGCAAGTTTGAATTAAATATCAATACCGCTAAAGCTATACCCGCTTTTATGGGTGAAGTGGATATCATGAAAACCTTACAATTAATGCCAGGGGTAAGAAATGCAGGGGAGGGTAATGCAGGTTTCTATGTTAGGGGTGGTGGAGCCGATCAGAACCTGATTTTGCTTGATGATGCAGTAGTGTATAATACAGGACATTTATTCGGGTTCTTTTCCATCTTTAATAGTGATGCCGTTAAGAATGTTAGTTTGATTAAAGGTGGAATGCCAGCGCAATATGGTGGAAGGCTTTCTTCTGTAGTGGATGTTGCAATGAAAGAAGGAAATTCCAACAAAACTCAAGTAGATGTTGGAATAGGATTAATTGCTTCGCGATTTGCTATACAAGGCCCCATTAAGAAAAACAAGGCATCTTATATGATATCAGCTAGGAGAACCTATGCCGATGCCCTAGCTAAGCCCCTCATTAAAAAGACCAGCGATTATTATGGCTCAGGTTATTATTTCTATGACCTAAATGCCAAAGTGAATTATGAAATTTCTGAAAAAGACCACCTTTATTTAAGTGGTTATTTTGGAAGAGATAAATTCAATTTTAATAATGCCAAACGATCTTTTAATACTGAAATACCTTGGGGTAATTCAACTGCAACCCTAAGATGGAACCACGTATTCAACAAGAAATTATTTTCAAATACCACTTTGGTATATAATGATTATCAGTTTGCATTGAATGGTAAACAAAATGATTTTAATATCAACTTATCTTCTGGTATCAGGGATTTGAATGCCAAAACGGATTTTGATTATTATCTCTCGCCAGAACACAAAATCAAGTTTGGTGCGCAATACACTTTTCATACATTTTTACCCAATGTCCTGAGTGGCAATCAGGATTCAGTGGTGTTTACTCCTCAGAATGCCACCAAGAAATTTGCCAATGAATATGGATTGTATATTCAAGATGATTGGGAGATTAATAGTAAATTGAAACTAAATATTGGACTGCGTTACAGCCAATTCCAACAAGTGGGAAGGTATACGCATTATATCAGAGACACAAATGGAAACAAAGTAGATAGTGTGGTATATGGAAAGGGGCAAACTGTTCAAAATTATGGTGGATTTGAGCCTAGGGCTACATTTAGATATACCCTTAATGACAATGCTTCTTTAAAAGCAGCCATCACCAATAACCTGCAATATATTCACTTGGTCAACAATGCTGGAACTACTTTGCCTACTGATCTTTGGGTGCCTAGTACTTTAAAAGTGCAGCCACAATTAAGTTGGCAATATGCTATAGGTTATTTTCAAAATCTAAAAGATGGTATGTTTGAAACATCTGTGGAAGCATACTATAAAACCATGGAAAATCAGATTGAATATAGAGAAGGGTATACTCCTTCTTTAAAAGATCCTGAAGAAGAATTTGTATTTGGAAAGGGGTGGAGTTATGGGGCAGAATTTTTTATTAACAAAGTAAAAGGTAGACTAACTGGATGGGTGGGATATACCCTTAGTTGGACTTGGAGACAATTTAAAAATCTCAATGACGGTTTAAAATATCCAAGTAGAAATGATAGAAGACACGATTTGTCAGTGGTAGCAAATTATGAACTGAATAAAAAGTGGAAATTATCCTCCGTATTTGTATATGGAACGGGTGCTGCTATTTCTGTACCTGAAAGATTCTATTTGGTAGGTGGGGTTCTAACCCAAGAGTATAGTAGAATCAATGCATATAGAATGGCGGCCTATCATAGAATTGATATTGCGGCTACTTATACACCCAAAAGAAAAGAGAATAGCAAATTCAATAGTAACTGGGTATTTAGTATCTATAATTTATATAGTAGACAGAACCCCTATTTTATTTATTATGACCAAGAAGGGAGCGCTGCAACAGGTGACCTAAAAGTATCAGCCAAACAGGTTTCGCTTTTTCCTATTATCCCTTCTGTTACTTGGAATTTAAAATTCTAATTTTTGGGAGTGTATTCTATGACCACTTTGGCATTTTTCACTTCAGTAGAGGTTAAGAAAACTTCATAGCGTTTCTTGCCAGCCGTTATAACCATTAATGCGGTATTAGGTGGAATTTCACCAAGGTTTTCAGCCACCATAATTAGTTCGTGTCTTGAATCTTCTTTAGAACATCTGATTTTAAGACTGATGGGGGTATAGCTCAAACCTCCGTTTTTAATCACTTGTTTATTGTTGTGAAAAACAGAAATACTATCATGGTCAATAGTTCCATTATCATACATGTCAATCTGAATCAATTCTTCATCTGTTTGAATGGTTTTGACCAGGTTGTTTTCCCTTTCTAACAAAACTTTTGGTACAGGACCCTTACTAATAATGGGTTCTTTGGCTTTTGAAGGAATAGTGTCTTTAGGAATAATTGGGGCTACCGTTATATTGGGCTTTTTATCTACAGAAGCAGGCGGAGGCTGGGTTGCATTTTTAGATACCAAATTACTTTCTGCACCAGGTTTTGTTTTTGCTACAGGTGCTGCTTGCTTGGCCGTAGGTTTAGGTGGTATAGGGGTTTTAGTAGCAGGAGCTTTATTGGTACCAGTATTAGGTTTGGTAGTTGTAGAACCAGTTTTAGGAATCGGCTTTTCAGTTGGTTTGGTAGTAACGGTACTCTTAGAATTGGGCTGAGCAGGTTTGGATTGAGCTAATTTTTGAGATTCAACCGTTAATGCTTTCTTTTTAGCGGTATCAACAGATTTCTTCTGTTTCAAAAAATCTTCCGCTTGAAAATCAGATACAGGAACTTTTTCCAAATAAACCTTACCAGCTCCGCAATCTCCTTTATCCCTAATATTTACTGAAATAAATTCTCCTTGTAACACTTCCAATTTTCCAATTTTGGAATAATCTAAGTAACAAGTCATTAAGCAAGGTTGGCTTTTGTCGCCAATTTTTAGCTCCATTAAACCCGTTTCTTTTAGGGTAATGGATTTGGCTTGAGGGGAATAAATACCCTGAGCACTGGCTTTACCGTAAAAGACGGTAGTTTGATAAGAATAGGTTACCCCATCAACTGAATTATCCTGATTTAACCTAATCTGAACCTCATATTTGTACATTTCTTCCTTTATCCCACCACGGTACAACCCATTTGAGGCACTAAAATATCCCCTCCAGATACCTGTCAATTTTTGGGACTGGGCGCTAAAAGAGAGCAATAAAAAGAAAAGAAGGGTAAAATTCAATCTCATTGGGGCAAAACTACGCCCACAAGTTAACGCAACTTACTAAAGAAGCGTTAAAGCTTTGAAAGAGATAATGGGATTGAGCTGTGTTAGTCTGACTGCAATTTTGTAACTTTGCCTCCCTATTAATTAAGCTCTATTTTATATACATGATACAGATTTCTTTTCCAGATGGCGCCGTAAGAGAATACCAGTCAGGTATTTCTGCAATGGATGTGGCCAAATCAATCAGTGAAGGCTTGGCCAGGAAGGTTTTGGCAGCAAAAGTAAATGGACAGGTTTGGGATGCTTCTCGTGAAATCACGGCAGACGCCAGCTTACAATTACTTACCTGGGATGATGCGGAAGGTAAAAATACATTTTGGCATTCTTCTGCCCACTTAATGGCAGAAGCGGTTGAATCCTTGTTTCCTGGTGTTAAATTCTGGGTAGGACCTGCTTTAGATAGGGGATTTTACTATGATATGGATCTTGGTGATCGTCAAATGACGGAAGAAGACCTGCGTCAGATTGAGAATAAAATGAATGAGCTAGCCAAGCAGAACAATCCTTATATACGCAAAGCCATAGCCAAGCAAGACGCTATTCAGTATTTTGCTGACAAAGGAGATGAGTATAAATTGGATTTGTTACAGGGCTTACAAGATGGTGAAATCAGTTTTTATACCCAAGGTCAATTTACTGACCTCTGTAGAGGACCACATATTCCCGGAACAGGGGCTATCAAAGCCATTAAGTTAACCAGTATTTCTGGAGCTTATTGGAAGGGTGATGAGAAAAACAAGATGTTGACTAGGGTATATGGTGTTACTTTTCCAAATAAAGCGGAATTGGATGCTTACTTACTCATGATGGAAGAAGCTAAGAAGCGAGACCACCGAAAATTGGGTAAGGAATTGGGTATTTATACCATGAATGACGACATTGGTCAGGGATTGATTCTTTGGATGCCCAATGGTACTGTAATCATTGAAGAGTTGGAAAAATTAGCCAAGGAAACTGAATCTGATGGCGGTTATAAGCGCGTGGTAACTCCGCATATTGCCAAAGAGAATTTATATATCACAAGTGGTCACTTGCCTTATTATGCAGACAGTATGTTCCCACCCATGGATATGGATGGAGAGAAATACTATCTCAAGGCCATGAACTGTCCACACCACCACAAAATTTTTGACGCTGAGCCCAAAAGCTATCGCGATATGCCTTATCGCATAGCGGAATATGGTACTTGTTATCGCTACGAGCAGAGTGGAGAATTATTTGGACTTATGCGTGTACGTTGTTTACACATGAACGATGCACATATTTATTGTTCAAAGGAACAGTTTATGCAAGAGTTCAAAGCCGTGAACGATATGTACATCAAGTATTTCAAAATTTTTGGCATTGAGAAATACGTGATGCGTCTAAGCTTACACGATCCTGAAAAATTAGGTCAGAAATATGTGAATGAACCCGAACTCTGGTTAGAAACCGAGGAATTAGTTAGAAATGTGTTGATTGAAACAGGCGTTCCTTTTGTAGAAGTAAAAGGAGAAGGCGCATTCTACGGCCCTAAAATTGACGTACAAATTTGGAGTGCTATTGGAAGAGAATTTACATTGGCAACTAATCAAGTAGATTTTGCACAACCTAGAAGCTTTAATCTTTCTTTTACCAATAAAGAGAACGAAGCTGAAATTCCATTAATTATTCACCGTGCCCCTTTGGGAACTCATGAACGTTTTATTGGATTCTTATTAGAGCACTATGCAGGAAAATTCCCAGTTTGGTTGGCTCCATTGCAAGTAAAAGTCTTGCCCATTAGTGATAAATTCATGGATTATGCCAAATCTGTGGAAACTAGGCTTAGAAAAGCGGGGGTAAGGGTAGAATTAGACGATAGGAACGAGAAAATTGGAAAAAAAATCCGGGATACAGAATTGATGCGCGTACCTTACATGCTAGTAATAGGTGAGAAGGAAGTGGCCGAAAATCAGTTATCCGTAAGACGTCAAGGCAAAGGAGATACCGGTGTTCAAACCGTGGATGCTTTTGTTGAGATGATCAAGGATGAAATAGAAAACCGTAAATCTGCAGAATAGTCTGCTTTATTTATATCTTTAACACCAAATCAATTATTCACAAAACAAGTTTTAATGGCATTACCACCAAGAGGCGGAGGAAGATTTAACCCCAGGTTTAACAGGCAGCCGGAGCCTGAACATCGTATCAATGAAAGGATTCGCGTTTTGCAAGTTCGTTTGGTAGGCGACAATGTAACAGTTGGTGTTTACCCCACTTCAGAGGCTTTGAAGATTGCCCAGGAGCAAGAGCTAGACCTGGTAGAAATATCCCCAACGGCAGATCCGCCAGTTTGTAAAGTGATTGATTACAAGAAATTCCTTTACGAGAAAAAGAAGAAGGAAAAGGAAATGAAGGCCAATTCCAAGCAAAGTGAGGTGAAGGAAATTCGCTTTACGCCTGGAACTGATGACCATGATTTCAATTTCAAGGCCAAGCATGCTGAAAACTTTTTGAAAGATGGAAATAAGGTAAAAGCCTATGTTCAGTTTAAAGGACGTGCCATCATGTTCCAAGACAGAGGACAATTATTGTTATTGAAATTTGCAGAAAGACTTGCTGAAGCAGGTAGTCTGGAAAGCATGCCCAAATTAGAAGGTAAAAGAATGTTTGCCATTTTTACTCCTAAAACAGGTAAAAAGAAGGCATAATTTAGATAATTAATTACTTTGAGAAAGCGGCTTTATAGGCCGCTTTCTTAGTTTTAATCCCTAAAAATCAACTAGTTAGAAGATAATTGCCTACTTCATTCTTCACTCTTCGCTCTTAATTCTTCACTTTTTTTCCTGCATTTTTCACTCTTCACTCTTATCTCTTCACTCTAATCTCTTCACTCTTCACTTTTATCTTTTCACTTTTTTTCTTCACTCTTCACTTTTTTTCATACTTTTGCCCTCCGAAAAAATCGGACATTTCCCGTAGGGCTCAACAAGTTTCCAACCAGTGTTGGAACGCCAGCAGGGTGTAATCTCAATAAGATTATTTAACATGCCAAAGGTAAAAACCAACAGCAGCGCCAAAAAACGCTTTAAGGTGACAGGTACCGGAGAGATCACTTTCCAAAAAGCTTTCAAACGTCACATCTTGACTAAGAAATCTAAAAAACGTAAAAGAGCTTTGAACAAGAAAGGTTTGGTAAGTGCTCCAAACAAAGACTTTGTTCTACGTTTATTGCGTTTGAAAGGATAGTCTCTCACTAATCCAGTAACCATCATTTTAAAACATGGCTTGTTACTATATAATAACAAGCTTCAAAACAAAATACTATGCCACGTTCAAAAAATGCAGTAGCATCTAGGGCTAGAAGGAAAAAAATCCTTGACCAAGCAAAAGGTTTTTATGGTAAACGTAAAAACGTTTATACCGTAGCCAAAAATATTGTTGAAAAAGGTTTGACTTATAGTTATGTAGGTCGTAAACTGAAAAAGCGTGAATACCGTCAGTTATGGATTGCACGTATTAATGCAGCCGTAAGAGAAGAAGGTATGACTTACAGCCAATTTATCAATAAATTAAGCGTAAAGGGAATTGATTTGAACCGTAAGGTTTTGGCTGATTTGGCCATGAATGAGCCAGAAAGCTTTAAAGCTTTAATAGCTCAAGTAAAGTAATTCCACTTGAAAAATAGTCTAAGCCGGAAGGATCCAATCCTTCCGGCTTTTTTTTGTACAACCATGCATTAAAACTGTTAGTTTTGCACTGCAAAAATTGTTCTGCCAACAGTATAACTCTA
>NCHJ01000082.1:12124-13892 GCA_002256765.1 Bacteroidetes bacterium 24-39-8
CTAATGAACAACACTTACACCTCGCTTGTGAAACAAACCTTCCATTTTCCCCAGGAAGGATTTGATCAAAATGATGATGGTTACCTAGAATTTAATGGATTAGACCTGATCTCCTTGATCAACAAGCATGGAACGCCTTTAAAGCTTACCTATCTTCCCAAAATTGGGATGCAAATTAACAAGGCCAAATCGTTGTTTGCCAATGCATTTAAAAAGCACAAATACGAGGGGCAGTACTTCTATTGTTATTGTACAAAGAGCTCGCATTTCTCTTTTATAGTAGAAGAGGCGTTAAAGCACGGGATTCACTTAGAAACATCACATGCTTATGACCTTGACATTATCAAAAGACTTTATGAAAGAAGGAAAATCAACAAAGATGTTTATATAGTTTGCAATGGGTATAAGCAAAAAGCTTATACATCCAGGATTGCTAAGATGATCAATAGTGGGTTTAAAAATGTAATTCCCATATTAGATAATAAAGAGGAATTACTGGCCTACCGAAAATCTGTAAAACAGCCATTTAGATTAGGTATTAGAGTAGCAGCCGAAGAAGAACCCAATTTCCCTTTCTATACTTCTAGGCTTGGAATTAGGGCAAAAGACATTCTAGAGTTTTATGTTGATGATATTGAGGGGTTTGAAGACAAGTTCCAATTAAAGATGCTTCATATCTTTTTAAATAAAGGTGTAAAGGATGATATTTATTATTGGAGTGAATTGAATAAAATCATCAACCTATATTGTCAGTTAAAGAAAATTTGTCCGGAATTAGACAGTATTAATATTGGCGGAGGGTTTCCCATTAAACATTCTCTAGGATTTGAATATGATTACCAATTCATGATCAATGAGATAGTAGGCAATATTAAAAAGGCATGTAATAAAGCCAAAGTACCCATGCCAAATATCTATACAGAATTTGGTTCATTCACAGTAGGGGAAAGCATGGCGCATATTTACAGTGTTCTTGGTCAGAAAATTCAGAATGACCGTGAGTGCTGGTACATGATTGATTCATCCTTTATTACTACTTTGCCGGACACCTGGGGAATTGGTGAAAAATTCTTGATGTTGCCCATTAATAAATGGGACAATGAATATCATCGGGTAGTACTTGGTGGCATCACTTGTGATAGCCATGACTACTACGATTCGGAAGAACATATTAATGAAGTATTCCTTCCCAAATTGGCGGCTGATGGTAAAAAAGAAGAAGAGTCCAATAAAGAGCCTTTATATGTTGGGTTCTTTCACACTGGAGCTTACCAAGATCAGATTAGCGGATATGGAGGAATAAAACATTGTATGGTACCTTCTCCCAAACACGTGATTGTAGAATATGATAAGAATGGGAAATTGATAGATTGGGTATATGCTAGAGAACAAACTTCTGCAAGTATGCTCAAAATACTTGGTTATCTAAGATAATAATCTAATAATAATAAAAATCCGCTCAATTCTTTGAGCGGATTTTTTGTGTTAGGTAACTTATATTTAATTCTAAAATTAACCTGATGAGAAAGCAATCTGTTTTGATATTATTGACCTTTTTATTGTTCAATCAGTTAAATGCACAATCCCCCCTTGATTCTGTGAAAAATGCGGTAAATAATTTGTTCATAGCCATGAAAACAACAGATCAATCACTGCTAACAAGTTGTTTTGCAGCGTCTCGCCTTCGACGAAATAGGTTTCGTCGCGCACCGAGTACCAGCCGGCATACTTGCCTTCATAGATGTCGCCCGCCGCCACGAGCTTCTCC
>NCHJ01000211.1 GCA_002256765.1 Bacteroidetes bacterium 24-39-8
AGTTTGTAGTAAAGTGTTCGCTAAACCATATGCATTTCCTTTAAAAGCGTTGTATTCGCTAATAAAATCGCTTTGAGCAAAGGTTTTTTTATAAATAATCGCGTCTTTGATTGACTGGCTAATCTGTTTTTCAATCCGCTCTACAATCAAGTTAAAATATTTTTCTCTTAATTCATCTGTATCACCAGATAAGCCAGTTGCAACAGGAATTAATAAAAATAAATTTTCACAACCTTCTGGCGCCACAGTAGGGTCTGTAACTGAAGGTACACACATATAAAACAGTGGATCTGTTGGCCATTCTTTGGTAGTATAAATTTCTTTACCGTGTAGTCCAAAATCGGTATCAAAAAATAGCGAATGATGAGGAACCCCAGTTAAGCGTTTGTTTAATCCAATATAATACAGCAAACAGCTAGGGGCCATTACGCGTTTATCCCAATAGGAAGGAGTATAGGTTTGGTATTTAGGTTGCAATAAATCTGTTTCAACATGGTGATAATCTGCTCCGCCAACTATAACATCTGCTTCAAGCTCAATCATTACTTTTCCTGCGGGTGTATTAGCCATACAAGAAACCGATTTTGCTATACCATTTTCTACGTTGATTTGATTTACACTATGGTTAAACCTAAAATTAACTCCTAATGAAACCGCTAAATCATACATCCCCTGAACAATTTCGTACATACCCTTATTAGGATACCAGGTTCCTCCTTTGATATCAGCATAATTCATTAAACTGTATAATGCTGGGGTATGTTCGGGTAAAGCACCTAAGAACAAAACAGGGAATTCCATTAATTCAACCAGTTTGGGATTCTTAAAATACTTGCCCACATGAGATTTCATTGAATTGAACACATCCAATTTAAAAACTCCTTTTACTAAATCAATATCTAAGAATTCAGTAAGTGATTGCCCTGGTTTAAAAACCAACTTGTTTACCCCTACTTCATATTTGTAAGCAGCTTCTTTCATGAACAAGTCTAACTGCTTCCCTGCACCTGGTTCTAATTTTTCAAATAAGGCTTTTAATTCTTGGTAATTAGCAGGTATATCTGTTACATCATCTGGCCAATATACTCTATAAGAAGGGTCTAATCGGGTAAGTTGATAATAGTCGCTTACTTTTTTTCCAAACTGTTCAAAGTATCGATCAAATACATCGGGCATCCAATACCAACTTGGTCCCATATCAAATGTAAAACCTTCGGCAGAGTACTTTCTAGCCCTCCCACCTGGTAATTCGTGCTTTTCTAGTACGGTAACATTCCAGCCCGATCTGGCTAGAAAGGAAGCCGCGGACATGCCCGCGAAACCACTTCCGATAACGATCGCTTGCTTATTCTTCACTTGAAACGTA
>NCHJ01000083.1 GCA_002256765.1 Bacteroidetes bacterium 24-39-8
GGTGCCCATTCAAAAGGAATTGGCCTTGATTATTGCCGTAAGCAGCAAAGGTGAAACGGCTGTATACCCACCCGCTGAAATGGTTTTTGACCCCATTCTAAATCTTTTAGACTATCAAGTATCTCCTGCAAGAATTCCGGAAAAGGTTTTGTGGAAGGCTGAAGCCATTGCATTAAAAGTGGCCAAATCATTGAAAAGTGCTGGACTATTTGCTGTAGAAATGTTTGTAGACCATGACCAAAATGTTTGGGTAAATGAAACAGCCCCAAGGGTACATAATAGTGGACACCATAGCATTGAAGGAAATTACTGCAGCCAATACCACCAACTTTGGCGGATTATATTAGAATATCCCCTAGGGAATACAGACGCCATTATGCCTGCGGCGATAGTTAATTTGTTGGGAGCACCGGGCTTTTCAGGACCAGCTGTTTATGAGGGATTACCTGAAACCCTACAAATAGACAATGCTTTTGTGCATTTGTATGGAAAAGCAGATACCAAACCTGGTAGAAAAATGGGACATGTAACCATACTTAGCAACGAATACCAAGACCTTATACACCAATCCAATAAGATTAAACACTTACTAAAAATTGTCAGTAAATAAGTCTTAATTATTTCCTAATCACATTCAATGGACGCAAGAATCCAATTCCTATCAAACTCTTTGTTTGAAGGGCTGGAGAAGTATTTGTAGGACCAAACAAACGCACGTTATCGTCATAAATCAAGTCTAAACTATAGGTAGCAGAAAAGTACTTGTTAATCTTGAATGCCAATTGATTGGTCATAAATAAATCCACATTTTGAGGATCCTGTTTGTAGTTAGAGAATAAGTCCATTCTTCCTTTGTAAGCAATATTTTTAGCAACAGTAGTTGTATAATTTACTGTTACAAAAGCACCAATTTCATTGAGTGTTTTTTGCCCTTTAGGTACACCATACAAACCCTTATCATATAATTCTTTCTTGGTCACTACGGTATACCTAGATGTTAAAGGAGAAAGGAACACGGATAATTTAGAACTGGGTTTATAGTCAAAACCCAATGAGAAAATAAAATATCCTGGCGCCATAAAACTTGAAGATAATTCCGCAGGATTGGTACCATAATTGAATCCATCAAAAAACTGAGAACGGAAGTTGAATAATGCAGAAATAAACCACTTTCCAGTTGAATCCATTTTGTAACCAAATTTGCTCAAAAGATCCATCCTATCATCATTCTTTCTGCCTCCAGAACTAGAAGTATTTACATACCCTAGATTTAGGTCCATATTATTGTCCCAAACTTTGCGGCCCTTTTGGTGAAACACATAATAATTCAAGTAAGTGTTTGCGGCTAATGAAAAATTATCGCCCCCGGCTGCCCAGTTACTCAAAGAACCTTGGGATAAGGAAAATAAGAAAAGTCCACCCCTTTTCCAGACCCATTTAGTAGTATCTGCATCTTTTTTAATGGTTCTGGAAGTTTCTGATCTTAGTTTATTAACAACTACATCCTGAGCAGTAGCGTAAATGCCTAATAAAATGCCAACGAAGAGTAGATATTTTCTCATCCTTATTTTTTTGAAAGCGCTAATTTAAAGCTTCTTGAGAAGTTTAACGAATACAATGCTGACAATCTGGCACAAAACACCTGATTTTATGTATTTTCGCGCTCTAAAATTGGGTATTGATGGAAATGTTGGATTTATCAGGTAAAGTGCATGACGAACAAAGACAGGGCGAAGCGTTTTTGCCAGCTACCGTCATTGAAAAAACCTATCAAAAGCATTTCTATATAGAAAGTTATGGCTGCGCCATGAATTTTGCAGACAGTGAAGTTGTTGCTTCTATACTTCAGGCAAATGGATTTGGACCAACCCCCCTATTTGAAGAAGCGGATTTGGTTCTTGTGAATACCTGTTCTATTAGAGAAAAAGCAGAACAAACCATTCGCAAAAGGCTTACTGAATTTAGAAAAGCCAAGGAAAGTAAAAAAGGCATGTTGGTTGGCGTTCTAGGATGTATGGCGGAACGATTAAAAGCCAAATTATTGGAAGAAGAAAAACTGGTTGACCTAGTAGTTGGACCAGATGCTTATAGAAGTTTGCCAATTTTGATTGAAGAAGCTAGTACAGGCCAAAAAGCGGTTAATGTATTATTGAGTAGAGATGAAACCTATGCAGACATTGCCCCTATTCGCTTAGACAGCAATGGCGTTTCTGCCTTTGTTTCAATCATGCGTGGTTGTAACAATATGTGTAGCTTTTGTGTTGTCCCTTTTACCAGGGGAAGAGAAAGAAGCCGTGACGCCCATAGTATTTTGGCCGAATCAATGGATTTATTTGAAAAAGGATACAAAGAGATTACTCTTTTGGGTCAAAATGTAGACAGTTATTATTGGGTAGATGAAGCCCAAAATACAATAATCACTTTTGCTTCATTGTTAGAAAAGATTGCGTTGATCAGCCCACTGCTAAGGGTTAGATTCAGCACTTCACATCCAAAAGATATTACGGATGAAGTCTTGTTTACCATTACCAAATACCAGAACATCTGTAATTATATTCACTTACCGGTTCAAAGTGGCAATAATAGAATCTTGCAATTAATGAACCGAACCTATACCCGCGAATGGTATCTAGCCAAAGTAAAAAGGATTCGAGAATTGATACCTGACTGTGGCTTAAGTACAGATATTATTGCAGGATTTTGCACCGAAACAGAAGAAGAACATCAGGAGACCATTTCATTAATGAATGAAAGTGTTTTTGACTATGGATATATGTATTTCTATAGTGAAAGACCTGGCACATTGGCCGAAAGACGTTATACTGACGATATTCCTGAAGACGTTAAAAAAAGGCGCTTACAAGAAATTGTAGATACGCAATATCAACTGTCTCTTAGAAGTAACCAAAACGATGTTGGTAAGACTTATCGCATTTTAATAGATGGCGAAAGTAAAAAAGATAGCAATTTTTGGAAAGGTAGAAATGACCAAAACAAAGTAGCTGTTTTTCCAAAAGCTGATTTGAATTTGCAACTGGGCAATTATGTAGACGTACAAATTCATAGCTGCACCAAGGGTACACTTTTAGGCACAGCGGTTCTAGGTACTAAACTTTGAATAACAGGATGACAACATCCTTTAAAATAGATCCATGGATTTACAATCTATCAAAAACAGGTTTGGCATAATTGGTAATGCCACCGCATTAAATCATGCGTTGAATACAGCTGTTCAAGTGGCTGCAACGGACTTGACCGTGCTCATTGTTGGAGAAAGTGGTGTGGGTAAAGAAGTGTTTTCACAAATCATTCATGCACTTTCTAGTAGAAAACATAACCCTTTTATTGCAGTAAACTGCGGTGCTATTCCAGAAGGCACTATTGACTCAGAATTATTTGGTCATGAGAAAGGGGCTTTTACCGGCGCGGTAGATAGTAGAAAGGGCTATTTTGAGACCGTAAGTGGTGGAACCATTTTCTTGGATGAAATTGGTGAAATGCCACTTGGTACACAGGCCAGACTTTTGCGGGTATTGGAAACGGGTGAATTCATTAGAGTTGGCTCTTCTAAGGTTCAAAAAACTGATGTTCGTGTAATTGCTGCCACCAATCGAGAATTATTAGAATTTACCCAAAAAGGTAGATTCCGTGAAGACCTTTACTATCGTTTAAGTACCGTTCCCATTAGGGTTCCATCGCTGCGCGATAGAAAAGAAGATATCTTACTCTTGTTCAGAAAATTTGTAGTGGATTTCTCGGAGCGATACAAAACCATTCCTGTTCAACTAGATGAGGAAGCCAAACAATTGCTAATCAACCATGGGTGGCAGGGTAATGTGCGAGAATTAAAAAATATTGCAGAACAGATTTCTGTATTGAGCACCAACCCTCAAATAAATGGATCAGAATTAAGAAAATTTCTTCCTGAGAAAAATGGCAACCGCTTACCTGTATTAGCAAACCAACCTGGCGCAACTGCTGAATTCAACAACGAAAGAGAAATTTTGTACAAATTGTTTTTTGACATGAAAAAAGATGTCACTGAACTCAAGAAAATGTTTTTAGAAATCTTGCAGAATCCATCATTGGCTGGTTCTGCTGCAAGTTTTACAAGGGATTCTCTTTTGAATGATTTTCATACAAATAATGAACTTCCCGCAGCTTCTTCTAATAATTTAAATGCTGCTGTAAGCAATAATCTACCCACCAGCTATATCAATAATAACCAGCAGCCTGTGATCCTTGGTGAAGACAATATTCACCATCACGAGGAGATTGAAGAGTCTTTAAATATCATGGATAAGGAGAAAGAATTGATTGTAAAAGCCCTTAAAAAACACAAGGGCAAACGCAGAGACGCTTCACTTGATTTAGGTATTAGTGAAAGAACCCTTTATCGGAAATTAAAAGAATACGATATTGATGAATGAAAGGATTAAATACAAACACTCTTGCATGAAAAATAGCTTCCCTTTTTACAAAGCCAAAAACTTATTGTTTGGGTTATTCTTGCTCAGCCTTGCAGGTTGTGGCATTTATACACTGAATGATGTGTCTATTGATTACACCAAGGTCAAGACTATTAAAGTATTTTTCATAGAAAATAAGGCCAGTTATGTAAACCCTCAATTGAGCCCCAAGCTTTATGATAAACTATTGCAGAAAATCACCAATAGTACCAAGTTAACCAGGACTAATAACGATGATGCCCATTATCAGGTAACCGCTACCATTACTGGCTACAATCCATCTCAAACAGTGGGTATCAGTGCTCAACAAGCTACTACTAACAGATTAACGGTTACAGTACATGTGGTTCTGAAAAAAACTTTAGAGAATAAAACTGATGAATTTGACGTGAGTAGAAGTGCTGATTTCTCGGCCAATCTTTCATTGCAACAGGCAGAAGGACAGTTATTAGATGAAATGGTCAGAAACTTGACTGATGAAATTTTCAACCATATCTTTTCGAACTGGTAATCAAATCGTACTTTTATCACTATGAACGCATCTCAGGAAAAAGCATTATTCCATTTAACAGGACAATCTGACCTCTCTAAGATTCAGGAGTCTACCTTAAAACAAATGGTTGCTGAATTCCCCTATTTTGCTCCCGTTCACTTATTCTTAGCTGAAAAATGCCAGGCTACTGATGTGCACCAATATGAAGCAGCATCACAAAAAGCCAATTTGTATTTTACCAATCCTTATTGGCTACATTATCAACTCAATAGTCATACTGCCAACCCTGAGATGAGGGATGCCAGTATTTCTTTAGAAAACTTTATTCATCAGACCAATCAACCCAATTTTACAGGGTTACAAAGGGAAAATGCTAAGGAATTGCCTGATTCTAGTCAACAAGAGCAAACATCAGAAGATCCCTTATTATTGGATGAGTCAGTAACTAGTAGCCCTGAAATTCCAGTAAGCCAATCCCAAGCTTCTCATCATATTTCCAATGATTTTAGTATCCCAACAATAGAAAGGGTCAAAGAAATGATGCGGGATATTGACAAACAACCCATGATTGAAAATACAGATATCCTTCCTGAGGGTGTTGAAGTCAATCAGCCAGATGTTATTGAACCAATGGTTGCTGTGAGTCAAAATGAGTCTGTATTTGTTGAACCTGCGGCATTTCTAAGTCAAAATGAGTCTGTTTTAGTTGAACCCTTGGCATCTCTAAGCCAAAATGACTCTGAGGTGGATGATACAGAAGAAACTGAGCTAGAGGAGGATATGACCATTTCAGAATCATATGATGAAAAAACTGCTACAGCTGAAAGAAATGCCAAAATTTCCAGTTCCTTATCTGGCCAATTGGCCGATTTTAAAAAGCCGGTAACGGATGCAGATCAATTGGGACTGCCAAAAGACCCCATGCATACCATAGATTATTTTGCTTCTCAAGGCATTAAGATAGATTTATCTCAGATTCCTCAAGACAAACTAACCACTCATTTAAGAAGATTTACTGACTGGCTTAAATACATGAAGTCAGAAAATCCTAACCCAGTAGACCTAGGTACAAGAAAAGATTTAGAAGAAGCAGTTGAATTAATTGCCCATTCTTCCAACGAATCCAAAGAGGTTTTAACCGAGTCTATGGCAGATGTTTTGCAAAAACAAGGGCAAATTGACAAGGCAATTCAGCTCTATATCAAATTAAGTTTCTTAAATCCTGAAAAATCCGCTTATTTTGCTGCCAAAATTCAACATTTAAAAGGTATACAATGATCATTTTGTTCTTAGTTCTGATTGTGCTTGCTTGTGCAGGTTTGGGTTTTGTGGTATTGGTACAGAATCCCAAAGGCGGTGGCTTATCTGCCAATGTTGGTGGCATCAGCAACCAATTAATGGGCGTAAAGCAAACCACAGACGTTCTTGAAAAAGGAACTTGGCTATTTGCAGGTATTATTGCCCTGTTGGCTTTGTTCTCAAGTCTTTTCTTAAAAGGTGGTGCTTCAAGTAGCGTAGATAATTCTCTTTTACAAAAAGTGAATACTACTGGTGCAGCTCCTGCCGCTCCAGCAACTCCTGCTAATACCGTTCCCATGAAGACGGATTCTGGCAAGAAATAAGCAATTTTTAAAATTATTATGACCCTGTCTGCCGTGCAGACGGGGTTTTTATTTAATTTGAATAGATGAAATCCCTTCTACGCGGCATATTTTGGGTAATACTAGTATTAACTGTAATTGGTGGTTGGTTGGTATTTGGCCAGGGTACAGACTTTTCTGAATCACATAAATTTTTTTCTGTCTCAGTAGCAGATGCACAATCTGGCAATCCAGGTGAATCCATGAAGGGGAAATCCTTGTTAAAACAACCATGGGTATTGGATGTATTAATTTCTATTTCTGGAAACAAACAGAAAATAAAGCCTGGCAAATACGACCTTCAAAAAGGTCAAAGTATTTGGAGCGTAGCAAGGATGCTCAAAAACGGTAGACAAGCAGAAATAAAATTGGTTATCAATAGAATCAGAACCAAGGAAGATTTTGCGCATTTAATAGCCAGTAAATTCAGCCAAGACAGTATTCAAGTCATGGCTTATTTGAATAATCCAGACTCTTTGAAACAATGGGGAGTTGACACAGGCACCGTATTTACCACCATTATTCAGGATACCTATAGTTTTTATTGGAATAGTTCTTTGAATAGAATTTTCCAAAGATTATATGATGCCAAAAATTTGTTTTGGAGTAAAAACAATCGATTGGCAAAAGCTGAGGAAATGGGTTTTAAACCTGAAACTGTCTATATTCTAGCGTCTATAGTTGATGAAGAAACCAATTATGAATCTGATAAATTTAAAATTGCTAGTGTCTATATTAATCGCTTGCAAAAACAAATGCCCCTCCAGGCCTGCCCTACCATAAAGTTTGCCATGCGAGATTTTACCCTAACCAGGATTTATGAAAAATATTTAAGTAATCCCTCTCCTTACAATACTTATAAATTTAAAGGCCTACCTCCTGGCCCCATTTGTACTCCATCACCCAAAACCATTGATATAATTCTAGATGCACCCAAAACTGACTATCTTTTCTTTGTAGCTAAAAGTGATTTTAGTGGGTATCATCATTTTAGCAGTAATTATAAAGAACATGATGCCCATGCAAAAGAATATCAAAAAGCATTGGATATTTTCATGGCAAAAAAAGCAAACACACATTGACCAAACTTGAACGAATTGTTATTACATCAAAACCTGTTAGTTATCTAATCAGGAAAAGCAAGGAAATCTATATTCCTGGTTTTCAGGGAATTCCTTTGTATGATGTGGTGCAGTTTTTTTTCATGCAAGTAAATAGAATAGGACTCAATGATAGAGCATCTGTAATTGCCTTTCACTTGATTATGGCTATTCCTGCAACTTGTTTGTTTTTGTTTTCTGTAATTCCTTATTTACCAGGTTCAGTAGATTTTAAAAATGAACTATTAGCTCTTACTAAAGATCTCACACCTGATAAAAAGACTTATGACTTAATTGCAAAATTCTTAGATGGCTATTTTAAAAAATCGCAGGGTGGCCTTATTTCATTCGGTTTTTTGCTTGTGATCTTTTATGCTTCCAATGCCATGATGGGGATTATTAGAACTTTTGACAAGTCTATACTTGATGCAAAGACTTATTTCATGCACAAAAGATGGAGAGCCATTCGATTAACCATTATTTTAATTTTATTAGTCATTAGTGCTGTATTTTTTTTAATGGGTCATGATGCTTTAGAAACTGTTTTAAAAAAGCTATTTGGCTTGCGTAAGCGCGTACAATTGGGTTGGTGGGAGAATACTCGTTGGATGGTAATTGTTCTTTTAATTTTCCTAGGCATTTCTCTAATTTACAAATATGCTCCATCAGTTGAAAAGAGGTGGAAGCTAATTTCACCAGGTTCTTTATTAGCCACTTTTCTAACCCTTGCCACAACAATTGGATTCTCCTATTGGGTAAACCATTTTGGGAACTACAACAAAGTCTATGGTTCTATTGGAACAGTCATGGTCATTATGCTCCTTATAGAATTGAATGCCCTGATTTTATTAATAGGATTTGAACTTAATGTGAGCATTACATTTCTTCAGAAAAAAGTAGCAGAAAGAAAAAAATTAGAACAAGAGACTAATTAACTATTTCCTTTTCAATTGCCTAAGATCCTTGAATCTGAATTTCTCTTTTTTCTTACTCCATACTTCTACAATAGATTGCTCTCTTTGTTGGCTAACGCTTTTGGATAGATAATGTCCCGAATTATTTTTCTGTCTATATGCTTCGTAAATACTGATAGCACATGCAACAGAGATATTCAAGCTCTGAATCATTCCTACCTGCGGAATAATAAAATTACCATCGGCCACTTGGCGCATTTCTTCACTCACGCCTTCGTGTTCATTCCCAAAAACCAATGCAACAGAACCTGCTGCAAAATCAATATTATACAAATCAACAGCATCTGAAGACAAGTGCGTAGTCAGAATGGTTTGATAAAGAGGTCTAATAACTTCCATACAAGCAGCAACAGAATCAAATTGGTGAATGGTTAACCATTTAGCCGCACTACTACTGCTTTTGGGACCAAATCTTGGGTGTTTTGGAATACTGGTAGTTACTATATAAATGTCTTGAATACCCACTGCATCACAGGTGCGCATAACAGCGGAAATATTGTGTGGATCCTCCACATTTTCCAACACAACAGCAAGGTTAAATTGCCTTTTGGCTAGTACTGATTCAAATTTTGATTGCCTTTCCGGAGTCATGAGCTAAAAATGATTGCAAAACTATCTTATTATGGGCTTGGGGAGGAAAATTAGTAAGTCAATCTTGTGAAAAATGAAAAACGGGAACGTAAAAGCCTCCGAATTTGTTGTATTTCCCTACCAACTAGCTGGTATTTTTGGCAGTTTTTAACCATTTTTTACCATAAAAAGATACAACCTATTGTTTAATTACTATTTTTATATGCGCCCTAATCCAGCGCAACGCCTTAATCCAGCGTAACCGTAACCCAAACGTACCCCCAATGCTAAACACAGACAATGTTCGTGGAGAACATATATTGTGGCTAACCCCCATGATATATACTTGGCTGGCCAGCTTTACAGCGCCAGTACAAATGGTTCTCTTCTTCTTTGATAACACGTATTACGTGTTAAGCTTTTTGACAAGTGCCATTATTTTCATTGTTCTAATAGGTGTGCCTTATATGCTACACAAACACTTTAGAGAGAATGAAACTAGAAGCATTATCATCTCATGGTTGCATATCCTGAGCTCTGTATTTTTAATGCTAGGTATTTTGATGATTTACACATACACCCCCCCTATTAACCGTGAATGGAGGTATTACCCCATCATGAGTCCAAATTTTGAAAGATGGAGAACCATGAATGAAATGGCCATTATCCTATTTCAATTGTTTGTAGGAATTCAAATCATGTTCTCTGTATATGGTTTAACCAAACTGTATTATCAGAGAAAGGACGAACAAAAAAGGCTCCAGGAATTGGAGTATGCTTACGAGATGAATCCAATGGTGAATCAGGTTTCCAAATACTGACACTATTGTTTATCATAAAATAAACCGGCCCGTAACCCCGGTACCCCAATGAAACAAAAAAGCCGGAGAAAACTCCGGCTTTTTAATTTCTTTTAGAATTGGACACTGATCCCTAATCCTGCATTCCCTTCTAATGACACGGCCCCATAATTAAAATGAATCCCTGAAGCCATATCTTGGTTTAATAATAAAGGACCATCCATATCTACATAGTCTAATTGAGGTAGAAAATTGGCTACTGCAGCAGCTCCTATACTGGATTCATTCATACTTCCCATCATGATTTTCAAACCCAATTCTCGGCCTTTGTTAATCATTCTTCTTGCTGGTGTAAGTCCACTGCATTTGGTTAATTTGATATTGATCCCGTGAAAATGGTTTACACAACGCAATATATCCTGTTCAAACACACAGGATTCGTCTGCAAATAAGGGCAATTTTGATTCATGATATAATTGTTTCATGCCCTCCCAATTGTCTTTTGCCAATGGCTGCTCAATCATTTCAACACCTAATTCTGCCAATTGTGGAATTTTTTCTCTGGCTTCCTCTAAGGACCAACCAGCATTGGCATCTACCCGTATAATGGCATCAGTTGCTGACCTTAGCGCTTTTATGATGGCAATATCTTGATCAGTGCCTAGTTTCACTTTATATACAGGCCAGGGTTTTTCCTTCATTTTTGATAGCATTTTTTCAATACTATCAATACCAATGGTATAATCTGTAACAGGTGTATTTTCCCATAGGGTATTCCACAACTGATAGAGTTTTTTTCCCTTCATTTTACCAAACAAATCCCAAGCAGCCATGTCTAAAGCACAAACTAAAAAAGGATTCTCTGGAAACAAATGGTGCAAATAATGCCAATACCTTTCGGGGTCTGTAAGCGCAAATTTTTCAACCATCTGCTTTTTAGACGCTAAATCGGCCACCATCTGTTCCACTGTAATTTGATAATAAGCAATGGCTGGTGCTTCTCCAAAGCCCACAAAATTTCCAATAGACAATGCCACTACCAAAGAAGGTTGATGGGTTTTTGTTCTTCCATTAGAGATAGTAAACGGATATTTAAAAGGGAGCTCCTTTTGCCAATATTGCAATATCATGCCATCATGTTTAAAATAGTCAACAAGAAACTATCTGCCGCTAACTTGTATGGATTGGGCAAAACTTTCATTGAAGTTAGTTGCTTCCATTAGTTGCTCCAAAGTCATTTGCATTCTATATCTCCAGTAATGTTGCGGATTGGCTGGAATATTAATTCGTTCATCATTGGGATTCTCTCTGCGCAAGGTTTCATCCATGCCTAGTAGATCTTGTAATTGAAATACACTCCACATGGCTGGTGAGTATAAGTGTTGCAATACAATTGCTTTATTAATCCAAGCTTCGCAGAAAAATGGCGCTTCACCCCATTGCCCCAATTCCTTATTATAAAATTGTTGAATGGCGTCTCTATCTTCTTCCCACCATCCTCTAATAGTACTCATATCATGTGTTGATGGCGTAACCACACTTAAATAGGGCGCATCGTTTGGATGAAAAAATTGTCGTTGAGAATCTTTTGGCATGCGTTGAATCTCTAAACTAAGTAATCCTAATTGTTGCATCACATCAGGAACACAGGAAGGAACCATTCCTAAATCTTCACCACAAACCAACATATTGGTTACCCTTTTTAAAGCAGGAAGTTTTTGCATGGCTTCTTGTTTCCAAAACTCGTCCTGTCTTTTATAAAAATAGTCTA
>NCHJ01000084.1 GCA_002256765.1 Bacteroidetes bacterium 24-39-8
TTCTTGAAAAGATGTTTCAATTTCATCCAATGCTTTTGCTTGTGCAGGCGAGAGTGTAAAATTTAGTTGGTGTTGGGCATTTAATTGTGGAATCCTATCTACTGTTCTTTTATCTAGAATTAGAATCCCTTTTTCTACCAAACCCTTTAGTTGTGCAGGGGAAGCATTTGACTTTTTTAAAAGAGCTGGTTGGGTAACTTCTCCTTCTGTTTTCATCAAGTGCAAATAAGAGAGTAATAGCTCCATTTGCTTTGGTGCCTTACCCCAATTGTTTAATAAATCTGAAAGTCTTTCTTCTGAAACATAGTCGGGATGGAGGATTACAAAGGTTTGTTTTTTAGCTTGATATTTTTCTCTTAATTCTTCCCAGATATGACAAATCTGTTTTTCAATTAATCTTTTAATTACAGGATATACTTTTGAGCCATCCAATATTTGTTGCACTTCTTGTAGTCTCAATTCCTTTTTCATTTCTAGTGCTTCAGTTACTAAAAATTCTTCATCAGATAATTTAGTAACATCATAATCATGTTGTTCATTCCAAATAAGGATGGATTCACTAGATAACTTCAAGTTTGCAGGTATGGCTGCTTGCATGACTTCTCCCTCACTGCACATATAATACGATGAAATCCATTGCCACAAGCGTAATTGTTGTTCATAAACTAAAGGCTCATCATCTAGTACATTCAAAATTGGTTTTGGTTTGAATGCAGTAGGCCCTATATTGGAAAGTGATTTGATGATGCCGGCATATTTTTTATGTTTTCCTAATACAACTTCAACACGCATTCCCGGTTTAACTAATGTTGTCATCTCAAATGGAATAGACCAGGTATAGTTCTTGGGTAATGCAAGAGGAATCACCACTTCTGCAAAAATGGTGGGCGCCGTTTGTGGCTCAGGAAATAAGGAAAAATCTAATTGATCTGACATCTGATAATAGAACTAAGATAAATTGCTTCAAGTGAAATTAGGCATAGTTACGGTAACGCCTTAGTCCTTGATCCATCAAGTCAAAAACTTTTTGTTTTAAAATGGCTATATCCTTCATGCCAAGGCCATCTACAGGTACTTCCTCTAAATAAACCACCCTATTTTTTCCTGGTGTCAAGGCAAATATAGAACGGTAATGCAGCCTTTCTAATGTGTCAACTAATAAAACAGGTTTTATGGGAGTGCCTGTTTCAATGGCAATTCTAAATGCGCCATCAAAAAAAGATTTTAAGGGCTCATTAGATTCATTAAATGTGCCTTCAGGGAAAATGAAAATGGATATTCCATTTTTAATAGCTGCTTTTAAAGCTCTTACACTTTTGGCCCTTGTTTCAGCATTTCTTCGGTCTACCAGAATTACAGCGGCCCTATAAATCCATCCAAAAATGGGGATTTTGACCATTTCATATTTACCAAGAATACGTAATGGATGCCCAGGTTTGGCCAGCATTAAGATTTGCGGAATATCCATATAAGAAATATGGTTAGCAACAAATATGTATTGTTTTTTGGTATTGTCTGGGGCTTCCCAAATGGATTGATACCTGATTCCAATTAAAAAATACCAGATTACCCCCCAGGTTCTGCAAATTTGATAGATCACATTGCCACCTTTAACCTTGCCTAGGGAAAGAGAAAGCATCACTAAAGGAAAGGATAGGAGCATCAATATTAAGAACCAAACAAATGCCCAAAAACAATAGATGAAACGCAAAAGTCCAAACATCAGCTTCATGGTCTAACTTAAGGAGAATTTTGGACATAATCCATAAAAAAAAGCGCCCGGTTGGGCGCTTTTTGGTTTTTCTCATGATAGTTATAGTATTATTTCAAAAACGGACTTAGAATTTATAAACAGCAGCAATTAAGAAACCGCTAGTGCTTTTTGTTGCAGTGCCACCGCTTTTAAAGAAAATGTCATTGCTACCATTATCCATTCTAATTTCAGGGATAAAGGTTAAAGGTCCTACTTTTAAATTAGCAGAAAGGGTAGTGGCAAAAACACTTGATCCAAAAGCACCAGCAGAAGCCGATTTTTTGTCATCAAAATATTCACCGCGTAAGGTCAAACCTAACTTGCTACTTGGATCAAAGTTTAAATAAACTGCATTACTTGACCAGCTGCTAGTAGTTCCGGCTGTTTTTACATTAGCAATGGTTCCATCATAATTGATGGTAAATTTGCTACTGATAGTGCCTAATAATACTAAGTCAAATTGACCAAATCCACTATTGCTGCCGGTTTTGCCGCCTTGATAGTTTAAGTATGCCTTCAATTTATCATTCTTGGTGCCAGTGCTAAATTGAGCAATAAACACTTTGTTTGGAGAAGTGGTTGTTGTAAAATCAGTTGGACTAGCTATACCCACCATCAAGGCTGATTTGCCACCCAATGAAATGTCTGCTTTTACACCTGTATGAAAGAATGGACCATAAGAGAATCCATAAGACATACTATAGTTTCTATTGCCTGTAGCGTCTACTAATTCATATCCTACATGGGTAGCCCATTTACCAGCAGTTAATTTGAATTTATCAGAAACTGCCCAACTCAAATAAGCTTGCTTAATAGAAAACATAGTGTTGGCGTCATTGTAAGAAAACTCCTGAGCCCTTCTTCCAAATCCAAGATCAACAGTGGCAGAAACTTTACCTATGCTATGATCTACTTTTATAGATGCCATACCCAATTCAAAACTGTTCTGTGAGTTAGTGAAACTGGTATAGTTATTCAATTTGCCAGCAGGGTCCGCAAAATTGTACCTGTAATAAGCATCCAATGATCCAGTAATAACTGGGCTTGATTTGGTACTATCTGATTGAGCATTTGCGTTGAAAAAGCCAGAAAAACAAAGGGAAACTGCAAGAATTTTCTTTAACATTGCTATTGGTTTTATGATTAAGAATAGGTACAGCCTTTAAACTTGGTCAGAAGTTTATTAAATGGCTGTACCTTATTTTTTTAAGATTGCAATCTGTGAGAGAACGGTAAATAAACTTGGTCAGAAGTTTATTTACCGTTTTTTTATGTAAGCTGTTGTCTAGAATTGACAACTAAGAAATTAGATCTAATTACGATAATACTAAGCCAATTCAGGCCTTCTACCGTATTTTTCATTGTGTTGAGTAGCATCCAATCCAAGCGCCTCGTCTTCAGTAGATACGCGCATTGGCAATACTAGGTTGATGAACTTGAAGATCAAGAAAGATACTATAAAGCTGTAGGCAACTACAATTAGCAAGGCTTTTACTTGGATAAAGAAGAAAGAAGCATTGCCATACAATAAACCATCGGCGCCAGCACCATTTACGGTTTTTGTTGCAAAAATTCCAGTCATTAACATACCAACCATACCACCAATACCATGACAAGGGAATACATCTAAGGTATCATCCAAAGAAGATTTGCTTTTATAGTGAGCGGCAAGGTTAGAGATAATAGCTGCAGTAAAGCCAATAAAGATACTTTGTGGAATAGCAACAAAACCAGCGGCTGGTGTAATGGCAACCAGTCCAACAACAGCGCCAATACAGAATCCTAATACAGAAGGTTTTTTACCACGTAAGACGTCAAAGAACATCCAAGACAAACCTGCAGCGGCTGCAGCAGTATTGGTTGTAGCAAAAGCAGATACGGCTAATCCACCGGCTCCTACAGCAGATCCAGCATTAAAACCGAACCAACCAAACCAGAGCAAACCGGTTCCAATTAAAACATAAGGAATATTTGCAGGTGGAACTTCTTGATGTTCCATATGTGATTGACGGCGCTTTAATACTAATGCACCAGCCAATGCTGCGCAACCAGCAGAAATATGTACTACGGTACCACCAGCAAAATCCAAAGCGCCCATTTTAAATAGGAATCCTTCTGGATGCCAAGTCCAATGCGCAATTGGAGCATATACTAATAAGCTAAACAAGATGATGAACAAAGTGTAAGATGCAAAGCGAATACGCTCAGCCACTGCACCTACCACTAATCCTGGGGTGATGATCGCAAACATTAATTGGAATAATGCGAAAAGCGATAATGGAATTGTTGGTGCAAGACTCCAAGGTGCTCCTGAAACTACTCCTTTAAACATAAAGTGAGTTGTTGGATTACCTATAAAACCTCCAACGGTATCACCAAAGCATAAACTGTAACCTACTACTACCCAAACTACAGATACCACTCCAGTGGCAACCATACTTTTCATCATAGTAGAAAGAATGTTTTTACGGTGAACCATACCTCCGTAAAAGAAGGCAAGAGCGGGTGTCATTAAGAACACTAATGCAGTAGATACTAGCATCCAAGTAATGTCAGCAGCACTGTATTTGCCGGCATCGTCAAAAGCTGGTAGGGAGGGTACAAAAATTGCTGCAATAGCAACAACTAGCAGCAAAAAAAACGGGATGGTGTTTTGTAATGACAGTTTTTTCATTGAGGTTTGTTTTGGTATAGAAATAATTGTTAATACAATAGTTATAATGCTAAAATAAGAAAATAAATGACTAAAATGAATTAAAAGTAAATATATAATTAAAAATAATGTGAATAAATCAGTGAGTTCTTTATATAAATGCTTGTTTTTCTGTCTATTTTTTAGAAAATATCTTAATAAAAAGAAACCCGTTTGATGATTTATCAAACGGGTTAGAGCAATTAAAAAAAGCTAATGTTATCTATTTACAACATAACTATGGTCTTTTGTCTCAAGTTGAGACTGTCCCATTAGGTATTCATCTACTTTTCTGGCAGCTTCTCTGCCTTCACTAATGGCCCAAACAACCAATGACTGGCCCCTGCGCATATCGCCAGCGGTAAAGATTTTTTGAATATTGGTTTGAAACCCTTTTTCGTCTGCTTTTACATTTCCCCTTTCGTCTAATTCAACACCTAATTGATGAATTAGGCCATCGTGTTGGGGGTGTACAAAGCCCATGGCTAATAAAGCCAATTGGCAGGGGATCTCTCTTTCGCTATCGGCTCTTTCCGTGAATTTGGCAGGTCTTCCGTCATTGCTGCTAGTCCATTCTAAGTCTACAATTCTTAATGCTTTTAAATTTCCGTTCTCGTCGCCAATAAATGCTTTAGTGGCAATTGCCCATTGTCTGTTGGCGCCTTCATCATGAGAAGAAGAAGTTTTCAATGTCATGGGGTAGGTGGGCCATGGCATATAAGTTGTTCTAGATTCAGGTGGTTTGGGAAGTAATTCAAACTGAGTTACTGAATTGGCTCCTTGTCTATTAGAAGTGCCTACGCAGTCGCTACCGGTATCTCCGCCGCCAATGACAACAACATGTTTGGCGGTAGCTAATAAAGGTGTTGTATCTACAGAGCGGTTAGCAACCCTTTTATTCTGCTGTTTTAAAAAGTCCATGGCAAAATGCACGCCATTTAATTCTCTGCCAGGAATATTAAGGTTTCTTGGGATGGTGCTTCCTCCGGCTAATACAATGGCATGGTTCTCTCTAAGTAAGTCATTGATGCTGGTATTGACGCCCACATTGGCATTACATTTAAAGACCACTCCTTCTTCTTCCATGAGTTTTACCCTTCGGTCAATTACCCATTTTTCTAACTTGAAATCCGGGATGCCATAGCGCAATAATCCACCTGGTGCGTCATCTCTTTCGTAAACAGTAACTTGATGGCCAGCATAGTTTAATTGTGCTGCTGCGGCTAGACCTGATGGGCCAGAACCAATTACTGCAATTTTTTTGCCAGAACGTAAATTGGGCTTTCTTGCTTTTACAAAACCTTTGTCAAATGCAATTTCAATAATATGTTTTTCAATTTCCTCAATGGTTACAGGAGGTTGATTAATGCCCAATACACAGGCGCTTTCGCAAGGTGCAGGACAGATTCTACCCGTAAATTCAGGGAAATTATTAGTAGAGCTAAGTATATCATATGCTTCAGCCCAGCTTTGCTTATACACTGCATCATTAAATTCTGGAATCACATTTCCTAAAGGACATCCGCTATGACAAAAGGGAACACCGCAATTCATGCAACGGCCCGATTGCTGATTCAGTTTTTCTTCTGGAAGTCTTTCTACAAATTCCTGATAGTCTTTCAGTCTTTCTGCTACGGCTCTTTTGCCAGGAAGCTCTCTTGTGAATTCTATAAATCCGGTAGGTTTGCCCATATGAATAGGTTTGTATACGCTTTGATTATTTACCTGTGGCTACGCCGTTTTTCTTTTTCTCTAAAACCACTTTTTTGTAATCCTTGGGGAATACTTTTACAAATTGTTTTAGTTGATTTTCAAAATCATCCAATACAAATTTGGCAACCTTGCTATCTGTATGCGCATAGTGTTTAGTGATCAAGTTTTGTAATACTATGGCGTCATCCTGATCAAGTGGATCAAGGTCAATCATTTCCATATTGCATTTGCTAGCAAAGCTGTTGTCAAGGTCATAGACATAGGCAACACCGCCGCTCATGCCTGCTGCAAAGTTTCTACCTGTGCTACCAAGAATCACAGCAATGCCTCCAGTCATGTATTCACAACCGTGGTCCCCAACACCTTCTACTACTACTTGCGCGCCAGAATTTCTTACACAGAATCTTTCTCCGGCTTTTCCTCTTATATATGCTTCACCGGTAGTGGCACCATAGAATGCCACATTCCCAATGATGATATTTTCTTCAGGAACATAACTAGCAGTTCTGTCTGGATATACAATTAGTTTGGCTCCACTCAATCCCTTTCCAAAATAGTCATTGGCGTCGCCTTCTAATTCATGGGTAATACCCTTGGCGTTAAAAGCCCCAAAGCTTTGACCAGCAGTACCTCTAAAATTGAAATGAATGGTGTCATCTGGAAGACCAGCTGCTTTGTATTTTTTGGTGATCTCATTTGATACAATGGTACCAACTGTTCTGTCGGTATTCTTGATCTCAAAACTGCCCTGCACCCTTTGCTTATTGTCAATAGCGGCTTGTGCAATTTTTAGTAATTGCCAATCCAGTACTTCGCTAATACCATGGTCTTGCGTTTCTTGATTGTATAAGCTGGTATCTTCAGATGCAGGTTCTTTATACAAAATAGGAGAGAGGTCTAGTTTACTATATTTCCAATGGGTAATGCCTTCTCTCATTTCTAAGTTCTCTACTTGTCCAACCATTTCATTCACTGTCCTATAACCCAATTCGGCCATGATCTCGCGTAGTTCCTGCGTGATAAAACGGAAGAAATTCACAATATGATCAGGGTCTCCCTTAAAGCGTTTACGCAATTCTGGGTCTTGAGTAGCTACACCAACAGGGCAGGTATTTAAATGGCATTTACGCATCATAATACAACCTTCCACAATCAAAGCTGCCGTTGCAACGCCCCATTCTTCAGCACCCAATAAAGCGGCAATTGCAATATCTCTACCGGTCTTCATTTGGCCATCGGCTTGTACCACCACACGTCCGCGTAACTTATTCTTAACCAATGTTTGATGGGCTTCAGCTAAACCTAATTCCCAAGGTAAACCCGCGTGTTTAATAGAACTTATAGGAGACGCACCTGTTCCGCCGTCAAAGCCTGATATTAAAACTACATCGGCCTTGGCCTTGGCAACCCCTGCTGCAATGGTACCAACACCGGCTTTTGAAACCAGTTTCACGTTAATCCTTGCTGCGCGATTGGCATTCTTTAAATCAAAGATCAATTGCGCCAAGTCTTCAATAGAATAAATATCGTGGTGTGGAGGAGGTGAGATTAAACCTACTCCAGGTGTGCTATGTCTGGTTTTGCCAATCCAATCGTCCACTTTGTGGCCAGGTAATTGTCCACCTTCTCCAGGCTTAGCACCCTGTGCCATTTTAATTTGCAATTCGTCAGCCTCTGTTAAATAATAACTGGTAACTCCAAAACGAGCCGATGCTACTTGCTTAATGGCAGAACGCATGCTATCGCCATTGGCCATTTTTTCAAAACGAATTTCGTCTTCTCCACCTTCTCCAGTATTGCTTTTACCGCCAAGGCGATTCATGGCAATGGCAAGTGTTGTATGTGCTTCCCATGAGATAGATCCAAAAGACATGGCGCCAGAAGCAAAGCGCTTGAAGATGCTTTCTGCAGGTTCAACTTCGTCAATAGAAATAGAAGGTCTATTGGGTTTGAATTGAAACTGACTGCGAATGGTACAAGCCCTTACGGATTGATCATTCACTAGTTTGCTATATTTCTTAAAAGTCTCATAGTCATTCATCTTGGTGCTATGTTGCAACAGGTGAATGGTTTGAGGATTGAACAAGTGAAATTCACCTTTGCGTTTCCATTGATAGACGCCACCTACTGTAAGTCTGTCTACTGGAATCTCTTTTTTACTAAAAGCAAAGAAGTGTTTAGACAATGTTTCTTTGGCAATTTCATCCAAGCCCATTCCCTCAATTCTAGAAGTGGCGCCTGTAAAATACAAGTCTACTACCTCTCTATTAAGTCCAATGATTTCAAATATCTGTGCTCCTTGATAAGATTGCAATGTGGAGATGCCCATTTTAGAGAATACTTTCAATAGCCCTTCATTAACGGCTTTGATATAATTCTTCTTTAGATATTCTGGATCCAAATCAGTATTGATTTTGCCAGAAATCTTCATGTCTCTAATGGTAGATAATGCCAAGTATGGGTTAATGGCCGTTGCGCCAAACCCAATCAAGCAAGCAAAATGGTGTACTTCCCAAACGTCACCAGCTTCTACAATAATACCTACTTGACCTCTATAACCCTTTCTGATTAAGTGGTGGTGTACCGCGGCTGTAGCCAATAAAGAAGGAATAGGGGCGTGATCAGAGTCAATAGCACGATCAGTCAAAATGATTACTTCAAAACCATCTTCTACTGCATCAACTGCATATCTACACAAACGGTCTAGTGCTTTTTTTAAAGAACCAGGTTTGCCATCTGCTCTAAAATAAGTTTGTAGTGTTTTGGCTTGGAAAATGCCTGTATCAATACTTCTGATCTTTTCAAGGTCATGGTTATTCAATACAGGATGTTGCAAGGCTACCACGTGGCAAGCCAAAGGATCTTCCACCAATAAGTTACCCGTACTGCCGGCAAAAGTGGCCAGAGACATGACCATTCTTTCTCTAATTGGGTCAATGGGTGGATTGGTAACTTGAGCAAAAAGTTGTTTGAAATAACTACTCAAGTGCTGTGGTTCATCACTCAATACCGCAAGAGGTGTATCGGTTCCCATAGATCCAATAGGTTCTTTGCCATCCAAAGCCATTGGGGCAATAATATGGTCTAGGTCTTCTGTACTATAGCCAAATCCTTTTTGGTATTTGAATACCTGATCGTGTTCCAGATGGGTGAACATGACCCTTGGTTCTGGTAATTCTTCTAGACGAATCTTGTATTTGTTTAACCACTCTGTATAAGGTTTGTGAGAGCAGATTTCTTGTTTTAATTCTTCATCAGAGATGATGCGCCCTTGTTCCATATCTACCACAAACATCTTACCTGGTTGTAAGCGTCCTTTTTCAATAATGGTTGACTGGTCAATAGGAAGAACGCCTGTTTCTGATGCCATGATCACACGGTCATCCGTAGTAACGCAATAGCGCGATGGTCTCAAACCATTACGATCTAAAGTTGCTCCAATAATTTTTCCATCAGTAAAGGAAATAGAAGCAGGGCCATCCCAAGGTTCCATCATACAAGCATGAAACTCATAGAATGCTTTCTTAATGGGATCCATATCATGATTGCCATCCCAAGCTTCTGGAATCAGCATCATCATTACGTGAGGGAGTGATCTTCCTGTTAGTGTCAATAATTCAATCATATTATCCAAGCTAGCACTGTCCGATTGGCCAGGCGTAACAATGGGTAATAACATGTCCATTTCTTCTTTGGTGAAGAATGGAGAAGTAAATCCTTTTTCACTGGTACGTAACCAGTTTAGGTTTCCTTGAAGGGTATTGATCTCACCATTATGAGCTATATAGCGGAAGGGTTGAGCCAGTTTCCAAGAAGGAAAGGTATTGGTGGCAAAACGGCTATGTACCAGGCCAAAGGCCGATACAACGCGCTTATCACTCAGGTCTGGAAAATAACCCCTTACTTGTAAGCTGGTTAATTGTCCTTTATAGACAATGGTTTTATAAGAAAGCGAAGAAAGGTAAAACCCAATTCCGTCTTTTTTAACCGTATTCTGAATGGTATGTGTAGCATAATTGCGTAACACAAACAACTTGCGTTCAAATACCTCTGGGTCATTGATATGGTCCGGACAAGCAATGAATACTTGTTCCATACAGGGTTCAACAGAAAGAGCGGTAGGTCCAATATCAGTTCTGTTTACCGGTACTTTTCTATAACCTAGAATCTCTAATCCCAGTTTTTCTGCTGCCCTATTAAAAATATCTCTGCATTCTTCACGCAAACGAATCTCTTTAGGGAAGAATAGGAAGCCAACGCCGTATTTACCATAAGAGGGTAGGTGAATTCCTAAACTGATACACTCGTCAAAGAAGAATTCATGTGGCATTTGCAACATAATTCCAGCTCCGTCACCCGTATTGTTCTCGCATCCGCAAGCACCACGGTGTTCCATGTTTTCCAGTACTGTCAAAGCATCAGAAATATGCTGATGCGATTTATTGCCCTTGATATTCGCTACAAAACCTATACCACAGGCGTCATGTTCAAACGAAGGATCGTATAATCCTTGTTGGGTTGTTGTGTCAAGCATACGCAACCGAATTATTAATATTCAGGAAATATAATGGCGGGCAATCGATAAGGGCAAATTACAAAATAAAACGCAATTTAAGAAACACTCTATCAAAACTAACAGATAATAGTTAGTTCTGTCTAATAAAATAGACATTTTGTTAGAAATTATCTAATCTACTAGGGCGGTCATGTAATGACTGGGGAAGGAAAACTTTGGAGCTAGGCCTTTTTCAAAAATCCCAAAAAGGGTACTGCCACTTCCAGACATAGAAGCATACAAAGCGCCAGATTCATACAAAGCCTGTTTCATCTTTGCAATTTCTGGGTAAGCATTCATTACTGGGGCTTCAAAATCATTACTTAGATAGTTCTTCCAAGTTTGGATGGGCTCTTTGATGATGGAGTTCAGGGAATGTTCTACTGGTTTGGGTGTAATTTGAGAAAAAGCCCATCCTGTTCCAATATGGATTCCTGGGTTGACAATCAGGAATTGGTATTGGCTCAAATCAAGCGAAATTTTTTCTAACAATTCACCTCTGCCTTTTCCAATACAAGCTTGATTAAGAATAAAAAAAGGACAGTCACTTCCCAGCTCAAGTGCGTATTGAATTAATTGATATTCTGATATTTCTAAATGAAATAATTGATTCAAGAGTTTTAAAGCAAAAGCGCCATCGGCACTGCCACCACCTAAGCCAGCACCCATGGGTATTGATTTGTGCAAATGCATTTGAATGGGCGGTAATTGGGGAAAATCTTTTTTCAAAAGATGATAAGCTTTTACACAAAGATTATCTGTTGAGTTGCCTTGAATTGCAAGACCTGTGCTACTAAATAAGCAAGTTTCTTTTGGATCTTGGGAATGAATTATTTCTAAAACATCTTTGATGCCAATGGGATAAAAAACTGTTTCTAAATCATGGTATCCGTCATCCCTTTTACGGGTAATGTGCAAGCCTAGGTTGATTTTGCAATTGGGGAATAAAACCATGTTTTTGATTGCTATTTTCTTTTATTGATCTCATCCCTAATAGCAATAGCGCGGATATAATCTTCTTGTTCTAATACTTCATTTAGTAAAACCTGTAATTCTTCTATCCCTAATCCAC
>NCHJ01000085.1 GCA_002256765.1 Bacteroidetes bacterium 24-39-8
CCGGTCTTTACTACTATATCGTTCGCTTTTAACCCCCCTTTTATTTCAATACGGTCATCACTTTCTAATCCTGTTTGAACCATTACACTTTTGAAAGTATTCTTATTGGTTTTTATCCAAACAGTAGCCCCTTTGCTATCTCTGATTACAGCGTCAATAGGAAGGGTAAGTGTTTTGCGTTGAGGGCTTTTCAACAAAACAAATGCAGGCATACCAGGTTTTAATTGGTTTTCGGGATTGGGAATAGAAACCCGTATAAGATTTATTCTTGTATTGGAATTTATTTCAGGGTTAACAAATTCAATATGACCTTTAATTTCTTTATTCTCAAAATCGGGAATTTGAACAATAGCTAAACTGTTTCTATTTACTTCAGCTAGTTGCGAAGTATATACCTGCGCTTCTGCCCATAAAGTAGAAAGATCTGCAAGCTTTACTATAGTTCCACCTTCCATAACATAATCACCTTCACGAATGTCTAATTGTGTAATATAACCAGCGGTATTACTGTAATAGGTGGTAGTAGAAGTTGCTTTTTTTGTTGATGCCAGTTCGTTTATTTGATTGCCTGTTAAGCCCCAAAGTAGCAGTTTGTTTTTTGCACTTTGTATTAGTTGGTCAAAATCTATAACTGCATCTTTAGAAAGCAATTTCTTTTTGTCTAATGCCAATATGTATTCCTGTTTAGCGTTGTTTAATTCCTCACTGTACAAATCATATAGTGGAGTGCCTTTTTTTACATAGTCACCCAAATTTTTATAATACAATTTTTCAACCCGACCCATTATTCTTGAGCTTATTGAAGAAGTATTCGTTTGATTAAAATTCAAAGTAGCTGTTAATACCAGTTGGTCTCCAATAGTGCCGTTGCGGATAGTATCGGTTTGTATATTTCCTAGTTGTATTTGCTGATCACTTAGTTGTAATTCATCTTTACTCTCACCAATCTTTTTTTTCACTGGTGTTAAATCCATTTTACAAATAGGGCATTTCCCAGGTTGATACTCCACAACCTGTGGATCCATTGAACAGGTGTAATATGTGTTTGGATCTCTAGGAATTTCTTTTTTATTTTTACAGGAAATAAAAGAAAGAAGGGTTATTAATGCTAGTATGATAAAACGCATAATCAGTTTTTTATTTTGATAAAACTTTCGCTATCCATTAAATATTGTGCATTTGCTGCAACAGAGTCCAAAGTTGTTAAGCCACTAATAACTTGTATATGATCTTTGTGTACTATACCTGTTATAACTTTTAATGCCTTAAATCCTCCATTTGTTTTACTAAAAACTACTTTACCCATACCTAGAGAAAGGATGGCATCTTTTGGTAACCAATATGCATCTTTTGAATTTCCGAAAATTGTTGCTTTAACTTGGCTTCCTATTGGAATTTTTAGGCTACCATTATTAAAGTAAACTCTTGCGGAAAGCGTTTTACTTTCTTTTCGGTAAAACGGTTCAATGAAATCTAAACTTGCCTTGAAATATTTATCAGGGGCAGTTTCAGGAATCACTTTTACTGAATTACCAATTTTTACTAATGACTGATTATCACCATACATGTTTAGAATAACCCATGCTTTGTCAGGATTAAAGACAGTAAAAACAGATTGCCCTTTTTGAATATACATACCCTCTTTTAACATGAGTTCTTCAGTTATTAATGGAATATCTTTCATATTAACAGAAGAAGTATTCATAGACCCTTTATTTGTTGCTTCATGAATATGCCCGCTGTAATTGCTGTACACTGCAATTGTTAAAGATGGATTACCTGATTGAATAACTTGTTGCAATTGCTCTTTACTCATTCCAAGTAGTAGTAATTTTTCTTTTGCAGCTTGTATAAATGTTATATTATTTGCATCGTTTTTTAAAAGGAATAATAAATTCTGCTGTGCTGTAAGCAATTCAGGGCTATAAATATCCAATATTCTTTGTCCCTTAGTTATTTTTTGATAACGGTAACGAACATAAAGCTTTTCTATTCTGCCTGTGACTCTTGTTGAAATACTGCCAGTTTGCCTTGTGTCGTATGCAATATTTCCTAAAGCTTCAATTTCTATTTGCTCGCTTCTTTTTTTAATTGTTGTTACAGGAATAGATGATATAACAAATTCGTTTGTGGGTTTTAATAAAGATTCTAACTCCACTTCAACTAAAGGGTTACTTTCAATTTCTATTTTTACTAAATTCATTCCGCATTTAGGACATGTACCCGGTTTATCGCTGAAAACAGAGTCTTGGGGCATTGGACAAGTATATTCCACTTTTTCATGTTCATGAATATCCTGTGGCATCTTTACCAAATTCATTCCGCATTTAGGACATGTACCCGGTTTATCGCTGAAGACAGAGTCTTGGGGCATTGGGCAAGTATACATTTCTTTTACTGCTTCTGCCTTTTGTTCTGGTTTTGTATCCTTATTATTATTACAGGCCATAGCCAGAATAATGATCAGTAAGGATTGTATAAAAAATAATTTCTTCATATTTTTTTAATTAACTCAATTGATATTGCAACATCATTCCATCATCTTCATGTTCTAGGTTATGACAGTGGAATACATATTTTCCTTTGTTGTTTTCAAATGGTACAATCACGCTCACTCTTTCTCCTTCCATTACTAATACTGTGTCTTTCCATCCTGTTTCAGAAGCAATAAGACTAGCTCTTCCGCCATTTCTTTGTATTACTTGAAAGAATACACCATGCAAGTGCATAGGATGAGGTTCGTCTCCGGCACTATTATCGAAAACCCATATTTCATTTGTATTGGCTGATACCCCAACGTCTATCCTGTTGCTATCGAATAATATGCCGTTAATTCTATGACGCATTTGCATACCATTGTTCATAGGATAGCCATGATGTTCCATTGCATTCGAAATTTCAAAAGTTCTTGTTTTAACAACGGATGAAGTAGGAACTGATGCGATACTTGATAGATTTGTAGGTAAAGAGAATGTATCCATAACATTATTGGATACTTTGAACTTCATGATTTTAAATTCTTGTTTTCCTTGTGCACTTCCGCCATTGCTAAACTCTTTGCTTAGTAGGAAAATTTCTGTACCAATGGTAATTCCTGCAAAGTTTACAAGTACATCTAAACGTTCACCAGGTGCAATCAATATTTCTTTTACGGCAGAAGGTTTATTCAATAGACCGCCGTCATTTCCAATGATTACCATATCAGCATAATTACTCAATGCAAGGTTATAAATTCTTGCATTGGATCCATTTAATATGCGAAGACGATAGAAACGCGTGCTAACATTGGTAAATGGCGAATAGATGCCATTTACGAGGATTGAATCCCCCATATAGCCAGCCATTATTTCTTCCATTGTTGGATTATAAGTGATGCCATTCTCTGTAATTCGTTTATCCTGTATAATTAAAGGAAGTTCGTATTGATCTGAGGGTAGATTTAATGATGCTTCCTCAGCATCATTGATGATGAACAATCCTGCAAGGCCTTGAAAAACCTGCTTGCCAGTATGTTCATGTGGATGTGGATGATACCAGCTTAAGCCTGCCCGTTGGTTTACTGTAAATTGATAACGAAATGTACCTCCAGCATTTGCTAGCTGGTCAGGATGGCCATCCATAAGGGCAGGAATTTTCAATCCATGCCAGTGGATATTTGTATGCTCAGATAAATTATTCTGAAGTAAGATATTAACTGTTTCTCCTTTGTTTATTTTGAATGAAGGACCTAATAAACTCTTGGGTTGATAGCCTAAAACAGGAATGTTAGCACCTTTCAAATTAGCAGTTGTGGATTGTGCCGTAATTGTAAAATTTGACCCTGCCTGAATTGGGTAAGAAAGGGGTTTTGAAAAATTGCCTTCTGATACTGGAACTGGAACTGTCATTAGACCCATTCGAAAGTCTTTTTTACAACCTGATGTGGCTATTAATCCAATTGCAGAGCCACTAGTAATAGCAGATCCAAGACTAAGACCAGACATCTTCAAAAATGATCTTCTTTTCATATTATTGGCTTATTCTTTTTCAATAATTCTTTCAATTGTTACTTGTATGCGAAGTGATTGGTTGATTAATTCTACGTATTCAAGTTGTTTCATGTTTAGTCTCTCCCATGCGTCATAGAGCATAAATAATTCTTCTGTATTTTGTTCATAACCCAATTGCATTGTTTTGTAATTATTTTTCAATACAGGAATGATATTTTCTTCATAGAGCTTTAATTGCTTTTTCTTTAATTGAAGTTCATTTCTCATGCCATATGCCATACCACTATATTCGTTTGCCATCATTTCTTTTTGTGATTGAATTGCATAGGTTTTCCATTTTAGACTTTCAATATTTGCCTTGTTCATTTTTGATGACCATTTTGCCATTGGAATTTTCACCATTCCCATTAATGTATACTGCATAGGCTGCCCGCCAAAGCCAATCATATTATCATATCGTATTCCAAATTGTGGTTTTAATGCTGCTTTTTCAGATTCCTGTTTTAATTGGGTTAGATTTATTTCCTGATCGAGAGATTTTAAATCACTTCTATTTGTAAAAAAAAGGGTGCTATCAAATACAATCTCTGAATAGTCTCTTAGCGCGTAAGACGTATCAATATCAAAATTGGTAAGTGCATTTCTATCCATTAATGCATTAAGTCTGATTCTTTTTTCATGGATGTCATTTTCGAACATCAGCTGCATATTTTTAACATCGCCTAAAGCCGCTTTTGCTTTATAATAAGAACTGATTTTTTCTAACCCGTTTTTATAACGTATTTCAGCATTTTTAATCATAAAATCAAGAATCTTTTCATTCTCTGCGAGAATCCCAAGTTTCTTTTTAAGGATTATCCATTCAAAGTAGAACTGTTTGGCATCACTAATTAACTCATTCAACGATGCTTTTTTCTTTTCTTTTTCTACTGAAGACATGGCTTTCATATAACGTTCATCTGCGTCCAGTTTTTTTGAATTGGGGATCATCTGTTCCCCAGAAACCATAACAAATCCCATTCCTGGAATATCTCTTTCCCTATGCCAAAGACGCACATCATAGGGTGTCATAAACTGACCAAAGCCTAGCTGTGGTGGCATCCAACTCCTTGCACCATTTGCAGCTTCATCCATAGAGCGTATTTCATTATCATACATCTTGACTAAAGGATGTGAAGCTCTGATGCTATCAATAATATTATTGAGCTTTAGCGTTTGGGAATGACTGCTAAAAGCAACCATTAATGCAAACAACGTTGAGAGTAGTTTATTCTGTAACATCTATCAATTCAATTTTACCTTTACGTTTTAATTCTCTTTCCTTAATCATTTCAAATATTACGGGTGTAATCAGCAATACATAAATGGTGGATGAGATGGTGCCTCCTATTAATGGAATGGTAATTGGTCTCATTATATCGCTACCAACCCCAGTTGCCCATAGTATAGGGATAAGACCAAAGAGGCCTACAGAAACTGTCATCAATTTTGGTCGTAACCTTTTTGCAGAACCTTCAATAACAAATTCTCTAATAATAGCAGGGTTAAGGGTTTCTTTGGAATTACCATGTTTTGCAACCATATTATTCATTGCTTCATTTAGGTAAATAGTCATTAACATGGCGGTTTCAATTGCCATTCCAAAAAGTGCAATAAAGCCTACGGCCACTGCAACTGATAAGTTTATGCCATAGAAATAAACCATGAACACACCACCAATCAAAGCAAAAGGAACAGTAATCATAGTAACAATTGCTTCTTTTAAGGAATGATAAGTGAAATATAGCACAATGAAAATGATGAGAATCACAATAGGCAAAATCATTGTTAAAGTGCGGTTAGCTCTTATTTGGTTTTCCCATTGACCACTCCATTCTAGGAAATATCCTTTGGGTAGTTTGGTAATCATTTGGTTTAGTTTTTCCTGTGCTTCTTTCACAGTACTACCTAAATCCCTCTCTCTTACATTAAACAATACTGTTCCTCTCAGCATAGCATTCTCCGAATTAATCATTGGAGGTCCATCACCTAGTGAAATATTTGCTACAGCATCCAATGGCACAGGCCCAAAATTCATAGTTTGTACCTGAATTCTTTTTAAGGATTCTAAATTGTTACGAAAATCCTGACCATATCTTGCATTTACGGAAAAACGCTGACGACCTTCTATGGTTGTGGTTAGTTTCATGCCTCCTAAAGCACTTTCTATAATAGCATTTACATCATCAACACTCAAACCATAGCGCCCTATTTCTTCCCGCTTTATTGATATGTCAATATATTTCCCTCCCGTGATTGGTTCAACATACAAATCTTTCACGCCATTAATCCCTTCTAATTGTTTTTTTATAGTTTGAGCAAAAGCATATATGCTATCAAGGTTTTGACCGTATACTTTTAAACCTACATCGGTCCGTATCCCTGTTGAAAGCATATTGATCCTGTTGATAATTGGTTGCGTCCATCCATTGGTAACACCAGGTATTTGCAATTTTGAATTGAGTTCATTAATGATACCATCCTTTGTTATACCTTTTCTCCATTCGGATTGCGGTTTTAGCAAAATGACTGTTTCTATCATGCTTATTGGAGAATTATCAGTAGCAGTATTTGCCCTTCCAGCCTTTCCCAAAACATGCGATACTTCTGGAACAGAACCTATGATTTTATCTTGTACTTGTAGCAACCGCTTTGCTTCTGAATTAGAAACATCAGGCAGTGTTACAGGCATAAATAATAAAGAGCCTTCATCTAAAGGTGGCATAAATTCAGAACCAAGATGGGTCATCATAATAATGCCAGTTACTAATGCAATGATATTTACAAAAATTACAGATTTACGCCATTTCAAACACCATTTTAAAATTGGTGTATATATTCTTTCTAATGTTTTTGTAATAGGGTTGGCACTCTCGGGTTTTAATCTACCTTTTAGGAAAAAGGAAATTAAAACAGGTGCTAATGTGATTGCTAGAAAAGCATCAATTAAAAGAATAAATGTTTTTGTCCAAGCCAATGGGTGAAAAAGTTTACCCTCCATACCTGTTAAAAGAAAGACAGGAAGGAATGAAGTAACTACAATAATAGTAGAATAAAAAATACCAGGCCCTACTTGTTTAGATGACCTTTCAATAATAGCATTTCTTTCTTCTGCTGTCAACGGATCTTTTTGTCTGTTAAACCAATTACTCATAGCGCTGATTTTTTAGATGATTTGATCTTTTCGGTTTGCGCTTCACTCAAATGCCGGTAAGCATTTTCAACCATAACAATTCCATCATCAACTACCACACCTATTGCAAGAGCAATACCTGTTAATGACATAATATTTGAAGAGATACCAAACATTTCTAGAAAGATGAAACCCGCTGTAACTGAAATGGGTAATTGAATTAAAATAATTAGGGCACTGCGCCAATGAAATAAGAAAATCAAAACAATAATAGAAACGGCAATCATTTCTTCTATCAGGGTTCCTTTTACTGATTCAATGGCTTCTTGAATCAGGGTACTTCTATCATAAGAAGTTTTAAAATGAACTCCCTCTGGCAAGCCTTTTTCAATTTCTTTCATTTTTGATTTTACAGCTTCAATGACTTTGTTAGCATTTTCATTGTAACGCATGACTACTATACCGCCAACCACTTCTCCTTTTCCATCCATATCAAAAATACCAAGTCTTAGATCTCCCCCCATTTGAACAGATCCAATATCCTTAACCCTAACGGGGATGCCGTTGTAATTGGCTAGAGCAATATTTTCTACGTCTTCTTTATTCTTGATATAGCCCAATCCTCTAATAATATAAGCAATGTCTGCCATTTCAAATTTCCTACCACCTACGTCATTATTATTGGCTTTCACCTTGTTCATCACATCCATCAATGACACGTTGTAGTACTGCAGTTTTACTGGGTCAATCACTAGTTGATACTGTTTTTCAAACCCGCCAAAAGAAGCTATTTCAGCCACGCCAGGAACGGTTTGCAGGGCTAGTTTTACATACCAGTCCTGCAAAGCACGTTGTTCTCCTAAGTCCATTTTGGGTGCATCCAAATGATACCAAAACACATGACCTACGCCAGTTCCATCAGGGCCCAAACTGGGACTAACGCCTTGAGGTAATAAACGTTGCGCAAAATTCAAACGCTCCATCACTCGGGTTCTTGCCCAATAGATATCGGTATTGTCTTCAAAAATCAGATACACAAAACTCATCCCAAACATAGAGGAGCCCCTGATATTTTTGATTTTTGGAATCCCTTGCAAATTGCTGACAAGTGGATAGGTTACTTGGTCTTCAATTACTTGTGGGCTTCTTCCCATCCACTCCGTGAAAACTATTACTTGGTTTTCACTTAAGTCAGGAATGGCGTCAATGGGATTCTGTTTCACAGCGTATATACCCCAAGCAAAAAGAATTCCCGATAAAAGGAGTACTATAAGTCTGTTTTTTAGCGCCAGTTCAATTAGTTTCTGAACCATATTGGATGCTTATGTGGCCTTGGCCGATTAATGAGTTGCTTTCACTTCTTTTAGTGCCATACCGCATTTGCTGCACTTGCCTGCTTTGTCAGAAGTTATATCTGCATGCATGGGGCAAACAAATGTGGCTTTAGCCTTTTTTACTTCTTTGAGGGCCATGCCACATTTGCTGCATTTACCACCTTTAGTTGCAGTAACATCAGCGTGCATAGGGCATACATAACTAGCAGCGGGTGCTTGTTTGGTTTCTTGTGTTTTTTTGTCTTGAGCCATTAAACTAGTGGCAAGAAAACTGGTGGCTATCACCAACATCAATTTGAGTTTTTTCATCTTGTAAATTTTATAATGAATAAATAAGGGACATAGAAATGCCAATAGTCCAACAACTGTTGTTAGGCTACCAATAGATAGTAAATACTAAATCAAGAAACTGCAAACGCGCAGGTAGACTGCGGGAGCATGTATATCAGGCGGAGCGTTTGATGCATAAGCAATCAGCAATTGATTGCTAAGTTCCGGGGTAGATAAATGAAAGTAAGGTAAAGGCTGAAAGGCAATTGCTAGTTGTTGAAATTCAAATTGGGTAAGACTAGCTTTTTGATCCTGTTCATTTTTGACAAACTTAGTTTCGTCTTTACAGCAGCCCCCTTTTTTCTGAGAAGCTGTCATCCCACATTTGCTACAGGTTGTATTGGTGTTTTTGCTAAAACTAGTTTCCGCCAATTTGCCCATACAATAATGCAAATGCATGACTGCACCCGTTGAGGAACCTAGGTAAACAAGGGCTAATATGGTGACTAATAGCTTTTTCACACTAGTTCAAAATTATTCTTATTAATTGAAATAGAAAGCTAAATCTAGAAAATCTAGCCTTAAACAGCCTATTTACGCTCATTTACACCCAACTCGTGTACATATAAAGTGAGTTTTCTAGTAAATATATCTAAGGACTCTGCTGATTGTTTGATAAAATAAAGCAGTTTAATCAGTTCTTCTGGTTGATCTAGGTATTTTTCAAAGATTTTGCTAATCCCTAAAATATTGGCAACTGGTTGCCTTACTTCATGTGATAGCATGTGTAATAATTCTTCTAACTCTTGAATTCGCTGATTTTTAGCTTCTTCAGCAGCTTTCTTATCACTGATTAAAGTTCGCAATGAAAAATACTGGTGTATCACCCCATCCACATCTTTGATAGGAATAATGACGGAGTCTAACCAATAATAAGTACCGTCTTTGGCCCTGTTTTTAACTTCTCCTTTCCAAACCTGACCAGATTCAATGGTCTCCCACATTTCTTTGAAAAAGGATTCAGGATGGTAACTGGCATTGACCAGATTATGGGTTTGACCCAATAATTCGGCCATACTGTATTTTGATATGTCACAGAATTTTTGGTTGGCATAGATGATTTTTCCAACCTTATCGGTTATGGAACAGAAGATATTTTCATCTGTGGCTTTCTGGTAAGCATTGAGCATGAGAATCAAATCCTCTCTACTATGGCCCTCAATATGGTAATGATCGTTCATGTGGGGAACAATTTAATTGATCAGTATCCGGGGGCAGGTTCTAATATTTAAAAGCTGAATATTAAATTAGTCAGTTTTTTTCTAAAACCCAAGAGGGAGGCGCTAAAGTTTGTAAAAGGTTGTTTTGAGCTGGTGAATGGCATTGAATCTGCAGAAAATCAGTATGATCAATCTAATGCGTACACTATAAATTGCGAATCATTACCCAAAGAATGGTCAAAATCACCATGAGAATTGAATACAAGTGCAAGGAACTTGCGTGGTAACGTTCCTTTTTCCAAGACAAATAGGAAATAAAGGGAATAATCAATAAGGAAAGACACATGGGCATCCAAAGCAGTTCAAGAATAACACCCACCAATACCAAGTCAGAAGTTGCCACCTTATTTACCAATACCCAGAATCCGAAAACTACCACACTAAAAATAAAAGTGTTTTTAGCCCTAAGGCTATTCCTAAATCTGGTTTTTACGGTAGCTTCATCCATAGACAGTCAAGTTTACAGAAATTCTAACGAAAAACCTAGCGATTTTATTACATTTTTAGCCTAATTAGTTTTATTAAAAGGTATAGCGCAGATCAGTGTCTCTATCTGCTCGGATGACCATTTTTTTAGTATACGCACGTACCAATTCAGGTTGGAGCTTCTTTAAATAATTACCCGGGTCCCAAACCCCATTTTGATTCTGGTCTAACAAAATGCGCAGTTCATATTCGCCTGGGCGATATCTTTTCCTAATATAATCTGGACTCGTTAAAGGGATGGATTCCACAAGTTTATTTTCTTGGATCAGCTGCAAGACTGGGTGTTTAGATAAGTCCAAATTGGTAAAACGGAGTCTAAAACTGCCATACTCTGCTTCTCGCTTGGTCACAAAACGGGCACTATCTGCCTTGGGTAAGTTTAACCCAGCCGTATCGCTGAAAGCATCTTTGGCTATGATGATTCTAAAACTAGTTTTCTCCCTCCAAGGATATTGGATGCTAAACTTGGTTTGGGTACTATCCATACTAATCTTATAGCCAGTTATGGGTTGATATAGCGTATCCATAAAACGAATCTTGCTGCTATCCCATTGTTTGATTTTTCTATTAAAAGTAAGTACCAAGGGATTCAATAAGTCTTGTTGGCCATTGTCTAAACTGGCTTTGTATTTAAGACGTTTGTCCTCTGTTTTTCGTTCATTCAATTTGGCGTTATTATTATTGGAACTGGTACTAGGCTTATCAATCTTTTTATATTCCTGATACGCATAAAGGGTATCTGTTCTAGGATTGCCATTAATCAAAATAGGCGCATTTAAGAAACCAAAGATTTTGGTACTATCATCGTATTTTTTGGTAAAATCATTGGGTAGTACAAACACGTTGAAACGCCCATCAGGTAAGTATTTGAAGCGAAAATTACCTTTCCCATCTAGCTTAGTCATATACCTAGGACGGTTCTTTTTAATGGAACTATCCTCCAATATATTATGCAACACTACTATAAAATTACTATCGGTTTTACCGGTTTCAGCTAGCATCACGGTTCCTTGGTATTGATTCCCATCTATTTGATTGCCAGTAGAAAAAACATAGGTCAATTCTTTGGCCAAATTTCCCTCATTTACGTCTTTGATACTATTCCCAAAATTGATGGCATAAGTAGTGTTTTTTTCTAAGCTGTCTTTTAGTTTAACCGTCACATTGCGCAGCTTGTAATCTACCAATGGGGTGTTCTTGGGATAAGGTTGAATTA
>NCHJ01000086.1:0-1345 GCA_002256765.1 Bacteroidetes bacterium 24-39-8
AATTGATCATGGTCAACGATAGTTTGTCCATTACCGGAAAGAATATAAGTGCTGAAAAAATTAGGAAATTATTGAAAGGTGAAAAAGGAACATCCGTAAAAATTAATCTAGTTAGAGATGGGCAATTAATCAAACTAGTAGTTGAGCGTGCTGTGATTCCTGTACCTTCTGTAGATGTTGCTTATATGATGGATAATCAAACAGGATTTTTGAAAATCAACCGGTTTGCAGACCGTACTTATGAAGAGTTCATGGAAAATATGGGGAGATTGCAAAAGCTGGGTATGAAGCAATTAATTTTAGATCTACGTGGTAATGGGGGAGGATTAATGAAAGAAGCCACTGCTATTGCGGATGAGTTTTTGAGTGAAGACAAACTAATTGTTTATACAGAAGGTGATAAAGTAAGTAGAACTGATTTTAGGGCTCAGCGCGATGGTATTTTTGAAAAAGGTAAACTGGTAGTATTAATAGATGAAACTTCTGCTTCAGCTAGTGAAGTACTTTGTGGTGCACTTCAGGACTGGGATAGGGCAACCATTGTGGGCAGAAGGAGTTTTGGTAAAGGGTTGGTTCAAACCCAGTTTCAGCTTTCTGATGGGAGTGCTGTTAGGTTAACCGTAGCTAGATATTTTAGCCCATTGGGGAGGAATATTCAAAAGCCTTATGGGAAAGATAAGAATGCTTATAATGAAGAATTATTAGAAAGGTATCATAATGGATCACTTATCAAAGCTGATACAACTGCCCCCAAAGGAAAATCGTTTAAAACCCCTGGGGGAAGATTGGTGTATGGGGGTGGAGGTATTACTCCAGACGTGTTTGTTCCATTAGACACAAGCAGGGTTAGTCCATTGCTCTTGAAGCTTTATTATAAAAATAGTTTGAACAATTTTGTGTACCGTTATTATGTACAAAATAAGAAACAATTCAGTGGAATGACAAAACCAATGGATCTTATAAATGGATTTCAACCCGGTAAAACTGAATTGGATGCTTTGCGTAATTTTGCTTTGACTGCCGATAGTATTGCACTAAACAGTTTCAGTCAAATAGAGACAAAGCAAGTGTCTCAAAGAATGCAAATCTTGATGGCTAGACAAATTTGGCGCACAGAAGGGTATTATGAAGTATCTAATCAGTTTGATCCCGCCGTTCAAAAAGCTACTTCGCTGCTCAAATAACCAAGAAATTTCAAAAATTCGGTGTTTTCACCGTGTTAGAATATGAGAAAAAAAACCTTAATTTGTTCCACTTTTTTTCCATACCCCTAATACGTGCATATATGAGCCACAAGCCCATTATCCTGACTTGTTTATTTATAGCTTTTTTTAGTCTCATTTTA
>NCHJ01000086.1:1382-12953 GCA_002256765.1 Bacteroidetes bacterium 24-39-8
ATTTTTGTAAATCTTTCTGAGAACTGGATGTTAATAGTTATTGGTCTATTATCTGCAGGAAGTTCCCTAATTCTTGCTAGTTTGTTATTGATTTTGCGTGAAAAAAGACAATGGCAACCTTTAAAGACAGAGAAAGAATAAAATTCAATTTGCACAACCGTTTGCACGATGCCATTTGAATAAATATTATTAGGTTTATTCAATGATGCAACTATTACAAAGAATTGGATATAGTTTATGCCTAACGCTATTAGGAATTCATTCATCCATTGGTCAGACTAGTGATAAACCTAATATTGTATATATATATGCTGATGACTTAGGATATGGAGAATTAGGTGTTTATGGCCAACAAAAAATCAAGACCCCAAATCTTGATAAAATGGCTCAAGATGGAATTAGGTTTACAAATCATTATACTAGTACGCCAGTATGTGCACCAGCGCGATGTATGCTGTTAACAGGGAAACACGGCGGCCATTCCTATATACATGGAAATTATGAATTAGGCGGATTTGCAGATAGTTTAGAAGGGGGGCAAATGCCATTGCCTGCTAATACTTTTACCATAGGAAAATTAATGCAACAAGCCGGATATAGAACCGGAGTCATTGGAAAATGGGGTTTGGGCATGAATAATACAAGTGGAGACCCATTGAAGCAAGGTTTTGATTATTACTATGGTTATTTGGATCAAAAACAAGCGCACAATTATTATCCCACACATCTTTGGGAGAATGGGAAATGGGATAGTCTTCAAAATAAACCCATCAACGTTCATTTAAAACAAGACCCTTCTAAAGGATTGTCCGCCAATTTTGCCTACTATCAGGGCAAAGATTATGCACCAGCAAAAATGACGGAAAAGGCATTGGCATTTATACAACAAAATAAGAAAGGCCCCTTTTTTCTTTATCTGCCATATACATTACCCCATGTTTCCTTGCAAGCACCCGTTGAATGGGTCAATAGTTATATAGGAAAATTTACAGAGCAGCCTTATTTTGGAGGGCAAGGATATGCTTCTACCCCTTATCCCTTGTCTACCTATGCTGCCATGATCAGTTATTTGGATGCTCAGGTTGGCATAATATTGGAAAAGCTCAAGAGCTTGGGTTTAGACAAAAATACCCTTGTTCTATTTTCTAGTGATAATGGGGCCACTTTTAATGGTGGGGTTGATAGACATTTTTTTAATAGCAATGGAGGATTGCGGGGGCAGAAAATGGAGTTATATGAAGGGGGTATTCGTGAACCATTTATAGCTAGATGGCCTGGTAAAATACCAGCTGGTACTGTCTCCAATCATATTTCTGCACAGTATGATTTCATGGCTACCTTGGCCGAGATTACAGGTCAACCAATAAAAGATACAGATGGAATTTCTTTTTTGCCTTCATTATTTGGTAAAAAAGCCCTTCAAAAACAACATGATTGGCTATATTTTGAATATCCAGAAAATGGTGGACAAATTGCCATTAGAAAGGGAAAATGGAAGGCTGTTAAAACAATGGTACGTAAGCATCCAGAGCAACCTTGGCAATTATTTGATTTAAGTACAGATAGTGCAGAAACAAAAGATCTTGCAAGTCAATATCCCATCATCATTCAAACAATGAATGAAATTGTTGAAAAAGAGCACCAACAAGCTCATATACAAGAATGGGAATTTATACACCCAAAATTTCCAGTAAAATTGGTTAAGGATTAAACAATTATCATAGATTCACTCATATTTTTCAAAATATATATCATGCAAAGAAAAGAATTCATACGCAACGCAGGTTTAGCAGCAGCATCTGTTGCTTTTGCACCTAATAGCCAATTATTTGCCAGAAAGGCCGATCAGAAAGTGAAAATGGGAATTATTGGTGTTGGACAGAGGGGATTGAACCATTTGGATTTGTTGTTACGTAGGTCAGATGTGGAATTGATAAGCATTTGCGATGTTGATGCAAGAACCATTAATGAAGCAAAAGAAATGATTCAAAAATCTGGTAAAAAAATGCCAGAAATTTATACGGGTGATAACTACGCGTGGAAACGCATGTTGGAAAAAAAGCAATTAGATGGGGTAGTTATTGCAACTCCTTGGGAATGGCATAAAGACATGATTCTTTTTTCTTTAGAATCAGGGATTAAATACATTGGTTCAGAAGTAATGATTGGTACCAGTTTGGAAGATCATTGGGAAGTAGTTCATGCTGCTGAAAAATACAAGGCTCATGTAATGATGCTGGAAAATGTTTGTTACAGAAGAGATGTAATGGCCATTTTGAATATGGTACGTCAAGGTCTTTTTGGAGAAATGATTCATCTGCAAGGTGGGTATCAGCATGATTTAAGAGAAGTGAAATTTAATGATGGAGTCAATGTCTATGGTCACGGTGTTGAATTTGGTGAGAAAGGATATTCAGAAGCTAAATGGAGAACCGAACATTCTGTACATAGAAATGGCGATTTGTATCCCACCCATGGGGTAGGTCCAATTGCACATTATATCAATATCAATAGGGGTAATAGATTTAATTCACTTTGTTCCTTCTCTTCAAAAGCTAGGGGTTTACACAATCATATTGTAAAGAAAGGTGGTGAAAACCATCCCAATGCAAAAGTAAATTTTCGCTTGGGCGATGTGGTAACCACTTCTATCAACTGTGTCAATGGAGAAACCGTGTTATTGCAACATGATACCAATTTGCCCAGACCCTATTCTTTGGGCTTTAGGGTGCAAGGGACAGAAGGTTTATGGATGGATGTAAACAAGAGTTTATATATTGAAGGAAAGACTGCAAAATCTCACCAATGGGAAGATGCAAAAGCATGGTTAGAAAAATATGACCATCCTTTATGGCAACGTTGGAGTAAAGAAACAGAAGGTGCAGGACACGGTGGTATGGACTTTTTTGTGATTCATGCCTTGATTGAAAGTATCAAAAATAGTAGAGCAACCCCAATGGATGTATATGATGCAGCTACTTGGAGTGCTATCACACCTTTGAGTGAAAAGTCAATTGATTTGGGTAGTCAAACCGTTGAGTTTCCTGATTTTACTGGAGGACAATGGATGTTCAGAAAACCAGTGTTTTCATTAACAGATGCTTATTAGTATAGAATAAAGGAAAGGATATGGAAATACCAGAAATCATCTGGGAGGAATATGGTATGATTCAACACCCGGTGTTGGCAGCTGTATTTGGGAATGGGTTAATCAATCATACATGGAAGTTGCAGTACGGTTCTGAAGACTATATTTTGCAAACCATCAATTTGTTGGTATTTCCGGATCCTTGGGCTATTGCTTCTAATATTGATGTAATAGCTCAATATCTTTTTGAGCATCATCCTGAATATTTGTTTGTTAGGCCCAAGAGAACTAGGGCCGGTGATTCCATGATTATGGTAAATGGTGTCTATTTTAGAATCTTTCCATTTGTAAAAGACTCTCATGCTAAATTAGTTTTAGAAACCCCTGAACAAGCTTTTGAAGCAGCTAGGCAATTTGGATTGTTTACCAAAAATCTAGCAGGCTTTAATTGTAGTCAATTAAAAACAACACTACCAAAATTTCATGACCTTGTATTGCGTGACCAGCAATTTTTGGATGCTATGGAACATGGCAACCAAGAACGAATCACAGGTGCTAAAGATATCATTGAAAAATTAGTCACTTATCGTTTTATTACACATCGCTTTGAGCAAATAATTAGGAACCCCAATTTTAAAATACGACCAACACATCACGACACTAAAATCAGTAATGTATTGTTTGATAGCCAGGACAAAGCCATTTGTGTTATTGACCTAGATACCCTGATGCCAGGGTATTTTATTTCTGACTTGGGTGATATGATGCGTACTTATCTATGTCCTGTAAGTGAGGAAGAAGCGAATTATGCTAAGATTGTTATTAGAAAAGAATTCTATCAATCTGTGATTAATGGCTATTGCTCAGAAATGGGTACCGAATTATCTAAGGATGAAATAGAGGCTATACCATATGCAGGACAATTTATGGTTTATATGCAGGCATTGCGATTTTTAACGGATTACTTAAATAATGATGTTTATTATGGGTCAAAATACCCTGGTCAAAATTTAATTCGTGCTGGTAATCAATTAGTCTTGTTAGAAAAACTGCTTGATTTGGCTATTTAATCAAATAGTTAATTTATCCAAATAGTTTGTACTTAATTTTAAGCATAGTTAACCTTGTGTATTAATTACTAAGTGCTCATGAAGTATCTTTTTATCCTATTGTCAATTCCTGTTCTTGGATTTTCCCAATCAAATAATAATTTAGGGGATAGTGCTTTTTTAAAAGAAGTGATTGTTACGGCAACCAGACAAAAAACAAATGCCATTAATCTGCCATTTTCAGTTAATAGAATTTCAGCTAATGAGATTCAATCAGCTGGTTTTAGAACAGCACCAGAGTCATTAACGGGCAATACAGGGATATTTGTTCAAAAAACCAATCACGGTGGAGGCTCGCCGTTTGTTCGAGCATTGACGGGTAATCAGAATTTATTATTGTTAGATGGAATTAGGCTTAATAATAGTACTTACCGTTATGGCCCCAATCAATATTTTAATACCATTGATGTTTATTCTATTGCAAGTATAGAAGTTGTTAGGGGCACTGGATCTGTTCAATATGGGTCTGATGCAATGGGAGGGGTTATTCAAGTTTTTTCAAAAGGAGCAAATTTTAACACCAATAATTCTTGGTCAGGGTCTGTTTTGGGTAAAATGGTTTCTGGAAATATGGAATATACAGGTAGAGCGGAATTAGATTATAGTTCTAAGAACTTTGCTTTTCATATTGGGGGTAGTAGCAGAAAATTTGGTGATCTTATTGGTGGAGATACCACAGGTATTCAGAGTCCATCAGGCTATAGAGAACAGGCTTATGATTTTCAAGCCAAATGGAAATTGAAAAACGAAACTATCATAACCATTGCTAGTCAACAGTTGATTCAAAAAAATGTTCCGTTATACCATCGCGTGAAACTGGAGAATTTTGATTTTTACAATTTTGCACCTCAAGTAAGAGGGCTACATTATGCAAAGATTGAAATTCCTGGTAAATCTCCTTTGTTCTCAAAAGCAAGTTTTACAGCTTCTTTTCAGCAGACCAAAGAAATCAGGTCTTATTATAAAAACGGAGCTACAAATAAATTTGAAGAAACTGATAAAGTGAAAACCCTTGGTCTTACCGCACAGATTGATTCAAAATTTAGCAAAAATTGGACTGCTATATCAGGAATAGAATGGTACCATGATCAAGTAAATAGTAATAAACAACAAATAAGTATATCAAATGGAACAGTATTAATGCAAAGAGGTTTGTATCCTGACAATGCATCATCTGCCAACTTTTCTGTTTATTCACTGCACCAACTTAATCTTCATAAATTTCAAATAAATGCTGGTTTGCGTTACAATAGTTTTGCCATAAAGATCAAGGATACGGCGGCTGGAGCTAATCAATTAGGTGAAGTAACTGTTAAGCCATCTTCTTTAGTAGCAAATATTTCATTGCTGTATCACTTAAGTGACAACCAGTCTCTTTATAGTTCATTCAGCACTGGTTATAGAGCCCCGAATATTGATGATATGGGAACTTTGGGATTGGTAGACTTTAGGTATGAAGTTCCAGCCTATGGATTGAAACCGGAGAAGTCTTATAATACAGAATTGGGATACCGTTTACAAGGCAAGCGTTTTCAGTCTTCTCTAGCGCTATTTTATATGCAATTAAATGATTTGGTAACTAGGGTTCAGCTTCCTGGTCAGCAAATAGGTGGCTATAACGTTTATATTAAAGAGAATAGTCAGGAATCTTTTGTTAGAGGATTAGAAATAGAAATGGCTTATCACCTGTCTAAAAATTGGCTGTTGAAAGGTGGCTTTAGTCAAATATATGGTCAAAATACTTCTAAAAATGAACCCATGCGTAGGGTGCCACCTATGAATGGTCAAATACAATTGAAATACCATTATAAAACTTGGACAGCATCAATAGAAAATCTGTTTGCATCTAAACAAGATAGATTGGCCCAAGGCGATAAGGATGATAATCGGATTCCATTGGGTGGCACTCCTGGTTGGAATTTATGGAATATATATGCGGGTTATGGAATTGGAAAAGTTCAAATAAATACTGCATTGATTAATGTATTCAATGTTGACTACAGAATGCATGGCTCAGGTATTAACGGGGCCGGTAGAAATCTTAGTTTAAGTTTGATGTACCAATTTTGATAAAAAAAACCGGCACATGGCCGGTTTTGAGGTTGTTGAAACCTATTGATTATTTGGCAGCAGGTGCTGGATTATTGGTATTCCAGATATCTCTATGCATTTTCCATTTTCCGTTCTCCTTTTTCCATGAAACAATGAACTTGCCCTTGTCAAAACTGACAGAATTGTCTCCAAGAATTTCATAACTGCCTGTTTCTACAACAACTTCGGGGCCTCCCATTACTTCTTCAGTTGTTAATTTAATGTCTTTAATTCCCATTTTCATACCACCATTAAAAAAAGCAGTAATAGGTCCAGCGCCACAAAGTTTTGGCGTATTTTCTGGCATTACGCAACCATCGGTTGTATAATGTGCAACAAATGCGGCACTATCTCCGCTAGCAAAACTTGAACCATAAGTAGCATTACTAGCAGCAATTTCAGCTTTTACAGAATCTAAATTAAAACTTGTAGTAGCTGATGCTTCGGGGCTTTCTGTTTTTTGAGAAGTACAAGAAGTCAAAGCCATAATTGCTCCAATAGCAATGCAGCTTAAGTGATGTAATTTCATATGTATTTGTTTAGGGTTAAATAATTGAAATTATTGAGAATCCTGTATTTATTTATACCCGCTTCAGGGTATATTAAAAACTATTTGTTTGCAATTCCTTATCTAATATGTCAACTGCTTCTTGGTCTTTAAATTGTTTGGCCAATTCTAGTAGCTCCTTTTTTAGTTTTTGAATAGTTGATTGACTTGATTTCTGTGCTATTAAATTCTTTATTTCTGTTGGGTCTTTTTCTAAGTCAAATAGCTCCCAAGAATTGTCTAAGCCATAAAATCTTATTAATTTATATTTTTTATTTCTGATACCAAAGTGAGGTGCCACCCTATGAGGTTCTGGAAATTCATAATAATGATAGTACATAGAATTGCGCCATGGAATTTCTAAGGGTTCTTTTTTTAATAAAGGCACAAGGTTCATGCCCTGCATTTCTGCAGGTGCTTTTATACCTGCCATGCCCAAAATACTTGGTGCAAAATCAATATTGACCACCATATTAGGTATGGTAGTTCCGGGTTTAATAACGCCAGGATACCTCATGACAAAAGGAGTTCTCAAACTTTCTTCATACATAAATCGCTTGTCAAACCAGCCATGTTCACCCATATAGAATCCCTGGTCGGAAGCATATATGACAATGGTATTTTCTGCTAAATGTGATTTGTCTAAATAGTCTAGGATTCTTCCAATATTTCTATCCAAAGATTTAGCAGTAGCTAGATAATCTTTTAAGTAGCGTTGATATTTCCATTTAACAACAGCCATACTATCAGTTTTGATGGCTTCATACTCAGCTTTTATTTTCTTGTAGTAGGATTCGTATACCTTTTTTTCAGCAGCATTCATCCGCCCAAACATACCAGGTTTGGTATAATCTATACCTAGTTTTAAATCATTGCTCAAAACCATGGTTTGACTAATGGTCATGTCTTGATTAGCTGCGGCTTTTCTGTTCTTATAATCGTCAAAGAAATTGTCAGGGTAAGGAAATTCCTGATTGTCAAATACACCAAGATCTGTGGTATCTGGCATCCAATTTCGGTGGGTAGCTTTTTCACCAACCACCAAAAAAAATGGTTTACTATTATCCCTCTTATTCAGCCAGTCAATAGAAAAATCACTTATAATATTGGTTGCATATCCTTTGTAACGAACAGTATCATTGGGCATGCTAATAAAGTCTGGTTGAAAATAGTTCCCCTGTTCAGGAAGTATTTTCCAATAGTCAAATCCTTTGGGAAGTGATTGTAAATGCCATTTGCCAATCCAGGCGGTTTGATAGTTAGCCTGTTGCAATATTTTTTGTACTTGCTCTTGTTCTCCATTAAAATATCTGCGAGGCGCATTGTCTTTTAGCCCATTGAGATGGCTGTATTTTCCAGTTAACAATACAGCTCTTGCTGGAGCACAGATGCTATTGGTGACAAATGTATTGGTGAATATGGCACCTTCCTTGGCAATTCTGTCAATTCCGGGAGTTTGCATTAATTTGCTGCCATAAGCACTGATGGTTTGTTGCGCATGGTCGTCAGAAAATATGACCAAAATATTGGGTTGCCTAGTTTGAGAGATAGTTTTCATGGAAACTGAAAAACTAATTATAACGAATAACAGGGCTTCTTTCATTATGAACAATTTGAATAGTTAAGTTACTATTTGGAATGCAATAGACCTAAGAAAGCTTTTTTTTATGCTGTTTTTCATAACCTTTTGGTAATGATGGTTTAACGCTAAGGCAATCTTAACATGCTTTCTTTGAAAAACCATCCCATATGAAAAGCAAATTGCTTTTATTATTCCTATTGTTTTGCACAATTGCTCAATCTCAATCATTGGCAAATAGTCTAAATAGTGGTAAACCCAATCTGTTTATTATTACTACAGATGGATTTAGATGGCAAGAAGTTTTTAAAGGAGCGGATTTAATTTTAATCCGTAATTCAAAAGCAGTAAAAGACACTGGAATCTTGATTGACCAGTTTTGGCATGAAAATCTAGAAGAAAGAAGAAAAAAGTTACTTCCCTTTTTTTGGTCTGTGATTGCTAAAAAAGGGAGACTTTCTGGAAATAAGGATTTTGGGAATGAGGTAAAGGTTGCCAATTTGTACAAAATATCCTATCCCGGATATAATGAAATTCTTACTGGATTTGCGGATAAAAATTTTATTCCAAATTTAGCAGTACAGAACAGGAATTCCAATTTATTAGAGTATTTCAATAAACTGGAAGCTTATTCCGGTAGGGTAGTAGCATTTAGTTCTTGGAATATTTTGCCCTTTATTTTAAATGAAAAAAGAAGTGGGATAACTGTAAATGGGGGATATGAGTCTTTGGATGAAAGCGATAGTTTGAACAATATTATTAATCAGTTACAAAATGGGATATCTGAAAAAAAACATACTAGACAAGACCTTTTAACATTTGCATCTGCAAAAAATTATATTGAATCCAAACATCCCAAAATGCTATTTCTTGGTTTAGGAGAAACAGATGAGTTTGCTCACTTAGGTAGGTATGACCAATATTTGCAAAAAGCTCATCAGTTTGATCAAATGATTGCTGAGCTTTGGTACTATGTTCAAACAGACCCTTTTTACAAAGACAATACAGTTTTTGTGATTACCACAGATCATGGTAGAGGTAGCAAAACATTAAACTGGGCAAAACATGGATTTTGGGTAAAGGGTTCGGGAGAAGCTTGGATGGCCATGATTGGGCCAGGTATTTTGGCTGAAGGAGAAATAAAATATAAAGAAGTAATTTATCAGAAGCAAATTGCTGCATCTGTTTCTCAACTATTGGGTGAAAAATTTCAGGCATTAGATCATTCTGTAGCCGAGGCCTTTAATTTACCTAGTCCACCAACTAAATTGAATGTAGTGTCATCAATTAGTTTCACTGCTGCAAAAAAATAATCTTTCAATTGATTTTAATATTTGTAGAATTCTGTACTATAATACAATGGAAGTACTTTGTACGTTAAATAGTTTTTAAATTTGGTATTTTCAACCAAATTTAAATATGGAATACCGGCATTTAGGTAATACTGGTTTACAACTATCAGCTATTGGATTAGGTTGTATGGGAATGAACCATGCATATGGGATACCTAACGATACTGCATCTATTGCAACTTTAGAAGCTTCTATTGAATGGGGGATTAATTTTTGGGATACGGCAGATATGTACGCTAGTGGAAAAAATGAAGAACTGATATCAAAAGTGCTAAAACCCAATAGGCAAAAAATAATTATTGCTACCAAGTTTGGGTTTTATAATGATGCTGCTGGAAAACTATGTTTAGATGGTTCTCCTGCATATATTAAAAAATCAGTGGAAGCTAGTTTGAGAAGACTTCAAACAGATGTAATTGACCTTTATTATGCTCATAGAATAGATCCCAAAATTCCTGTAGAAGAAACCGTTGGAGCAATGGCTGATTTGGTAAAAGAGGGAAAAGTAAGATTTCTTGGATTATCTGAAGCTTCCCCCAATTCAATTAAAAGGGCAACTGCTATTCATCCCATTGCTGCTTTGCAGAGCGAATATTCTATACTTAGTAGAGATGTAGCATCCGAAATTCTGCCCTTATGTGAAACATTAAATATTAGTTTGGTAGCGTTTAGTCCTTTGTCAAGGGGATTGATGAGCCATAAAGTGTTGGCAAGCCAATTAAGCCAAAATGATTTTCGATTAAAACTTCCTCGTTATCAAGGAGCATATGCTTTGAATAATCAGAAACTGATTGATGAATTTGCGCTTATAGCTGCTGCCAAACAGTGCAGTCCAGCTCAATTAGCCATTGCTTGGGTGCTTTCAAAGTCAAACAAGATCATACCCATTCCCGGTACCAAGAATGTCCATTATTTAAAAGAAAATCTAGGGGCATTACAAGTACAAATGAATGCATCTGACTTTGACCAAATAGAAAGGTTAATGAAGCGTTATCCAAATGTGGGGGATAGATATAATGAAACATTTAATCAATTTGTAGACGAGAATTGATGTCTTAAAGTTCCAACTGATTTGAGTATATTCATAAAAAAATTAGATGCGTAATTATAGCTTTTCCCTTTTGTTTTTATTACTAACCGTTATGTTTAGTAACCAAGTATTGGCTCAGGATGGTAATCGAAAGCCGCATAAAGTAGTGGTTCAAATGAATACTGCGGATACTACTGCTTGGTCAGCAACTATTGGAAATATTAGGAATCTACAGAAAGTATGGCCAAACAATATTCAAGTAGAATTAGTGGTTCATGGTAAAGCACTTGATTTTTTGGTAAAAGACAAAACACATTTAGCTACAGATATAATAGCTATGTCAAAAGCAGGTGTGGTTTTTGCAGCGTGTGAAAATTCTATGAGAAAACTCCATATTGAAAAATCACATTTGTTGATACAGGCAATTACGGTTCCTTCTGGTGTGGCAGAATTAGTTTTAAAGCAGGAAGATGGTTGGAGTTATTTGAAATCTGGCGTTAATTAATGCAGGTTAAAAGTAAATATCTTAAACTGGCTTTACTAGTTTGCTTGGTGTTGATTATTGGTAAATTATTGCTGAAAAAAGATTTATTCAGCAACATTCAGAAAGAGGCAACATCCAAAGAGCAAGATAGTTTGTGGATGGGTAAAGGTCCAGACATGTTACCTACTGATACGGGTAATGCTAGTAGGTTGACCGCTTCTCAGGATTGCCATTGGCTGCTGGGAAAATCACATGGTCTACTTGTGGCTTGATTTCTTCCCACTTGTATTT
>NCHJ01000087.1 GCA_002256765.1 Bacteroidetes bacterium 24-39-8
GAACTAAAAGATGTTTTGAATAAAGAAATTCAAAAATGAAATCTCAATAGTTTATTTAAGATTCAAATTTTAATAATATGCGAATCCCATGGCGCAGCTAAACCTTGATATAGATTTTCTTCTTATCCAATACATAGACAATGAGCCAGAAAAAACTGATCATGCAAAGAGCATAAAGCAGTGAGCCTACTCGCAAATCAGTTGATGCGTTTTTGCAGACATGCTCATAAAACCAGGGGAAGAAAGAAGTATAGATTTTTTTGCCAGATTCGTCTACATGGTCTACCCATCGCATTAGCGCAGTAACGCGGGGAAGAAATCCACTGAGTACAAAAATGAAGAGTGGGTTCTTGCCAAATACGTCAAAGAACTTACTCCATGCACCGGTGACAGATTTGAATTCAATGTGGTAGATAAGTACTGACAGGGTGAGTATGCCAAGACCGCTGGTGTACAAGACATAACTACTGGTCCAGATTTTTTTGTTGATGGGGAAGACCATGTCCCAGGCATATCCTGCAACGCAGAGCACAATTCCTGCTATCAAGAGATGGCTGAGCATTTCATATGTCTTGCCTTTTTGTTGAATGTATTGACCAACCAAGTAACCAAAGATCACTTGCACAATAGCGGGTAGGGTACTGGCCAATCCCTCGGGGTCAAATGCCACACCTTCTCCCTTATACATATGGGTCATGCCCAAAAGCTTAATATCTACATCGGTTCCAAACCATCCTGTTAGAGCATAAGGGTTGGCGGGATTGCCCAAGAGCATACAAATAACCCAATAGACCAATAGAAAAATGGCTCCAACCACAAATGCGCCACGGGCTTTGGCATAGAACACAATCACGGATGCAAAAAAGTAGCAAAGCGCAATTCTTTGCAAAACCCCCATGATCCTAATATTCTCCCAGGTCTTGGCCACCAGGTTTTCACCATCCCATTTTACAAAGGGGCTCCAGTTGAGGAATAGACCAATGGCATAGATTAAAACGGTTCTTTTGACTACTTTTTTCCAGAAATGGGCCGGTCCTGCCTGTTCAAAACGCGGCATCACAAATGCCATGGCATTACCTACAGCAAATAGAAAGAAGGGGAATACTAGGTCTGTTGGGGTGCAACCATGCCAGGGTGCGTGCTCCAAAGGCCCAAAAATATGACCCCATGAACCGGGATTATTAACCAAAATCATCAGGGCCACTGTGGCACCCCTAAATACGTCTAATGAGTAGTAGCGTTGGTTCATGGCAAGTATTTGAACTTGAAGATAAGGATTGAAACCCTGCTTTCCATTTCACATAGAATTATTTTGACAAGCCTCTAACTGTGACTACCTTTATGAGCGATTTTTTCAACACTTCAATAGGTTACATGAAAAAAAATATTTTAATAACTGGCGGTGCCGGATTCATTGGCTCGCATGTGGTTCGTTTGTTTGTTCAGAAATATCCTGAATACGGCATTTATAACCTAGACGCCCTTACTTATGCGGGTAATCTAGAGAACCTCAAAGACATTGACCAGTCTCCCAATTATCATTTTCTCAAGATCAATATATTGGACGCTGACGCTTTGGATGCAGCATTTGACGCGCATGGCATTACCGATGTAGTGCATTTGGCGGCAGAGAGCCATGTAGATCGTAGCATTGTATCGCCCTTGGATTTTGTATACACCAACGTGATTGGAACTGTAAACTTATTGAACACTGCTCGCAAAAAATGGGCGGCTGATTATAGCAAACACCGTTTCTATCATATTTCTACCGATGAGGTTTATGGAAGCTTGGGTGCAGAAGGATTCTTTTTAGAGACTACTGCTTATGATCCCAACTCTCCTTATTCTGCTAGTAAAGCGGCATCGGACCATTTTGTACGTGCCTATAGAGAAACCTATCACATGCAAACCGTAGTGTCTAATTGCTCTAACAATTATGGCCCTTATCATTTTCCTGAAAAACTGATTCCTCTCTTCATCAACAATATCATTGAAGAAAAACCTTTGCCCGTTTATGGCGATGGTTTATACACCCGTGACTGGCTCTTTGTAAAAGACCATGCACTGGCAATTGATTTGATTTTCCACCAAGGCGTGGATGGTGAAACCTATAATATTGGCGGCTTTAACGAGTGGAAAAATATTGACCTAGTAAAATTACTTTGTGCGCAGATGGATGAGAAACTAGGCCGTGCAAAAGGATACAGCGAGAAGCTGATCACTTATGTAAAAGACCGTCCAGGTCATGACCGCCGTTATGCTATTGACGCCACCAAGATTAATAAGGAATTGGGTTGGAAGCCAACGGTTACTTTTGAACAAGGGTTGAGTGAAACTATTGATTGGTATTTGAGCAACAAGGAATGGTTGCAAAATGTAACCAGTGGTGCTTATCAGAATTATTATAACGGCATGTACGAAAACAGATAATCCATGCGCATAGAAACCACCAAATTGGCTGATTGCTTGATTATTCACGATACCGTATTTGGTGATAATCGGGGTTATTTTTTTGAGAGTTTTAACCAGCGTACGTTTTTTGAAAAGACGGGTTTGAATGTGAATTTTATTCAAGACAACCAGAGCAAATCTAGCATCGGCGTTTTAAGGGGATTACATTTTCAACACGGGGAACACGCACAGGCCAAATTGGTTAGGGTTTTGGAAGGAAGGGTCTTGGATGTGGCGGTTGATCTAAGATTAGCATCGCCCACATTTGGGCAGCATATTGCCATTGAACTTTCAGCAGACAGTCATACGCAGTTCTTTGTGCCCCGTGGTTTTGCCCATGGCTTTGTGGTCTTGAGTGAAACAGCCACTTTCTTTTACAAATGCGATAATTTATACAATAAGGCTTCTGAAGGTGGTGTCATTTTCAATGATCCCGCACTAGGGATTGATTGGGGCCTGCCGGCCGATGGTTTGATCATCTCAGAGAAAGACCAGATTCAACCCACACTAGCAGCCATTAAAGACAGTTTACAATTCTAAGCAATAAATAGTACCAACATGAAAGGCATCATCTTAGCAGGCGGATCAGGAACTAGGTTATATCCCATTACTAGGGGCATTAGCAAGCAATTGATGCCTGTGTATGACAAGCCCATGATTTTTTATCCCTTGTCTATTTTAATGCTAGCTGGGATTCAAGAAATCTTAATCATCACCACCCCTGAAGACTCTCCACAGTTCCAGCGTTTGCTGGGCGATGGTAAGGATCTGGGTTGCCGTTTTGAATACGCTGTACAAGAAGTGCCCAATGGATTGGCTCAAGCATTTGTGATTGGTGCTGATTTTATTGGCAATGACAAAGTGGCCCTGATTTTGGGAGACAATATTTTCTATGGGGCTGGTTTTGGTAAATTGGTAGAATCCTTTAATGACGTGGAAGGTGCAGCCGTATTTGCTTATGAAGTGCATGACCCTGAAAGATATGGGGTAGTGGAATTTGATGAGAACAATATTGCTGTTTCTATTGAAGAAAAACCCAAGGTTCCCAAATCCAATTTTGCGGTTCCAGGACTTTATTTCTATGATAATACCGTTGTTGAGATTGCCAAGAATATTCAACCATCGCCCCGCGGCGAATATGAGATCACTGACGTGAATAGGGTGTACCTAGAACAGGGAAAACTCAGCGTTGGGGTCATGAGCCGGGGAACTGCTTGGTTAGACACGGGTACTTTTGACAGTTTTGCTGATGCCTGTGAATTTGTGCGCGTAATTGAAAAACGCCAGAGCCAGAAGATTGGTTGCATTGAAGAAATTGCCTACCGCAAGGGATTCATTAACCGTGACCAACTGCTTCTGATTGCCGATAAATACGCCAAGAGCGGTTATGGCGAGTACCTCAGAAGGCTCAAAAAATAGGTTCTCAGCTTAAATTTTCCTCAAAATCAGGAAAAATCTGTGAAAGTTGATGTTTTTACCTCAAAAGTTTAAACAAAAAGGCGTTATTCGTGTAATATTATCATGCACGCATTTACCATCAAGGATTTAGAGAACCTTTCAGGGATCAAAGCCCATACCATCCGGATCTGGGAACAGCGCTATTCTTTTTTGAATCCCAGCCGTACGGATACCAATATCCGTTATTATAGCAATGATGAATTAAAGACTGTTCTGAACATTGCGTTATTGAATAAATACGGGTTCAAGATTTCTCATATTGATAGAATGTCTACCATTGAGATTAAGGAAAAGATTCTTTCCCTTTCTCAGATGGAAGCCCAACAGGAGCGGATTATCAATGAGATGATTCACTGCATGGTAGACCTGAATGTGGAATCCTTTGAGAAATTGTTGGATGAGAACGTGGGTTTGCGTGGCATTGAAAAAACCATTACCCAGCTGATTTTTCCTTTTCTTGAGCGCATTGGCATCCTTTGGCTAACCAATCATATTAATCCTGCTCAAGAGCATTTGGTGACCAATATTATCCGTCAAAAACTCATTGTGGGTATTGATGGCATTCACACCCTACTCAATAGTAAATCTCAGATCCTGCTTTTCTTGCCTGAAGGCGAGCACCATGAATTGGGATTGTTATTCGTCTATTACCTGCTGAAAAGAAGGGGTGTTAAAGTCATTTATCTAGGTTCTAATGTTCCTTTAAAAGACATGGACTTTGTGGTAAAACTTAAAAAACCAGACGCTATTTTCACACACTTAACATCTGTGGCTAACCATTTTAATTTTGAGAAATTCCTCAACAATATGCAGGCCCGTGTAGCAGAGACACCGTTGGTGATCTCTGGTCAAATTACACAGTCGTATAAAAAGAAAGCTCCACAGAATACCCAGTTCAAGAAAACCCTTTCTGAAGTGATGGAGTATATTGGTTTGATTGCATAATTCAAGATAAAACCCTCTTTAATGGCCATTTTCAAGCAAATAGTCACATATGATTATTTATTTGATTATTAACTGCCTTGAAAATCTTTGTTTTACTTTTTAACATCTTTTATTAAACAAAATAACTTGGCAATTCAAAATCTTTGTTTAGTTTTACTCCGTACTTAGTTAAACAAATTATATGGCAAGCGCAGATTTTGATCAAATGTTGTTGAAGAATACGGAATTTCTCCGTCCTTTTGCCTTTACCCTTACCAGGGATAATGAAGCTGCTAAGGATTTGGTGCAGGAAACCTTGTTTAGGGCTCTGGCCAACAAAGAGAAATACCATATTGGTACCAATATCAAAGCGTGGATGTATACCATCATGCGCAATATTTTTATCAATAACTATCGCCGTAAGTCTAAGCAACAAACCATTTTTGACAATAGTACCAATGACTTTTTGCTAGACACCAACCAAGGTGCCGTGTCAAATGAAGCCATTGCAAAGTTGAACATGAAAGAAGTGCAGGAAGCCATTCACCAATTACCGGAGATCTTCCGCAATCCGTTCTTATTGTATTTTGATGGGTTTAAATACCATGAAATTGCAGACATGTTGCACGAGCCATTGGGTACTATCAAGAGCCGAATTCACTTTGCTAGAAAACTCTTGAAATCTCAAATTGAACGTCATTAATTAGGCGTAACTTAACAGTCACTAGTCTTTATTTCTTGGAGAAAAAAATCATAGTCATCGGTGCGGGCTTTGCGGGTTTATCTGCGGCTTCTTTCTTGGCCAAAGCAGGTCATGACGTGACCGTATTGGAAAAACACAACCAACCCGGCGGTAGGGCCAGACAATTTAAAGTAGACGGATTTACTTTTGATATGGGTCCCAGCTGGTACTGGATGCCCGATGTGTTTGAACGCTATTTCAAACAGTTTGGAAAAAATGTTGCTGATTATTACAAATTAGAAAGACTGGATCCTTCTTATAGAATTTATTGGAACGATGGTCCTGTTGATATTCCTGCAGACTTTGCATCTTTTAAGCAATTGTTTGAAAGCATTGAGCCCGGTAGTGGAGAAAAATTAGAAAGTTTTTTATACGAAGCCGCTTATAAATATCAGGTTGGTGTAAACAAATTGGTATTTAAACCTGGTCAGTCTTTGACAGAATTTTTAGACAAAGATTTGATTAGTGGCTTATTTAGATTGGATGTATTCAATTCTATCAAAACCCATGTGGCCAAGCATTTCAGCAATCCCAAGCTCAAAGAGTTGATGGAATTTCCAGTGCTATTTTTGGGTGCATTACCTGAAGACACACCTGCATTATATAGTTTAATGAACTATGCCGACATTAAGGGTGGAACCTGGTATCCTGAAAAAGGCATGTATCAAATTGTGGGCGCCATGTTTGAACTGGCGGTGGAGCTGGGTGTGAAATTTCATTTTGAAGAAGAAGTAAGTCATCTATCCATTCACAACAATAGTATTCATCACGTACAAACCAATGCTACTCTTCAAGGCGTGGTCATGCACAAACATTATACAGCGGATGTAGTGGTAGGTGGTGCAGACTATCACCATATTGAAACATCGCTATTGCCCAAACAATATAGGTCTTATTCGGATGCTTATTGGGATTCAAGGGTCATGGCGCCAAGTTGTTTGTTATACTATGTGGGACTCAATAAAAAGATTGAAGGTATTCAACACCATTCCTTGTTTTTTGATACCGATTTTCAATTACACGGAAAAGAAATTTATACCAGTAAAGAGTGGCCCACTGATCCGCTATTTTATGTAAGCGCCGTATCGGTCACCGACCCTTGTTCGGCACCTGTTGGGGGAGAAAATTTATTTTTGCTAATCCCTGTTGCAGCGGGTTTGTCTGGTGATGATGAAGCATTGCGTGAAAAATATTTTGACATGATTATTGCCAGAATGGAAAAACATCTTGGTCAATCTATTAAGGATAGCATTGTTTACAAACGTTCGTATGCACATAGTGATTTTGTTCAGGACTATCATTCGTTTAAAGGAAATGCATACGGACTAGCCAATACGCTCATGCAAACCGCTATTTTAAAACCGTCTTGCAAGAGTAAGAAAGTTAAAAATCTTTTTTATACGGGTCAGTTAACGGTTCCTGGTCCAGGAGTGCCTCCCAGTCTGATTAGTGGAGAAGTGGTGGCTTCAGAAGTGTTGAAGGTTTTTGCCCGATAAGTACACAACCTTTTGACTAATTCATTGTTTAGTTTATATTCAACATTCATACAAACTGAAAATACATGATGAACCTGTTTCATGAAGTGAGTCAGGACTGCAGTAGAATCACTACCGAGAAATATAGCACTAGCTTTTCTTCGGCCATTAAACTGTTGCACAAAGACCTCCGCACACCCATCTTTAATATCTATGGGTTTGTAAGGTTTGCTGATGAGATTGTGGATACCTTTCATAATCACGACAAGGCTTTGTTATTGGCTGAATTTAAACAAGCCACTTATGAAGCCATTGACCGTGGTGTAAGCATGAATCCCATCTTACACAGTTTTCAGAAAACGGTGAACGAATATAAAATTGACCATGCGCTTATTGAAGCATTTATGTACAGCATGGAATTGGATTTGGGCAAACGTCAATATGACCGTGCTGGTTATGAAGAATATATTTATGGTAGTGCAGAAGTAGTTGGATTAATGTGTTTGTATATTTTTTGCGCGGGCGATTTTCAACAATATGAAAAATTGAAACCCCATGCCAAGAGTTTAGGAGCTGCTTTTCAAAAAGTTAATTTCTTGCGTGACCTACGCGCAGATTATGAAGGCTTAGACCGAGTATATTTTCCTGGTTGTGATTTTAGCAATTTTAAAGAAGCAGATAAAGCAGCTATTGAAGCCGATATTCAAAGAGACTTTGAACACGCTTATGAAGGAATTTGTATGCTTCCCATGAAAGCACGTTTTGGAGTATATGTAGCGTACAAATATTATCTCTCTCTCTTTTGTAAGATTAAAAAGATTCAACCACAGAAGATCATGCAACAGCGTGTTCGCATTCCTGATTATGGCAAATTCTATATTCTGGCAAAAGCAGGAATTAGGAGTCAATTGAACATGTTGTAAATTTCAATCTAGCAAATGGAACAGGTGGTATTGGTCAATGAATTAGATCAAGAAATTGGTCTAATGGAAAAAATGGAAGCACACGAAAAAGCCTTGTTACACAGGGCTTTTAGCGTTTTTGTATTCAATGATGCTGGGGAGTTGTTGTTGCAACAAAGGGCTTTTGAAAAATATCATAGTGGCGGTCTTTGGACCAATACTTGTTGTTCTCATCCAAGAGCCAATGAAGCTGTTTTGGACGCTGCTAATAGAAGATTGGTAGAAGAAATGGGGTTTACTACTCCATTAGAAAAGGTATTAGAATTTATTTACTTGGCTGAGTTTAGTAATGGGTTAACTGAACACGAATATGATCATGTATTCATTGGGCAATATAATGGCGCCATTGTTCCTGATCCCCATGAAGTACATGCTTATGAATACAGGACCATGGAATCTATTCAAGCTTCACTAGATGCTAAGGAAGGTTTGTTCACAGCTTGGTTTGAAATTATCTTTCCCAAAATGATGGACTGGTGGAAAAATCAGAATAGCCGTAACTTGGCAGCCAATTAATTAGATCCCTATGGAACATTCCAAGAAAGCCATTGTCATTGGAGCAGGTATTGCGGGTTTAGCCGCATCAATCCGTCTGGCTGTTCAAGGATATGCAGTTGAGGTTTTTGAAAAGAATGAAGTTCCCGGTGGTAAGCTCAGTTTTTTTAAACTGGGTGGATACCAATTTGACGCGGGTCCCAGTTTGTTTACCCAACCCATTAATATAGAAGCGTTATTTAAACTGGCGGGAGAGCCCATGGAAAATTATTTCCAGTATCAATCCATGCCCATTGCGTTTAAATATTTTTACGAGGATGGAACCATTGTCAATGCCTATACCGATAATGGAAAATTGGCTGCTGAGATGGAGGAAAAATTGGGAGAGTCTCCTGAGAAAGTTTTTTCTTATTTGGATGATTCCAAAAAACTATATCAGCATATAGCTAGTATTTTTTTAAACCATTCACTACACAAAAAAGCCACGCTGTTTCAATCCAAAGTTTTTAAAGCCATCAAGACTTTAAAATGGAAATACTTATTCCGTTCTATGCATCAAGTGAATGGAGGCTATTTTAAAAATCCTAAAACGGTTCAACTCTTTAATAGATACGCTACCTATAATGGGAGCAATCCTTATAAAGCACCGGGCATGCTAAGTTTGATTCCACATTTGGAACTCAATGAAGGTACTTTTTATCCCAAGGGCGGTATGATTAGTATTACCAATGCCTTGTACCAATTGGCTTTGAAGAAAGGGGTGCAATTTCATTTTAATGCTCCTGTTCAACGCATTATTCAGCAGGATAGAAAAGTGAGTGGGGTAGTTGTGGATGGTCAGAATTTGTTTGCCAGCATTGTTGTGAGCAATATGGACGTGTATTTTACCTACCAACGTTTGTTGAACGATGCTAGAATGGCCAATCAAGTGTTGAAGCAAGAAAGAAGTAGCAGTGCTTTTATTTTTTATTGGGGTATTGCTGCTGAATTTGCTCAATTGGAATTACACAATATCTTTTTCTCCTCTGATTACGCAGCTGAGTTTAAAGCCATTTTTCAAACGGGTACCATGCACCCTGACCCTACAGTCTATGTAAATATTACTAGTAAGTGTGAGCCAGGTTTACAAGCACCCAATGGAAAAGAGAACTGGTTTGTGATGGTGAATTGTCCTGCTAACAGAGGTCAGGATTGGGTGGCTTATCGCAATGCAGTAAGGGCAGCGGTCATTGCCAAATTGAATAGGATTTTAGGAGTTGATTTGGAATCATTGATAGAAGTAGAAGAAGTATTAGATCCCGTGCAAATTGAATCCAAGACATCTTCTTATATGGGGTCCTTATATGGCACTAGTTCTAATTCAAAAATGGCTGCTTTTTTAAGACATCCCAATTTTTCAAATCAATTGAAAGGTTTGTATTTTGTAGGAGGATCAGTGCATCCGGGAGGTGGGATTCCGCTTTGTTTGAAAAGTGCACAGATCATGGGTAGTATGGTAGAGAAAGATGTTAAACACTAGTTGAACCAATCATAGTTGAATGACCATAGTATTAAATAGAAAAAATATTGCCACGGGAATTGCCATCCTTTTCCATTTTTGTGGGGCAGTGGGTATTCTATTGAGTGGCAGCAAGGATTGGTTTATTCATAATACCAGTTTGAATTTATTTTTAATGGCGGGTTTGCTTATTTGGAACCAGCCTGAAAAAAACCTGTCTTTCTTTTTATTCTTAATTGCCGCTTTTGTTACTGGTATGGGTGTAGAAATGATTGGTGTAAATACTGGAGCGCTTTTTGGCATCTATCAATACGGCAATGTGATGGGAGCCAAACTCAATGGGGTTCCTTGGCTGATAGGCTTGAACTGGTTTGTCTTGGTTTTTTGTTGCGGGGTAGTTATGCACCAATTGCATGGTTGGCTGCACTTGCAATATGAAATGTTAGATATTCGTATGGCGGGTTGGGTGGAGAAATTGTCCCTGCTATTAGATGGGGCATTTCTGGCTACTTTTTTTGATTGGGTCATGGAACCGGTTGCTATGAAACTAGGTTTCTGGGACTGGAAAGACAACCTAGTTCCCAATTTTAATTATGGTTGTTGGTTTGTGATTAGCATGGCCTTGCTGTGGTTGTTTGGGAAACTAAAATTCAACAAAAGCAATCCATTTGCCATGCATTTGTTGATTATACAGGCTTTATTTTTTCTGGCATTAAGAACATTTTTATGATAGTTTACGTCTTGATTACGCTGCTTACTTTTTTGATTATGGAACCCGTTACTTGGGCCACCCATAGATATGTGATGCACGGATTTCTTTGGTACTTACATGAAGACCATCACCAAAAAGGAACTGGCTTCTTTGAAAAGAACGATGCCTTCTTTGTCATCTTTGCCATACCTAGTTGGTTGTGCATTATGCTGGGAAGTATGAGTCAGACCTATTGGGTAGTATCTATTGGAGCTGGCATTGCGCTCTATGGATTTGCTTATTTTCTGGTGCATGAAATTATTATTCACCAACGCTTTAAACTCTTTACTAGAAGCAATAACAGGTATATTAAAGCCATTAGATGGGCGCATAAAATGCACCACAAACACTTGGGCAAGGAAGAGGGTGAAAGCTTTGGGATGTTGCTTGTTGCCAAAAAATATTGGGACAAGGTTAGAAGAGACGAGGCATTGCAAAACAAAGCTTCATAAACAAGCCATTGGAAGCATCACAGTCTCATACTATATCAAAAACCCGATATGATTATATCATTACTGGGGCTGGTTGTGCTGGCTTAAGTTTACTCATGCGCATGATGGAAGATGCTTTCTTTGCAGATAAACAAATCTTACTAATAGATGCATCGCCCAAGCAAAGCAATGACCGAACTTGGTGTTTCTGGGAAAATGGTGCAGGTTTGTTTGAATCCATTGTCAAGCATAGTTGGGCTAAAGTGCAATTTGCTTCTGATTATTTTTCTGGTCTATTAGATTTGG
>NCHJ01000088.1 GCA_002256765.1 Bacteroidetes bacterium 24-39-8
GAATCTGCTTATAAAAATGCCCCTCATCATTCCATTTACTGATATGGAATTTCACATCTTCTACTTGAACACTATGCGTACTTTGCTGATTTTTTTCGGCGTAATGCACGTTTAAGTAGTCAATCACAAAAACACCACCAGGTTTTAAACTTTGAGCAATGGTTCTTATAGCATTGTCGTGTTCTCTCTTTGTTCTAAAATAACCAAAGCTGGTAAAAAAGTTAAACGCGTAATCAAAATAGTTAATCCAAAAAGGCAACCGCATATCGTGCTGGTAAAAATGCAATTGATCAGACTGGTCCAATTTTGCCTCTTGAATAGATTCTTCAGACAAGTCAATACCTGTAGCCTCATAACCCATATCGGCAAGCGCCTTACTATGCCTTCCCTTACCACAAGCCACGTCTAACATTCTTGCCTGATCAATTGGTTTCAGATGAGCAATAAGTAATTGTATGAAATTCAACGCCTCCTGATCATCACGATGTTGATACAACAAATGATAATAATGGGAATTGAACCAATCTTTAAACCAGGTCTTGGGCATATATGGGTTTGTGACGCAAAAATAGGCAGGAGAATCAAACAAAAAATTTGAATTATGTTTGCAGCTCTAAAAACAGGTAATGAATGGCGTTGATTAAGAGTATTTCAGGTATTAGGGGCACTATTGGTGGCATTCCAGGTGACAATTTGAGTCCATTAGACGTAGTTAGGTTTACCGCAGCCTATGGATCTTGGTTAAAAGAATCCCTAAATGATGGTTCCACCCAACCTAAAAAAGTGGTAATTGGTAGAGATGGAAGAATTAGTGGTGAACTGGTTCAAAGAATTGTAGTTAGTACCTTGAATGCTTTAGGTATTGATGTAGTAGACCTTGGCTTAAGCACTACTCCTACCGTTGAAATGGCCGTTGTTTTTGAAAAAGCTGCTGGAGGTATTATACTTACAGCTAGTCATAATCCAAAAGAATGGAATGCACTAAAACTGCTAAATAATAAGGGAGAATTTATTAGCGGCGAGGAAGGGGCTAAAATTCTAGAAATTGCTGCAGCAGACAAATTTATTTTTGCTGATGTTGACAATCTTGGTTCATATTCAACCAATGATACTGCCTTAGAAAAACATATTCAAATAATAGTAGATTATCCACTAGTAGATGTTGCAGCTATTAAACAAGCAGGATTTAAAATTGTACTAGACGCTATTAATAGTACCGGGGCTACCGCCGTTCCTCAATTATTAAAGGCTTTGGGTGTAGAAGATATTGTGGTATTAAATGGAGAAGTGAATGGCCAATTTGCCCATAATCCGGAACCATTACCAGAGCACTTGAATCAATTGTGTAATGAGGTAAATAAGCAAAAAGCCCATATGGGAATTGCGGTAGATCCTGACGTAGATAGGCTTTGTTTTGTTTGTGAAGACGGTTCATTATTTGGAGAGGAATATACCTTGGTAGCTGTAGCTGATTATGTTTTAAAACACAGAAAAGGAAATACCGTTAGTAACCTATCTAGCACAAGGGCCCTTAGAGATGTTACCGAAAAACATGGCGGACAATATTTTCCTAGCGCTGTAGGAGAAGTGAATGTGGTAAATATGATGAAAGAATCTAAAGCAGTGATTGGAGGAGAAGGAAACGGTGGAATTATAGTTCCAGATTTACACTATGGTAGAGATGCTTTAATTGGCATTGCCTTATTTCTAACGCATTTGGCTCATGAAAAGAAAACCGTGAAACAATTGCGCAACAGCTATCCTGACTATTTTATCAGTAAAAATAAAATTGAATTGAATCCTGGAACTGATTTGAAAAAAATCTTCACCGTGATTCAGAAAAAATATAAAAAACAACCCATTAATACCATTGATGGATTAAAGATTGAATTTGATACTGATTGGGTACACTTGCGTCCAAGCAATACAGAACCTATTATTCGTATTTATGCTGAAAGTAATTTCCAAACAACCGCGGCAAATATTGCTAAGCGATTGATGCAGGATATTAATGAAGCTCAGTAAAGCTAGAACATGGAAAGAATCTATCTGGACAATGCCGCAACTACCGCTCTTGACCCAGCTGTGCTGGAAGCAATGATGCCTTATTTAACTACTAATTTTGGAAACCCCTCTTCTATTTATAGTTATGGAAGAGAGTGCCGAATGGGCATAGAGAATGCACGCAAAAAAGTTGCAAAAATTTTAAACGCGCATCCAGCAGAAATCTTTTTCACCAGTGGAGGAACCGAAAGTAGTAATACTGCTATAACTGCTTCAATTAGAGATTTGGGATGCAAGCATATCATTTCTTCTGTAATAGAGCACCATGCAACCACGCATACCATTGAATATTTGCACAAGAATGGGGAAGCCGCACTGAGTTATGTTAAATTGTTGGATAATGGTCATATTGATTTAGAGGATCTTGAATTGTTATTAAAGGAAAGTGAGGAGAAATGTTTAGTCACTTTAATGCATGCTAATAATGAAATAGGAAATATTTTAGACATACATGCGGTAGGTAATCTTTGTAAAGAATATGGAGCCATTTTCCACAGCGATACCGTTCAAACTGTAGGTCATTTTCCATTTGATTTAAGAAATACGCCTGTTCATTTTATTACTGGTGCAGGGCATAAATTCCATGGCCCCAAAGGTGTAGGCATGCTCTATATTAACGAGAATGTAAAAATCAAGCCATTGATTAACGGGGGTGCTCAAGAGCGCAATATGCGCGCAGGAACTGAAAACGTATATGGCATCATTGGTTTTGCAAAAGCATTAGAACTGGCAACTGACCATTTTGAAAAAGACAGTGACTATATTCAAGGCCTAAAGGATTATATGGCAGGTGCTTTAGAAAAAGCAATTCCTGAATGTAGTTTTAATGGCGATAGAACTGGCCGCTCATTGTATGCCGTACTAAGTGTAAGTTTTCCAAAAACAGAAAAAAGTGAAATGATTCTGTTCAATATGGACATCAACCATATTTGTGCCAGTGGTGGCAGCGCTTGTACTTCTGGAGCAGATCAAGGCTCACATGTTATAAGAGCCATTAATTCTAATCCCAATCAAGTAACTGTAAGATTCTCTTTTTGCAAACATAATACCAAAGAAGAAATTGACCTTGTTGTAAACAAGCTCCAAGAAATGATCTAAACCAACGGATAGAACCGTTTAAACAACTACCATGAATAAAATCAAACTGATAATTGCCTTCTGTGTGCTGATTGCCCTATTTGAAGGATGCAAATCATCTTCCATGTCCGTGATTGGATTCTGGGCTAAAAAAGACGCAGAAGTATTGGGTAAAAAACGCAGTTTATTTATCATGGTGTTGGCTCAAGACTTAAATGCAAGAAATATACTTGAAACAGATTTAAAAGCAGCTGCTGAAAAAAGGGGTCTTAAGACTGTAACTAGTATTGAAGCATTAGGACCTATGAATGTGGGAAAGAATTTTCCTGTAGAAGCCATTCTAGCAAAAGTTAAGGAATTGAAATTGGAAACCATTTTTACGGTAGCTGTAAAAGATATTCGTACAGAAAGTCACTATGTACAAGCATCACAGTCTTATTATAATCCAGTAAGCAACTATGGCTATTATGGCAATTTTGGATCTTATTATGGCAATTACTGGGGTTCAGGATTGGGTATGATGGGACCAGGTGTAGTCATGAGTACAGGTATGTCTAGTTATAACCCTGGCTATACTGTTGAAAAGAAAACCATCTATTTAGAGAGTAATCTATATGATACCCAAAGTCAGGAATTGCTCATGTCTATACAAACAAAAGCGGTAGACCCTGAATCTATTGCCAAAGCAAGTAAAAAATTCACTTCTGAAATGGTCAAAGAACTGGATACAGAAATCAAGCTCAGAAAGTAATCAAATTGTCATTTTTTGATGAATCTAATTTTCAAAGCAGCAAGAAATCTTGCTGCTTTGTCATTTTATAAACAAATGGAATGAAACTAGTTTTTTCATTTATAATAGCTGTTCTAATAAGCCTATCCTCTTTTGCTCAGGATCAGATCATCAAAAAAGATGGTAAAAAAATCAGCTGTAAAATCACAGAAATAGGACTTTCAGAAATCAAGTATTATAACCAAGATAATTTACAAGGCCCCTTATACAGCATTGGTAAAGAACAGGTGCAAATGATTTTTTTTGAGAATGGGAAAAAAGAAGTTTTCAATAACAATGATGATTTAAAAAATTGGGACAATTACCCAGGTCAATTAACAAAAGCCATCAAACTAAATTTTTTCTCGCCCTTAATTGGCTATTCAGAATTCAGTTTTGAAAAACAAGTTTCTGTAGGTAAATCCTATGAATTATCCTTAGGCATTATTGGATTGGGAAGAAATAATATCCTAGAATATAACTACAATGCCGGCTTTAATGAAACCAAAAAGAACCAATTTGGTGTATTTGTTAGTGGTGGATATAAATTCAGTAAACTCGCCGATTTTTTATTTGGAAGAACAAGATTCACCCATATTATGCAAGGAGCTTATGTAAAACCTATTCTTTATTTAGGTACGTATAGTGAAAATAGAATTGCCTATAAAGCCAGCAGTCAATATGAGATAGAAAAACAGCAAGTAAATTTTAGTGCTTTGCACTTAGAATTTGGAAAACAATGGGTATTTAATAATAAGGTTTTATTAGATGCATATTGGGGATTGGGTTATGGATTTGACAATAAATTAGAAAGCAATAGCTATACCAATACAGAGTCCACAGCTGCTTATAATTATGCAAATACCAGATTAGGAATCAGTCCAGGACTTTCCTTTTCATTTGGAATCAAATTGGGAATGTTAATTCAATAAGCCAACTTATCCTTGGTAATCTTCGTCATCCTCGTTTAGGTCAAATTGCCCAAGATTCATCATACTACCCATCAAATCTTTGAACTCAATTTTACCGTCAATATTTCTTTTGCTAATCATGGAATAAGCAGCCAAACCATGTAAAACAAATTCCATTAACAGTGCATTCTCGCTTTCATTGGCGTGAGGATAGTGTTTCTTAACAATCCCAAACAATCCGTCTACTTGGTATAAAGCAGCAATTTTAGCTTCGTCCTTCATGTCTAGAAGAAGGTCTAAATGTTTACCTCCATCAAACCAACGGATAATGGATTTATAGGGGTTCTCTGGCTCTTTTTCCTCAGCAGATTTCTTACCTGTACCTCGTTTCTTTTTGATTTGGTCAGGGTTGGGAAAATATTGGACAAACTGAGATCGAATAGATTTATCTAATAATTGAACCGCAACTTGGTAAGGCCCTTCCTGCTCACCCTCATACACCAATTCTATTTTTCCAGTAATGGCTGGAATAATCCCCTGCAAATCTGAGATCCAAACTTGTGTGTGTTTCTCTCCATGAATGATGGCCCTTCTTTCAGCTGCGCTGATGGCGTTTTCATACGCCGCAATAGTTAATCTTGCGCTCACCCCACTTTTCTTATCAACGTATTCGTTGTTCCTTGCTTCAAATGCAATTTGTTCAACCAATCGTTTTAACAAATCGCTGATAGACACTCTTTCAGTTTGAATAGGCAATAAGTTTGCTTCCTGTTCAGTAATTGCCAAAGAGGTTTCAATGGTTTTGGGATAGTGTGTGAGAATCTGACTCTCTATCCTGTCTTTTAGAGGCGTCACTATGCTACCGCGATTGGTATAATCTTCCGGATTGGCAGTAAATACAAACAAAATATCCAAGGGCATCCTCAATTTAAATCCACGAATTTGAATATCTCCTTCCTGTAAAATATTGAAAAGCGCTACTTGAATCCTAGCCTGTAAATCTGGTAATTCATTGATCACAAAAATGCCCCGATTACTTCTTGGAATAATTCCATAATGAATCACTTCTTCATCAGAAAAACTCAATTTCATATTGGCAGCTTTAATGGGATCAATATCTCCTATTAAATCAGCAACACTTACATCAGGGGTAGCCAATTTTTCTCCATAACGTTCATGCCTATTCACCCAATGGATGGGTGTATCATCTCCCAATTTGGCAATCAAGTCGCGAGAATATTTGCTCAAGGGATTCAAAGGATCATCATTGACTTCTGAACCCGCAATGGTAGGCACCCACTCGTCTAGTAATTCCACCATTTGCCTAGCCATTCTTGTCTTGGCTTGACCCCTCAGACCTAAATACAAGATATTATGCCTACTGAGCAAGGCCCTTTCCGTATCTGGGATTACGGTGTCTTCATAACCCATGATACCTTCAAAAGGGTTTTCTTTTGATTGCATTTTCAAAATCAAGTTTTCCCTGATTTCTTCTTTCACGGTTTTAGAACGGTAACCACTCTTAATCAATTCTCCTAAAGTCTGTATCTGTTGCTTGCTCATGTGCTAAGGTTAATAAACGGTTTTGTTTTTACCACTTTCAAAATCTTTGAACAGAAAAGCGCCTAATTTATCCAAGGATGCAAAAAATGCTTTACCATGGTTGGTCTCTGTAAACTCCTGAACAAAGCTCTGAAGATAAGGGTCAGAAGCTATCATAAAAGTGGTAATGGGAATTTTCAATTTCTTGCATTGGGCAGCCAGATTAATACACCTGTTGACCACTTTGCGGTCCAACCCAAAACTATTCTTGTAATATTTTTTGCCAATTTTCAAACAGGTGGGTTTACCATCCGTAATCATGAAAATCTGTTTGTTGGGATTTTTTTGCTTGCGCAACAAGTCCATGGCCAATTCCAAACCGGCAACCGTATTGGTATGATAGGGTCCAACTTGCAAATAAGGTAGGTCTTTGATTTCAATGCTCCATGCATCGTTTCCAAAAACCACTATATCTAAAGTGTCTTTTGGATAGCGAGTTGTGATTAACTCTCTCAAGGACATGGCCACTTTTTTGGCAGGCGTAATTCTATCTTCTCCATATAAAATCATGGAGTGAGAAATGTCTATCATCAATACGGTAGAAGTCTGGGTTTTAAAATCAGACTCCCTAATTTGTAAATCATCTTCCCTCATGGAAAAACTTTCTACACCATGATTAATCTGTGCATTTCTAATGCTTTCTGTAAAATCAATTTGTTCCAATGAATCTCCAAACTGAAAGGGTCTGGTATCTGGCGTTAGTTCATCTCCCCTTCCTTGTTTGTTGGTTTGGTGACTTCCTTGCTTAGCTTTTTTGAGTTTGCCAAAAATCTCTTCTAAGCTTTTCTTGCGAATGGTCTGTTCTGACTTGCCTGTGATTTTAAAACTTCCGTCTTGAGGATTTTCTTTGAGATAACCATTTTCCTTTAGATCCTCAATAAAATCACCCATGCCATAATCCTTATCCGTTAAATGGTATTGTCTATCCAATTCATTTAGCCATGACAGGGCTTCAGTGGCATCCCCATTGGTATGGGTAAGTAATTGCGTAAATATATCTAGCAATTGCTCAAACTTGGAGCCAGCACCTTGGTTGGGTTGAAACTGAATAAACCTATGTCCAATCATAATGGGAATCTACAAAAGAATTAGAAACTACTGGAAGGTATAACAAGGAATTGAAGAATAAGTTCTAAAAAAAGATGCCCGGACTTGGGTCCAGGCATCTGTAAAATGATATTATAATTTATCTGCTATTTATTTACAGAATCAGCAGCCATCATTTTTCCTGGAATTTGAATCCTAGGATTGTAAATGGTTTGAATCTGCTCTAAACCTTGTAAATAGCTTTCTGCCATTCTTTTTTCATCACCCATTTGCTCTACTTTATCGCCAGTTAGGCCATTGTAGAATTTCACTTGCTGTTGCAGGTCTTTTTTAACGGAAGCCGCCACTTTATTGGCCAGTGTTGTATCACCTGCCATTAAACAGGCTTCTAAGAATAATAATGAATTCTTGTTATGCATATTTCCACGACTAACCATTCCATATGCAAAGTTTTCATCCAACATCATCTTATCTACCAATTGTAAGGCTTTTTTAGCTTCTTCCTTTCTGTTTTTGGCAGAAAGGTCAATAGCCAATTCGGCATATGCATTTCTAATAGTATTGAGATGTCTGCGGTTTTCTTCATCAAAATAAACACCTTTTACATTGGCATTACCAAAGGCAAAATTATTCATGGCTTTTGACAACATCCAGTCCGTATTCACCCTACTGTTTTGAACAGGAACCAATCGGAAACTCAAACCATCCCTTCTCAAGAATTGGTCAAAACCAAGATCTACACCAGGATTGGTGAAATAAATTGGACGCTTCCATTTATTGGCAGCAATGATATTTAATACAGCAAGGTCATTCTTCATTAATGAGCCCTTGGGAATATCAAAACGCATTTCACCAATAATGCTATCAGTTTCATTAGCAACTTTGTTTTTCAAAACAAAGTCTTTGTCAACTGGTACAGCAAATTTGCGAACAGGGAAACTGTTTAGCGGCTCTGAACCACGGCTATTATCTAATTTATCTGGGTCATCACTACCCACATAATTCTTCATTACATCATATAAGTCATAATAACGGTCTTCCGGAATATTGGGTCTTGGTGAGTAAACAATATAATCACGCTTACCTGCTTCAATTTGTTCTTGAGACCAAATCACGTCTATACTATCACTTTGGTTTACTTTGTAGCGTAACTGATTAATATACCAGTCAATACCCAATAAACTATAATTGATAACACGTATATCTGGTCTAATACCTTCTACTTCTTGAGCATACCAAAGTGGGTAGGTATCATTATCACCAAAAGAGAATAAAATAGCATTGGGTGCACAACTTTCTAAATAATCTTTAGCAAGGTCACGGGACAATACTTTTTGGCTTCTATCATGGTCATCCCATTCTTGTTGGGCCATTAATGTAGGTACTGCAAAAAAGCAAATCACAGTTGCTGCAATTGCGGCTACTTGCTGAGAAAGTTTTGAGGCAAACCAGTCACGTACTTTTAACACACCAAGTCCAATCCACACAGCAAATGCATAGAAGGATCCTACATAGGCATAATCACGTTCACGTGGTTGATAGCCTGCTTGGTTCAAATAAATTACAATAGCAAAACCGGTAAAGAAGAACATTAAGAAATTAACTACTCCATCATCACCGCGTTGTTTAAACTGATAAAAAAGACCAATCAATCCAAGGATAAATGGCAATAAGAATAATTTGTTATTGGCCTTGTTTTGCTTCATGCTATCGGGCATCAAAGACTGGTCTCCATAAAGAATATTGTCAATGATTGGAATACCTGTAATCCAGTTACCATCACGAATATTTCCTAAGAACATTCCCTGAACGTCATTTTGCTTACCTGAGAAATTCCACATAAAGTAGCGGAAGTACATCCAATAGAATTGATACCCTACCAAAAATTTTACGTTATCAGCCTGTGTTGGAGAACGGTCATATCCACCGTCTTTTAAACGATTGATGTTTAAGAAATAGGCATAATAGTCAGCGTGATTCTGATCATTGCTAGCATCCCAAACCCTTGGGAAAACCATTTTATCTTCTGCCTGGTATAAGTATTTTCTATCAAGACCAATTTCAATGTATTTGTCACGGGCTTTTTCATACTTCATTGAGCCTTCTTTCACATCAACTGGTTGGGCATTAAATTTCTGACCATAGACCAATGGAAAATCACCGTATTGTTCTCTTCCTAAATAACCAACCAAACTCATGGGGTTGTCAACATTGTACATATCCACAGAAGGATTAGCATTACTCCTAATCATGGTTGTTACATAAGTGCTATAACCAATGAGCATAAAAGCCAAAGACCAAAGACTGATTCGTAAATAAGCCCAATTTTTCTTGGCCGCATAATTCAAACCATAACCAATTGCTACAGCCAACAAAATAAAGAAGGTAACAAATCCGCTAAAGAATGGCAATCCCATTCCATTGACAAACCAGCGGTCAAAACTACCGGCCAATTTCACCGTGTATTGAATTACCCCTACTTGAATAATTCCTGTAATAGCACATCCAATCACAAAGAATATATAGATACCGCCATAATGGGCTTTCTGGTCTTTTTTCCAATTTTCAACCAAGAACAACAAACCAATAGCTGCCAAAGTTCCAAAAATCATCAAACCACCCATTGTGGCATCCATTGGTAAACCACGGTCTTCATTAACTTCTCCATTAGCAGCTACCAATGCTCCTATAAATGCCAAAGCACCCCCAATAACAATTATGCGCAAAAACCATTTGCGTAAATTAGCATAATTGAAACTGTCTTTCTTTTTAAAATAATAGACCATTACAATGGCAGGAATAGTCAATAGGTTCAACAAGTGAACCCCAATAGACAATCCCATCATAAAGAAGATAAATACAATCCATTTGTCTGCACCTTCTTCCTCTGCATGGTTTTCCCATTTAAGAATTGCCCAAAATACAATGGCTGTAAAGAAACTAGAAAGGGCATAAACTTCACCCTCTACGGCACTATACCAAAATGAGTCAGAGAAAGTATAAGCCAAAGCACCTACCACTCCGGCACCCATAATAGACCATATTTGATAACTATTTAAAGTATCAGAAGTCTTTACCATAACAATTTTGCGCGCAAAATGGGTAATGGTCCAAAACAAGAAAAGAATTGTAAAACCACTTGCCAGTGCACTCATCACATTCACAGCTTTGGCGGCAGTGAGCGGATTATCTCCAAAAAGCACAATAAATACCCTACCTAAGATTACAAACAAAGGCGCTCCCGGAGGATGCGGAATCTGTAGTTTAAAACAACTACTCACAAACTCACCACAATCCCAGAAGCTTCCACCAGCTTCTGCCGTCATGATATACACGGTACAGGCTACAAAAGCCACTACCCAACCAACAATGTTATTGATCCGATTAAATTGCATACGGTTTTGGTTTTTTAAGACTGGCAAACATACCTTAATAATCCTAAAATGGAAAAACTGACACCCTCTTTTATGATATTTAAGAAAATCTTAGACCTTGATAAGAAACAAGTTGCCATCATTGGCAATTACAGGCCCATTCTTTACCCAGATCTATACAGGTTACAACGGTTACTTCTTCTGCACAGGGTGCAAAAATAACCCTGACCCTTTGTTGGTCAGCCGTTAAGCCTTCAACGGCATACTTTTTTTGACAATCCCCCACCTGAAGAGCACTTTTCTTATAATTAATGGTCCCATTAATCAAAATTTCCTGTATCTCCCGCTCAGAAATCTGCCTGCAATCCATTCTACACTTAGCATGTTTGGAATAATTAATTTTTGCAGGATGTCTATTGAGCCCTCTAGGTTCCGCAGCTGGTGATGGCTTAGTGCGACTGGTTGTTTTGGTAGTTTGGGTAGTATCCTTGACCTGTTTGGGATTACGCGATTCTTGACATTTTTTCAGACCAAAAGACAGAAGGGCCAAAAAAATTAAACCAATATAGGGAGCTGCTTTTTTAAAATT
>NCHJ01000089.1 GCA_002256765.1 Bacteroidetes bacterium 24-39-8
GCCGCAGCAATCAACTCCGTTGCACCCCTGGACAAATTAATATAAGTACAGAGAAAGTAAACTAGTCCTCCTGCTATACATGCTAAGGCATAGATATCTTTTCTTAATAAAAGAGGAACTTCATTTAGTAAGATATCTCTAATGAGACCTCCAATTGATCCAGTTATTGTTCCCATCACAACACAAACCCAGAAAGGTAAATTGGCATCAATGCTTTTACTTATACCAACAGTTGTAAATAATCCAAGTCCAATAGCGTCAAATAGGAATAAAGTATTCTTCCATTTGAACAATCTATCTTTAAATAGAAGTGTTGCAAGAAGCGCTACTCCAGTAGTAATAAAATATCTACTGTCTAAGATCCAAAATGGTGTTACGTCTAGTAATAAGTCTCTTACCGTACCACCCCCAATAGCTGTTACTAAGCCAATTATATAAGCTCCAAACCAATCAATCTGTTTACCAGATGCCAATCTGATGCCACTAATTGCAAATACAAAGGTTCCAATCAAGTCAGGTAAAATTGATAAGTATTTTTCCATAAAACCTTTAATTCTTGGCTTGATATTATTCTTGTGTTTCAAAGATATATCTAATGGTCTTAGATTTTTTTTTGAATCTGCCAAATATGCCCAAATGGATCTTTAAACATTCCCTGTCTGTATCCATAATCATAATCCTTGGTAGGATTGATTTCTATCGCGCCGGCTTTAATGGCTTTATGCATCACTTCTGCTACATCAGGTACAAATAAGCCAATGATACAGGTAACACCTTTTGCACTAATGGGTTCAAGAGCCTCACGCATGATTTCATGTACATGGAATATGGCTCCATTGAATACAAGCTCTGCTACATGAATACTTCCATCATCATTTCTAAAACAGAAATTTTCCGTTGCACCAAAATTGGTATAAAAGTCAATATTGGTAGTTCCCTTTGGAATATGCAGCTCTGGAGCAAAAAGGGTTAATTCCTTTTTATCATTCATGTTATATTTTTTAATTTTTAGCTTCCTCCGGCTTTCCTCTTAATCCGTAGATGATGATTAATAATGAGAACAGCATTGTTATTCCAACAGACGCTAAACCTGCAGTAACCAGATTTTCTTGAATTGTAGTTCCTGTAAAACCAGCCCCAGAAATTGGTGTTGTTTGTGATGTGCCAAAAACTGCAGATAATAAAGTGAATATCCAATTACTAAAAGCTCCATAGATCAGTATTACTAAAAGAATTTTCCGTAAGGAATTTGAAAGATGCAACTCATTCCAAATAAATCCACATACAACTAAAAAGGTTCCATTCATTACTGCTTCCAAATGTGCAGCTAATCCCATTCTAGGATTTTTTAACTGCATCAGAATAAACCCATTCAGTAAACCAAGTAGAAACAAAATCATTCCAAGCATTTTAAGTCTTCTAGAAATTTGTGTATCCATGATTACGTTTTTATTGAGTTTAAAAATACTATTTCATATTTTATGATGTTTTATCAATTGATAGTATTGTTTGCAATAATACATTGGCTCCATTCTCCATATCTACTGCCTTTGAAAATTCTTTGGGAGAATGACTGATGCCGCCTATGCTTGGAATAAAAATCATGGCAGCGGGTGCAATGGCCCCTATATGCTGGGTATCGTGCCCTGCACCACTTTGCATCAACTTAGTGGTAAAACCCAATGCTTTGGCAGTAGTTTTGATGGTTTGCTGTAATTTTTTATCCGTTAATGCAGGTTTTGATTCATTGGCTTGTCTAGCAAAATTAATCTTGGTTTTAGACTCTTTGGCAATGGCTGCTGCGCGATTTTCAATTTGCTTAAACAGCATTTCAATTTTTTCAGCAGATAAGTCACGGATTTCTAAGCCCATGATTACCTTACCGGGTATCACATTATAGGCTCCGGGTTGTACTGCAATTTTCCCAACCGTTCCAACCTGGGTTCCCTTTACACTGGTGATTACTTCATTTACGGCAATAATAAATTTTGAAGCTGCTAGCAATGCATCCTGACGCATATTCATTTGTGTGGCGCCAGCATGATTGGCAAAACCTTCTATCGTTACTTCCCAATGTACAATTCCCACAATGCCTTCTACCACACCAATCTGTATATTTTCCTTTTCTAAAATCCCGCCCTGTTCTATATGTAATTCCAGCCAAGCATGGATGTCCCTTTTTTTTCGAATATAGGTTTGAATATTCTCAGGATTGCCACCAATAGCTTTAATACCTTCACCCATGCTTAAACCGCTTTGACTTTTTTGTTTCAATCCTTCGGTTGTGATATCTCCCACCATTGACTTACTGCCAATAGTACCCCCTTCTTCATTACTAAAAATGATTAGTTCTAGAGGGTGTTCGGTGATCATATTGTTTTCGTTTAAGATCTCCATTACTTCCAATGCAGCAATGGAACCCAATGTGCCATCATAATTTCCACCATCAGGCACCATGTCTATATGAGAGCCAAAACAAATGGGTTTGAGTGAATTGTTTTTTCCCTTGCGTTTTCCAATGATATTACCTGCTGTATCAATGGTTGGGTCAAGCCCTGCTTTTTTCATCAATTCTATAAACCAGGCACGGCCTTCAATATCCGCTTTTGTATAAGCCACTCGGGTACCATGGCCTTTTTCATCTAGTCCAAATTTTGCCAACTCAAAAATGCGGGTTTCAATACGTTTACCGTTTACTTTAAGATTATTGAAAAAGCCAGTAGATTTACTATAGGAGTCCATAATGCCAAAGACAGTTACGCCTAATGCTGTTAGGGATGCGTTTTTAATAAAGTTGCGTCTTTTCATTTTTGTTTAAATTTTAGCATTAAACTATTAACTCATTTTTATTACCTGCCTTGCTTGTCAATTCTTTGAAATTCTATTGTTTCATGCCATGCTTTTTGAGGTCTAGTTTTTGGGTAACCGTGTTCAATGCGAAAAATTTTCCTTTCTTCGGTAAAGTCCCACCAAGTTTTTTTTCTGTCCTTTGTGTTTGCAAAATTCACAACTAATCTAAATTGATCTTCTACGCAAGGGTCAATCCAATAACCTTTTTTCAATTCGTATTCGTCAGTCAGTTTTGCTCCATCTTTGTTTTGCAATTGTTTGAGTGAAAAATAACCAAGGAACACAAGGTCTTCGGCAAACTTTATCCCAATTGACGGCACTGTTTGAAATTCTGCTAACGCATAAATTTCTTTTGCTCGTTCAGTTGTAGCGTTTAAGAAAACTTCTAATTCGTCAGTTGCAAAGTCAAGTATGTTAGTAATTTTGATTTTATGCTTTCTCAAATTTGCTTTTTCAATATCCGTTAACGGAATTTTTATATTAGACTTACTCTTCATCTTCAACAAAAGTTAACATATAACCCTAACGCTTCAAACTACTTTAAAACTTATCCTCACTTTAAATCCGTTTTATTTATAGCATTTAAGTTTTCTAAAGACATTTTTACAAGCTGATCTATTTCGCTTTCAATTATTTTAAAAGCAATATTTTTCAATAAGCACTTATTCCAAAATGGCCTGCCCTTTGCAGGGGTTTTTCCTTCTTGTAGCCATGCAATGTTGAAAAAGTCCCAATTTGGTGAATCCAGAATGCCGTTCTCAAAGTTTTGATTAATGATGATGGCTTTTCCAATTGGTCCATCTACCCATTGAATTTGTCTTAGTGCTAGTTTTTCTTTTGGAACATCAACGCCATTAATAGAATGTCTTCCAACTTTTGTTTCTAATATAGCTCCAATTTCTTTGGCTAAGATTTTTAATCTATTATCAATTTGGCTAAACTGATTCATAGTTGTTAATCACATTTATGTGAGCAATATTTTCAATCTTTACTCTTCACTTTCTTCCTCCTCTCTTCACTCTTATCTTTTAACTCTTCACTTTCTTCACTCTTCACTCTTCACTCTTCACTCTTCACTCTTATCTCTTCACTTTCTTCTTCTTCACTCTTCACTAAAATTTACCACCCAATTCCATAGTCCTCCCCATTGTTAGAACTACCACCCCAAAGACTTCCGTGTTTCCAGTCAAAATAAATAGCATTGATGGGGCCGCTGGTACGGTCTCCTAATGTTATTTGATAGCCCATTTTTTTCAAACTGGTTTTGAGTTCTTCGCTGGCATTGCGAGGCAAGAGTATACTTCCGGCGCGAGGTATGCGATCTTTAAGTTTACTACCACCTAGAGAAAGCCAGAGTTGGTTGGTATTGAAATTTGCAGCTTCAGTAGCTTGTTGCACGGTCATGCCAAACTCTACCATGTTTATGAAAAATTGCAATAGATTTTGATCCTGTGTGTCTCCACCTTGCACGCCAAAGCATAAAAAGGGTTTGCCGTCTTTGAGTGCCAAACTTGGGGTCAGTGTTACGCGTGGTCTCTTGCCTGGCTCCACCACATTAAAAGGATCAATAGTGCTATCCAAAACAAAACTCTGCATCCGTTGACTCATGCCCAAACCAGTTTTTCCGGCAATGGTAGCTGGCAGCCATCCCCCGCTAGGGGTAATAGAAACCACCCAGCCCGATGTATCTGCTGCTTCTACCGTTGTGGTTCCGCGCCATAACCTATCTTGATAAGCTTCTTCTTCATTAGCAAAGGGGTAATTAGAGGTGGGAGAAAGCTTGGCCAAATCTTCGCTACTATTGGTTTGTAAATAAGTTTGATCATGTTTTGGTATGGCAGATCCTTGTTGCAAACTGGTATCGGTTAGTGCGGCTCTTTTTTGTAACAAACTCAAATATGGATTGGGTTTGCCTTCATAAGGATAGGGATCTCCGGGTGCAGCAAATGCATTATTCTTATCAGGATTAATTTGGCTGGCGCGATGTCTGGCATATTCTTTACTTAACAATCCTTGCATAGGTTCTGCTGGTGGAAAATAGGGATCGCCATAATAAAAATCCCTGTCTGCATATGTCATATTCATGGTCTGATACAGTGTATGAATATATCGTGAGCTATTATAGCCCATGGATTTGAGGTCTATATTTTCAAGCATATTCAAACTCTGCAAGAGCATGGGTCCTTGGGTCCACTGAGCCAGTTTGTACACTTCAATGCCCTTGTAATTTACGTGCAAGGGTTCTTCTAGGCGGGGCTTCCATTTGGCCAAATCTTCTAAAGTAATCAGCCCTCCTTGTTCCTGTGCGCCACGTACAAATTCCTTGGCAATATCTCCTTTGTAAAAACGGTCATATGCCGCCATGATGGCTTCTTTGCGGCTCTTTTTATTTTTAAGTGCGGCTGTTTCTGCTTCTACTAATTTAGTGAGTGTGGCTAGCAAATCTTTTTGAACGAAAATTTCTCCAGCTTCGGGGGCTTCTCTTTTTTCTCCGGGATGCGTGAGGAATACGGCTTTGGAATAGGGCCATCCCTTAATCATCTCTTTGCCCCTCTCCATACTATTAGCCGTTTGTGCATCAATGGGATAACCAGAGGCCAATTGCATAGCAGGTTGCAATACCTGTTTCAAACTCATGGTACCAAACTCACTTAGCATATAACAGAGTCCACCAACCGTGCCGGGTGTGGTGGCTGCTAGTGGACCATATTCTGGAGGAAATGCATAACCCTTGCTTTTGAAAAATTCCACGGTGGCTCCAGTAGGGGCTACCCCCATGGCATTAATGGCAATCACTTTCTTGGTCTTAGGATTGTAGATGAGGGCCTGTGTTTCTCCTCCCCAACTCAATACATCCCACATGGTACAAGTGGCGCCAAGCATGGCGCAAGCAGCGTCAACCGCATTACCTCCTTGTTGAAAAATCTGGGAACCAGCCGTGGCTGCAAGTGGTTTACCTGTAATAGCCATCCAATGTTTACCGTGTAGTGGTGGTTTCTGAGTTGGCTGCGCAGAAACAGAATAGATTGACATCAATGTCAAGCAAAAACAAATGCTGTATAAACTAACATTTTTAACCATAATTAATAGAATTTAAAGCCACAATTATTTAGTAACCTATTTAATGTGTGTCAAGCTTATTTTATACTGTAAGATACTAGAATTGCTCATAATAGTTTTATGCCAACGAACCTGTTTTTTTGCTATTTTGTAGTTCTTTAAAAATCGGCCTTTCAGATTTCTATAAACGAATTGTTGTCCATCATGAAAGATTCTAACCAAAACAAAACCAATAGCAGGAGAAAATTTCTGCGTAATGCAGCTGCCATCGCCGCAGGCTTTAGTATTGTTCCCCGACACGTATTGGGGCGTGGATTTATTCCGCCTAGTGACCAATTGACCAAGGGAATCATTGGTGTGGGTGGCATGGGCCGTGGACATATACCTTATGCCGGAACTAGGGTAGTGGCTGTTTGTGATGTTGACAGCAAACACTTGTTGCAAGCGGCTCAAATGGTGGGTGGTAATATCAAAACCTTTCATGACCATCGTGAATTAATTGCACTTCCTGAAGTAGATATTGTACATATTGCTACACCTCCTCACTGGCATGGAATCATGGCCGTTGATGCTGCAAAAGCGGGTAAAGATATTTGGTGTGAAAAGCCCATGACCCGCACCATTGGTGAGGGTAAGCGCGTAGTAGAAGCCGTGCAACAATACGGAAGAATGTTTAGGCTAAATACCTGGTTCCGTTTTGAAGACAATTTTTATGGCATGAACACTACGGTTAAACCCATAAAGAAATTGGTGGAGTCAGGTATGTTGGGTTGGCCATTAACCGTTACCGTGAGTAAAACCACCGGCTTTGACTGGAAATTTTATTGGGTGGGTAAAACACAATTGGAAACCCAAGCTGTTCCTGCAGAATTGGATTATGACCGTTGGCTAGGACCCGCTCCCTATAAGCCTTATAATGCACACCGTACCCATCAAACCTTCCGTGGTTATTGGGATTATGACGGTGGTGGTTTGGGCGATATGGGTCAGCACTATATTGACCCCATTCAATACTTTTTAGGAAAAGATGATACCAGTCCTGTAAAAGTAGAAGTGGATGCAGAACAACAGCACCCAGATGCTTGTGGTACTTTTAGAAAAATTACTTTTACCTATGCCGATGGTTGCAAGATTATCTTAGACGGTGAAGCCAAGGAGCCAAACACGCCTTATATAGAAGGGCCTAATGGAAAACTCTTTAATGGTTTTAAATCAACCATTCCAAACCTCAAGGAAAAATTGGCTTTACTTCCTGATCCTGCGCCACAGGTCACTGACTTTTTGGAATCCGTTAAATACAGGAAAACCTTTGCGCTCAATGAATCTAATGGATTCCGTTCTTGCACCATTATCAATATGGGTAAGATTGCCTTGCAATTAGGTAGAACCCTAGAGTTTGATCCAGTAAAACAAGAATTCATCAATGATGCAGAAGCCAACAGTATGATTAATCCTGCCCTGCGTTATCCTTGGACCTTCTAATTTTCAAAACTATTTTATGCGTAAATTATTAATAGCTCCCATATTATTTTTTTGTTTGCTAGTGCAGGCGCAAAAACAAACCGTTTCTCAAACACTTGCGGTATTCCCTTTTCAGCGTGTGGCCGATGCTGCTCCTGCCTTGCAAACTATGCAGCAATGGAAGCCTGCACAATGGAAGAAATGCTTTGCCTTACTAGATACTGATTCTTTAAAACTTCATCCTAGTTATGCTTTGCATGCTTATGTAAATGCAGCTAGCTTGAATGCAGATCTTCGGAAAAAAACAGCACTGAATCTGTCTGCTGGTTTGGCCCAAGTAAAAGGGTTCTATGCCAAAGATTTTTTGATTCAGCGTCTTGGTTTGCTGGGCGATGATGCTGGCGTTAAAGCACTAGAAGGCTATTTGCAAGACAATCTGTATGCTGGTGTTGCTGCCAGATCTTTGGTAAGTATTCCATCCGCAGCTGCTAATGCTGCATTGAACAAGGCATTGGCAACAGCAGTTCCTCCTATTAAAGAACAATTGCAAGCTGCTTTGAATCATCAAAATGTCAATCCTGCAAAAACCATGGCGCTTTCAAATAGCTATGAGAAACAAAACCTAGCTGCTTTGCAAAAAGCAATGCCCACAATAACTGATTTACCTACTAAAAGAAATATCCTCAATGCGGCTTCTAGAATCAATGATCCTGCAAGCTTTCAGTATATCAGCCAATTTTTAGCTAATCCTGATTTGCGTGGCGATGCTGCCAATGCCTTGGCCAGATTGGCACTGGGTAATACTGCTATTCGCGGAGCTAGTGTAGGTAGCAGTTTGGAAAAAGCATTTCCATTTTTAAATGGGGTAGACAGTGCTATTCTTTCTAGAAAATTAGTGGAAGCTGATTTGGTAAAACCAGCAGGCAACATAGCCTTAGGCGTTATCACTTCTGCTGAGAAGCAAGCTGGCTTCAAAGTCTTGTTTGATGGAACCAATACCAATCAATGGACGGGTAATACTGCTGGATACTTGGTAGAAGAAGGAGCCCTAGTAGTACATCCAGAAATCAAGGGAGGCAATCTCTATACCAAAGAGGAGTTTGGTGATTTTGTATATCGATTTGAATTTCTGCTTACCCCTGGTGCCAATAATGGCATTGGCATTCGTGCACCACTAGAAGGCGATGCCGCTTATGTGGGTATGGAAATTCAGGTATTAGACAATGAAGCAGGTAAGTACAAGTCTTTGGAAAAATACCAATACCATGGTTCTGTTTATGGTGTGATGCCTGCTAGACGCGGTTATTTAAAAGCAACAGGTGAATGGAACACAGAAGAAATTAGCATTAAAGGTTCTGCCATTAAAGTAACGCTAAATGGGGTAGTGATTTTAGAAGGGGATATTGTTGAAGCATCTAAGAATGGAACCATGGATCACAAAGAACATCCAGGTCTTTTAAGACCTGTTGGTCATGTTGGTTTCTTGGGTCATGGTGATGTAGTTAAATTTAGAAATATGCGGATTAAACCATTATAGTCTTTGTCATTAATTTGTAATTCTTAGTGTTCCAACATGAATTGAACTAGGTTAACTATTGTAATAACCAATTGTTTTCAGTAAATTGTAGATGACCGAATGTTCTATCATGCTGAAAGCATCCCCTAAGTCGCTTGTCTTACTTGCATTTGTAATAATGCTGGGAGTTTTCATTGGTTTTTTTGCATGGTTGAGTTTTGACTTAAAGAAAGTAATAGACCATTCCAAAAATGAAAGAATGGTCTTATACAATTTGGCTTGTTTAGACAAATTAAATACTTCCATCACTTATATTGAAAGAAATCAAAAGCCTTATTTAATTCAAAGGAACAATACTAACAACATAGTTAGAATTGAACAAGGGTATCAAATTGCCAATGAAGCATTAAAAGAACTCAAAAAAACTTGCGGCAATCAATTTTTAGCTTGCTCTGAAGTTTCTATATTAGATTCTTTGATGAAGGAGAAAAGAAAAGCATCCAATAAAATCATTTTCTTAAGTCAAAATAAACAGCCAGAATTAGCGCTTGATTTAATTAATAGCAAAGCCGATAGTCTTTTAATTGAATCTTTTATTCTTCAATATAGTAAGCTGTATAAAAATCAAAGAGACCAATTACTAAAAGTTCAGTTTTTAAACCAACAGCAAAATGCAAATGCAAATAAGCTATTGGTATTAATTTCCGTTATTACCATTATTTTCTTTGGATTTAGTATGTGGTGGTTGCTAATGCAAATTACCCAAAAGGATACTCTGTTGCAGGAAAATCAATCTTATATTGAAACCATTAATAATAATAATGCGGCTATAAAAGAACTTCAGTTACAAGAGCATCAATTGGCTCAATCCCTCAAGCATAGCAATGAATTATTAGAAGGGAAAGTAAATAATCAAACCCAATTAATAATTGACGTATTTGAAAGGATTAAGCAAGTTCATATTGGAACTGATAGTAATTTAAATATTGTTTATGCTAATGGAAAAATAGAAGATTTGTTTGGTGTTGATTCTCAAAAATTGATGGGTAAGCCTATTTGGGATTTCCTGTTTCCTCTTGCTGGAGATCCATTGACTAAATTATTGAAAGATACTAGACCTGTTGTTGGGAAATCAAATCTTGAATTTATTCATCCTCAAAATGGAAAATGGTATGATGCTAGTATCTACTATGCAGAGAACGGGGTTTCCATGATTATTAGAAATATTAACAAGAATAAATTGGATGAACTTGATCTTCAGAAATCAAGGCAGATGTATGAATTTATTAGCAAGGCAAACGAAATCATATTGCATGCTAAACGAGCTGATGATTTATTTTCCCAAATCTGTGAACTATCTGTTAGTTACAGTGATATTCTTTTTACATGGATTGGTGTTCCAGATGCCATAACCCAAATAGTAAAACCTATTATTTGGGCAGGTAAGGGAGCTGATTATTTAACAGCAATTAGAAATATTACAACTACCGATGTACCTACTGGTAGGGGCCCTTCAGGTAAAGCCATCCGTGAAGGCATCCATTATTATTGCAATGATATAGAACATGACCCTGCCATGGAAATTTGGCGTGATGAAGCTCTTTCAAGAGGCTTTAAATCTTCTATAGCCTTACCTATTAAAACCAATGGAAAGGTTGTGGCAGCGCTAACTATGTATGCGGCAACGGCTTTTTACTTTACAAATGAACAAGTAGGCCTCTTATTAAATGTATCTGAAAATATAAGTTTTGCTTTACAATCTTTCTATAATGATGGTCAAAGGAAAATTTCTGAATTACAATTATTGAAATTATCTCAGGCTATTGAACAGAGTTCTGCTTCGGTAGCGATTTCTGACTTGGAAGGAAAAATAGAATATGTTAATCCTGCTTTCTGTAACCTTACTGGTTATAGTGTGGATGAAGCAATTGGTCAAAATCCCAGAATCCTGAAAACAGGTAGAACATCCGAGTATGAATACTTGCAACTTTGGCAAACCTTGACAGACAAAAAACCTTGGCATGGCGAGTTTTGTAATAAAAAGAAAAATGGTGATTTGTATTGGGAATATGCGGTGATATCACCCATAGTAAATCAAAATGGAGAAGTAACCAATTATGTTGCGGTGAAAGAGAATATTACAGAACGCAAAAGACTTGAAGAAGAACAACAGCGTATGACTGTTGATTTGTTGCAAAGAAATAAAGATCTAGAACAATTCTCCTATATGCTGTCTCATAATATTAGAGGCCCTTTAACCAATATTTTGGGCTTGATTATGGCTGTGAGAAATGGTCTATTAAAGGTAGATGAGGAATTAATATTGGAGGGTATTTCTAAATCGGCTGATTCTATGGATCAGGTAATTAAAGATGTAACTGAAATCTTACAAGTCAGAAAATACAGTATTGAATCAAAAGAAGACCTAGACTTGAGTTTGGTTTTTGATGTAGTTCAAAAAAACCTTTCCAATTTAATAACAGAAAAAGGCGCGGTTATTGAAAGTGATTTTTCTAAAGCCAATTATTTATTT
>NCHJ01000090.1 GCA_002256765.1 Bacteroidetes bacterium 24-39-8
AATTTGCATTGAATCAGAATGTAATGAACTTGGTGTATTCTTTGGACTAGATGACGGTCAAGATAGAAACAACAAGGTTACTGCTTGCTTTCTAGCATTAAATAAAAAGAAAGAAATTATTCAAGCTCATTTTGGAAAAGCTCTAGACAGTAAAGGGAAACTAATAAATATAGATCCATTATTGGGTGAAGAAAACTGGCCACCACCGCCCGAAAACACTGCAAAATCACATTCTGGTAAAAGACCATTCTTTACAGTAGCAAGTAATACAGATGATATTAAGGAATATTTTGGCTTTTCCCCAAAGAAAAAATCAACCAAGAAGAAATAGTGAGCATTCCCAAAGAAATATATTATAGCTTGTTGTATTTGAGCTTATTCCTTTTATTGATTAGAAGGAATAAGCTTGAATCAGAACATATATGGCTTATCCCTTTATTAGTAGCCGCATTAGCAACAGAATATATACACGATATAGCTTACCCTGCATCTATTTCAAAATCTATCTATCATATCTATCAATTTCTAGAAGGTTTGTTTCTTAGCCTATTCTATTATAGCTCTTGCTATACCAAAAGATACAAAACCCTAATCAAAATTGGTTTTTCCTTCTTTGCTTTATTTATGATGATTGAGTTCTTTTTTGATAAGAACAATTTCATTAGTACTAGCGGTTTAGACGTTTCAGTTGGTGGTTTCTTGATTACTATTTATTCCATATTATATCTGTTTGAAATATATCAAAAAGACGAAGACTTTGAATTAACTAAGCATTCTAATTTTTGGATAGTAAGCGGAAACCTGATTTTTTATTCTATTACCCTGGTGTATTATATTTTCCAACAATACCTTTTAAAAAATAGTCCCTATTACAAAGATCTTACCTTGATTCCCCAAGTTTCAAACCTAATTCTTTATTTGTTTTACTCAATCGGTTTTTTATGCCCAACGCAAACGAAGAAATAAAAATCACTATTCTTATCATTACGCTATTGGTGCTCTTCTTTGTATTGGCATTTCTCTTGCTAATCAACCTTTTCAGAAAAAAGAATCAGTTGTATAAACAAGAAAAAGCAATTATTCAGGCCAACTTCAACCAAACTCTTCTTCAGTCCCAACTAGAAATCCAAGAACAAACCTTCAACAGCATTAGCCAAGAGATTCATGACAATGTGGGGCAGATCTTGAGCTTGGCCAAAGTGCAATTGAATATTATTGGTGAGGGACAAACCGTGAATCAGGAATTATTGACCGAAGCCAAAGAGAATATCAGCAAGGCTTTAACAGACCTGCGTGATGTGGCAAAGGGCCTAAGTTCAGACCGGATTAGGGTCTTGGGTTTGGATGAGTCTATACAACAAGAAGTAACCAGAATTAATAGGGCGGGCATACTCTCTATTCAGTTTGAAACCGATGGACAAGTCAGAGTAATTGAACCACAAAAACAATTGATTCTCTACCGTGTGATTCAAGAATGTATTCAGAATATTATTAAACACGCCAATGCCAATGCGGTGGTAGTTGATTTTAATTATCGGGAACACTGTTTGAGAATCATGGTATCTGATAATGGAAAAGGATTTAATTTTCAGGAAGAACAATTGCAGCATCATGGTCTTGGTTTGATGAATTTGTACAAACGTATGGAATTGATTGGCGGGCATGTAAAAATTGAAAGCGAGCCTGACAAAGGAACCAAAGTGCATATAAAACTACCCTATGTCTGATACCAAATATATTGCCATTGTAGATGACCATACACTTTTTAGAAAGGGATTGGCATCTTTGATTGCGGTTTTCCCAGATTATAAAATACTGTTTGACGCCAGCACTGGCAAGGACTTTATTTCGCAATTGAACCCAAAGAAACTTCCCGATATTGTTTTAATGGATATTAGTATGCCAGAGATGGATGGATTTGCTACTACAGAATGGCTTAAGAACAATTATCCTCAAGTAAAGGTATTGGCCTTGAGTACCATGGATTCTGAAACGGCCATCATTAAAATGATCAAATGTGGCGCTAAGGGTTATGTGCTCAAAGACGCGGACTTAAGTGAACTAAAAGAAGCGTTTTCAGAACTAATGCGTGTGGGTTTTTATTACAATGATATTGTATCAAGAAAAGTGATGCAAAGCCTCACCCAACTCGTAGATGATAAAAGTGAGCTTAGTGCTTTTATGAATCTTAATGAAAACGAACTCAAATTTATCAAATTGGCCTGCTCAGAAAAAACATATCAACAGATTGCCAAAGAAATGTTCAAGAGTGAAAAAACTATTGAAGGCTATAGAGCCGATATTTTCCAAAAACTCAATATCAGTAGCCGTGTTGGCCTTGCCATGTTTGCCATAAAACATGGAATAGTAAAAGTTTAACGAACAATCTCCACATCGGTCACATCTCCCACAAAATCCAAAACCAGAACGGTGTCATTCATGTCTGGCAGTTTGCCGGTGAGCGGAATATTAATCCCATATTCATCTTGTTGAAAAGCCAGTAATGGACCGTTGAGATAACGCACTGAACTGAGACGCTGTTTGGTAGGAAGATTGGGTAGTGCAATGGTTTTGGCATCGGTCTTGAGTAGGTGCAGATAAACTTTGCTACCCTTTCTGGTAGCTACCAAATCTTTGCTGGGCGGATAAGGACCACCACGGGTTCCATATACAGATACCCCATATTGAGAAAGCCATTTTCCCATTTCTGCCAACATCTTTACTTGGCGAGCTTCCATTCTACCATCGGCCATTGGCCCAACATTATACAATAGATTGCCATTGCCGCCCGCAGTGCCAGCAAGGGTTTGCAAGGATTCTTTCAAAGTCTTCATCTGGTCATTGGGTTTCCATGCCCATTGCCTACAAATAGTGATACAAGATTCCCAAGGGTCTTTCATATTGATCTCACCAATATATTGTTCTGGTGTGGCATAGTCACCCACGGTTTGGTCATTCATCAATTTATGCGTGCCCTTTCCCAAACGATTGTTCACTATCACATTGGGATCCAATTTTTTTAAATGCTGGTAGACTTCCTGACCCATTTGCAAAGTCCAGGGAGATTCCCAGTTACCATCAAACCAGAGCATATAAGGATGATAGCCTTTTACAATTTCTGTTAATTGACCCTTGATCTTGTCAACAAATTTGCGCATATCACCTGTTGGCTTGAGACCAGCATTGGGAATATTGCTCACAGGATACAGTGGATCATGCCAATCCAAAATAGTAAAGTAGACACAGAATTTGATGCCATATTTGGCGCAGGCTTTGCTCAACTCGGCCAGAATATCTTTTTTGTACGGCGATGACATGATATCATAATCCGTAAACCTACTAGGCCATAAACAAAAACCATCGTGGTGTTTGGCCGTAATGGTCAAATATTTCATACCCGCATTCTTGGCAGCCAATACCCAAGCATCTGCATTAAACAACACCGGATCAAACTCTTTGTACAAATTATCATAGTCAGCGGTGTCTACACTATTGCCCCTGCTCCAACCAATTTCAGTGCCGCGCAAATTCACCGGCCCCCAATGAATAAACATCCCAAAGCGTTGGTCCATAAAATCTTGTAAGACTGCAGTGGGTGTTTTTACAACAGAAGCTTTTTGCTGCGCGATGGCATTGCCAATAAACGCATTCATGATCAGCAATAGCATGCATAGTTTGCTAGTAATCATGCTAACAAAAGAAATGGTCTTTCTCATGGAACTATTATTTATTTCTTATACCTAATTAGAATCTTGAAATATAATAAGAGCGCTTTTTTAATGGCCATGCTACTCATTTGAAAACGCAGAGCATCATGGGCAATAATTTTGGCCATCTTGGTATCGCCTGTTTGATGGTATTTATTATGCGCCAAATGTGCAAAGTAAAAAGCAAAATTTTTGCGTGAAGCCTTCTCCGCTTTCTTTCTATCGCCTTCAGGCAAATACAGCATATTCATGTTAATGGCCTTGGTCAGGTCGCGGAAATTATTACCATTGGTAAAGGAAGCAGAAGTAATATTCTGTGGATGTACGCGGTACTTGGCCAATACTTCAGGAATATAGGCCACGGGATATTTGCTGGCAATGCGCACCCACATGACCCAGTCTTCAGCACAGTGCACGCCATAGAAAGCACCAAGGTCTTCATAAGTGCTGCGCTTAACCACCATGGCAGGGGGTTCTAAATATTGTCTCACCGCAATGCGATGTAACCAATTTTTCAGAATGCCTCGCTCGGTATCAATCATCTCATTGTTCCAAAGTCTATTGCCATCATCGGTTACATAATGCCAATCGGTACAGGCTGCACCTGCTTCAGGAAAATCTTCAAATAGTTGTTGTACCGCTGCATAGTATCCAGGTTCTACATAGTCGTCGCCATGCAGCAAGTGAACATAATGACCTTGGGCCCGTTTGATACAGGTTTCAAAATTGCGCACATTGCCCACATTCACGGGTTGCTGATAAAATTTCACACGACCCTTACCCACCCGCTCTACCAAAGCAGCTACATCGCCATCCTTGCTAATATCATCCACCACTTCAATCTGCATCAGGTCTTCACCTGGATCCTGCACCAAAATAGAACGAATGGTTTGTTCCAAATAAGGCAGACTATTATAAACGGGAATCATCACAGACCATAATGGTCTTGGAACGCCTTCTGGAATGGGGGCAATGGTAGGTGGAACTTGTGGAACGCGTTCTTGTTGAGGCATGAAATCTATGGTTGACTTATCTGCTTAAAGGTAAATCATTTGTAAATTGCACCCTAATTGAAACATCAGCAAAACATCAGCAGCACTTATTGTTTACTCTTGGCCCTACTATTTATCTCTGGGTTAGGGGCTAAAAAAACCTGTGCAATATGAGCAACAAACCTGTGCGGGTTATAATATCAATTACAAACTGCATCCCCGCTGGGGTCTTTGGTTAGACGGAGAAGTACATACCAAGGACCATTTCTTTAATGAGTATTCGCAGATAACCCTTCGTTTTGCCGGATCATATTATTTGAAAAACAAAAACAGATTTACAGCGGGTTATGGCTTCACCGATTTTTTTCCGGGAGACAACCACAAACAAATGGCCATACCAGAACATTTTCTTTGGCAACAGTTTCAGTTTTTCATGAATACAAAAAGCACAAACTCATGAACTGGGTGCGTCTAGAAGAAAAATGGAAGGCCGATGTTCTGAATGATTCTACCAAAGCTGGCAGTTTTACCAATTATTACAAATTGCGTTATAATGTCTTTTACCAATTACCCTTGAGTAGGGACGGCTTTGCCCCAAAAACCCTTTCACTTGCCCTTGGCGATGAAATATATCTTTATTACGGACCAACTCTCTCCAACCACGTATTTGACCAGAACCGATTATTTCTAGGTTTCAGTTATGCCGTAAACAAGCATGATAACTTGGTCTTTGGCTATTTGAACATCCTGCAACAAAATCAAGCCGGCACCCAATACAAGAACAGTAGTATTTTAAAAGCTACCATGTTTTGGAATTTTGGGTTTTAATTTTTGAGATAACAATCTAATAATATAAGAGGTAACATATAGTAAATAAAACTAGGTAACTTTACTCATGTTTTCAGTTAAAAAAATGGTTGTTGTTTCTTGCCTGCTTATTTCTATTCTAGCTGTGATAAGTTGTAGTAAAAACGATGGAACTTCCAATATTACTTGTGACCCAGCTACTTCTTTTGCCAATACGGTCAAACCCATCTTAGATAAAAGTTGCAATATGAACGGCTGTCATGATGATATAGTTATAACAGCATTGAATAATTTTCAAACGGTACACGATGGTGCCAATCAAATAAAAATCTCTATCCAATCTGGCAGAATGCCAAAATCAAATAGTTTAACTACTGCAGAAAAAAATGCCATTTATTGTTGGGTTGACAATGGTGCAAAAAATAATTAATCCAAAACAACAATAACATTAAATATGGTCAAATTTGATTTCTATTAGAAATTGAAATAAAAAAGCTAAATTGATTTGCTTGTTTGTTTCCCACTTAAACAAATTACATGAATCGATTGCAGCTTGCAGACTACCTGGTCTTCTTCTTGTACTTTATTGTGATCAGCAGTTATGGCTATTATATCTACAGAAGAAAAAGTAAAACCGTTAGTAATAGTTCCACCGAATTTTTTCTGGCCGAGGGATCCCTTACTTGGTGGGCCATTGGCGCATCGCTGATTGCATCTAATATTTCAGCGGAGCATTTTATAGGCATGTCTGGTTCAGGATTTGCGTTGGGCTTAGCCATTTCTACTTATGAGTGGATGGCCGCATTCACATTAATACTTGTAGCGGTCTTTATCCTACCCATCTATTTGAAGAACCATATTTTCACCATGCCACAGTTTTTGGCAAAACGCTATAATGATACCGTGAGCACCATCATGGCGGTGTTTTGGTTATTGGTTTATGTATTTGTAAACCTCACGTCTATTATTTATTTGGGCTCACTGGCCATCTCTTCTATAACTACCATCAGTTTTGAATGGAGTATTGTAGGGCTTAGTTTTTTTGCAGTGATAGTCACATTGGGGGGCATGAAAGTAATTGGTTATACCGATGTGATACAAGTAATAGTGCTGATTCTTGGCGGATTGGTGACCACTTATTTGGCCATCACTTTGTTGAGCGAAAAATTTGGATTTGGTAAAGACCTCTTGAAAGGATTAAGCATTCTCAAGGACCAAGCACCCACGCATTTTCACATGATCTTTGACAAGGGGCACAAATATTATCCAGAACTACCCGGGCTCTCCGTACTCTTTGGAGGCATGTTGGTGAATAATCTGGCTTATTGGGGATGCAACCAATATATTGTACAACGCGCACTAGGAGCAGATTTGAAGACGGCTAGAAAAGGAATTTTATTTGCCGCATTTTTAAAATTATTGATTCCCATTATTGCGGTGCTGCCAGGTATTGCCATGTATGTATTGTATCAGAACGGTATGTTCCAAACAGAAATGACCGATGCAAATCAGGTGATCAAACCAGATCATGCTTATCCCACATTGATGAATCTCTTACCAGCCGGATTAAAAGGCGTGGCTTTTGCCGCACTTACTGCAGCGGTTGTTGCATCATTAGCAGGAAAGGCCAATAGTATCTCCACTATATTTTCACTAGACATCTATAAGAAGTTTTTAAATCCAGCAGCCAGTGAAAAAAAGTTGGTGGCCGTAGGCCGATGGGCTGTGATTATAAGTATGGTTGCCGCTGCGCTTGTAACACCAGCACTTAAATCACTGGATCAAGCATACCAGTTTATACAAGAGTATGTAGGATTTATATCGCCCGGTGTATTGGCCATTTTCTTGTTGGGATTTTTCTGGAAAAAAACCAGTTCACAGGCCGCGTTGGTGGGAGCACTGATTACCATTCCTATTTCAACGGTCTTAAAATTCTTGCCTACATGGACCAATGGCGGGTTTCCTGACTATCCCTTTTTAGATAGAATGAGCATCACATTTGTATTGGTGTCTGTGAGCATGATCCTCATTAGTCTGTTCTCACCCAATAAAGAAAACAATGCCCATGTAATTGAAGTAGATAGTAAATGGTTCAAAGTAAGTCCCGGATTTATGGTGGGCTCCGTAATCATTTCAGGCATTTTAATAGCGCTGTACACCGTTTTTTGGTAGAACTAAACATCTCCCGCCTATTGTTGTTATCAATGGATGCAACTCAATCAACAGGATTTAACTGGACTAGACAAGGAATTCAGAAGGGCATTCATCAATTCACTGGCAGGATTTAGACAGGCCGTATTGGTAGGATCTATCTCGGCTGAAGGAAAAACCAACTTGGCCATCTTCAATTCTTTGATTCATTTGGGCGCCAATCCCGCTTTGTTTGGACTGATCAATCGGCCAGACACGGTGCCGCGCGATACTTTGCAAAACATACAATCCACAGGATTTTACAGCCTGAACTATGTTTCAGGAGCCGATTACCAAAAGGCACATCAAACATCGGCCCGCTATCCCACAGGAGTTTCAGAATTTGAACAAGTAGGATTTGAAGAGGTTTTTCATGATGGTTTTGCAGCGCCCTTTGTTGCTGGCGCCATAGTGCAGATAGCCATGAAATTTGAAGAACGCATAGATATACAGCGCAATGGAACCGTGATGATTGTGGGTAGTATACAAGAAGTGCGCATTGATCATTCATTGGTGGAAGCCGATGGCTTTGTGAATCTTTCCGCAGCGGGAGTTTTGGTGAGCCAGGGGCTGGATGCCTATTTTACCGCATCGCCGTTAGGCAGACTGCCTTATGCAAAACCATAGTATTTATTACAGCACAGATTTCAAAACACCACAAAAAACAATCCCCCTTCTACCCCAACACCAACAAAAACTTACCCCCCTTTTGAAAAAATGGAACAAAAAGAAATAGATAGAATTATAGAAATGGCCTGGGAAGATCGCACACCCTTTGAGGCCATTCATTTTCAATTTGGATTAACAGAGGCGCAGGTCATTGCCACTATGCGCAAAGAGTTAAAGCGGAGTAGTTTTAATCTCTGGCGCAAAAGGGTGAATAGTGGCGTGAGTCAAAAACACGCGGTCATCAGAAATCAATCTATTAGCCGATTCAAGTGCAAATTGCAAAAGACCATTAGCATGAATAAAATTAGCAAGCGCTGATGCTATTCAAAACTGATATAGGCAGCATACTTGCCCAAGTGGAATCCATTGACCCCGTAGCCTATGGAAAAACGCGCAATGATCTTGATGGAGCGGTCACTTATTTATCGCCCTATATTTCAAGAGGTGTGATCAGTACCAAACAAGTTTTGGAATCTGTTTTTAAAAGAGGATTCAAATTGTATCAAATAGAATCCTTTGTCAAAGAGCTTTGCTGGCGCGATTATTTTCAACGCGTAGGGCAAGAAAAAAATTTATCGCTGCCCATTAAACAAGCACAAGACCATGTTGCGCACTTACAAATACCCTTAGCAGTAATGCAAGCCCAAACAGGCATAGAAGGAATTGACCAAGCCATAGCAGGTTTGTACCAAACTGGGTATATGCACAACCACGCCAGAATGTACACGGCTTCAGTGGTCTGCAATATTGCCAAGTCAGATTGGCTCATGCCCGCCCAATGGATGTATTATCATTTGCTAGATGGCGATTGGGCCAGCAATGCCTGCAGTTGGCAATGGGTAGCCGCGGCCAATAGCGGAAAAAAATATTACGCCAATCAAGAGAATATTAATAAGTACACAAAGATCGCGCAGCGCCATACATTCTTAGATTGTACCTACGAAGAGCTCGCAATCATGCAGATTCCAGAAGCACTGAAAACACTTGCGTCCTTTCAACCCGAACCACAAGATCAATTCAATCATACTTCAAACAATCACACTCTGTTCACCAACACAGACCAACTAGAAACCACCCACAACCAATCCCTGTTCATCAACACAGACGAATCAGGCATTACCACCCAACCCATATTCATTTACAACTATTACAACCTAGATCCGCACTGGCACCGCGATGAACCCGGAACCAGGATCTTATTATTGGAACCCGAATTTTTTGAGCAGTATCCCATTAGTTCCAAGTGCTGGAATTTTATGATGGACTTAGCAGCTGAGATTCCCAATATAACAGTCTATTACGGATCATTTGCCTCGCTCTTAGAAATATTATCGCAATCAAATCCAACTCATGAAAATTTGGCAAATAATATCAGATACAAAGAGCATCCTCTGAATCTAGGATACCAAGGAATAGAAGAACCACGCGATTGGATTGCACCAACAGTGCAGGGATATTATCCCTCTTTTTTTGCTTATTGGAAGGCCGTAGAAAAACTATTGAAAAAAAATCCACTCTCTTGAAAAAACCAAAAAAAGAAAACCTACCACAAAAGATCTGCTTGGTTTGCCAGCGACCCTTTACTTGGCGCAAGAAATGGGAGAAGGACTGGGACCAAGTAAAATATTGCAGCGAGAAATGCCGAAGGACAAAGACCTAATTTTTTCACTTTCTCCCAACCCTTTCCGCCAGCTCTTGGTATACTTGTTTTTCAGGTTTTCAAAAAGGGGCGTTTTTTATACTAGAACAAGTATAAAATGAAGGGGAGATTTTCTCCGAGATTTTTTCATGGTTTCTTTCACACATTTTCTTCCATACAGTTTTTTCAAATACTTTCTTCCTCTTATTACTTCAATTATTCTCCTCCTTCCTCCTTCCTCTCCAACTCTTCACTCTTCACTCTCCACTCTCCACTCTTCACTCTCCACTCTCCACTCTCCACTCTCCACTCTCCACTCTTCACTCTCCACTCTCCACTCTCCACTCTTCACTCTCTACTCTTCACTTTCTCCCAACCCTTTCCGCCGCTCTTGGTGTAACTGTTTTTCAGGTTTTCAAAAAGGGGCGTTTTTTATACTTGTTCTAGTATAAATCAGGGGGGTCTATTTTATACTTGTTCTAGTATAATTTAATTTCAGATTTTATACTCGTTCTAGTATAAAATAGAAGGGCTGTTTTTATACTTGTTCTAGTATAAAAATGGGGCGTTTTTAAAAAATACAAAAAAGCATATCCTCGTACAGATGGAAAGATGATATCAGTGAATTTTTATGGGAATTGAGCGGAAGCAAATAGTTAAAACCGCATCTGCTTGGGACTAATATACCCTTGAGCGGGTATATACAGCCGAAGATTGGGGGCTATTTTTATTATATTGCATTTTCCGATGATGTTTTCCGATGATGTTTTCCGATGATGTTTTCCGATGATGTTTTCTGATGATGTTTTTTGATGATGTTTTTTGATGATGTTTTCTGATGATGTTTTCCGATGATGTTTTCTGATGATGTTTTCCGATGATGTTTTCTGATGATGTTTTCTGATGATGTTTTCTGATAATGTTTTCTGATGATGTTTTCCGATGATATTTCCTGATTATGTTTCGTGATTATATTTTCATATTTTCTCATTGCGCTTCATGATTAATAGCACTCACATTATGAAAAATTATTTATTCCTTTTTACGATTATTTTTTCTTGTATTATCCTTTCTCCAATTATAGCAACTTGTCAAACAACGCAAGCTTGCCCAGAGTTTTCTATATGGGAGAAATTAATGAAAAAGGGGGATTATAAGGAAGCTGCAAGAATTGCAAACATGGTAGTTTATCTTGAAAGACCTGATTCTTGGGAAAAAAAGGATTCTAGGATTTATTTTGATTATCAAAATAAAAATTACTCTGGAAAAAACTATTTATGTAGCAGATATTTTTTGTCGGAAC
>NCHJ01000091.1 GCA_002256765.1 Bacteroidetes bacterium 24-39-8
GCATACCAAACTGGATGCTAGGTTTGATTACAGTAAATCTTACCTTAACGGAAAGACTTGGATTACCTTAAAACCACATTTCTATCCTACTGACTCCTTGCAACTAGACGCCAAGGGAATGGATATAAAGCAAGTGGAAATAGTAAAATCAGGAAAGAACAGTGCTTTGAAATTTAAGTACGATGGCTATTTCTTGAACATTCAACTAGACAAGACTTATCAAAAAGACGAAAAATATACTGTCTATATAGTATACACTGCCAAACCTGATGAATTGAAAGTAGCAGGTAGTGCCGCTATTACTGACGCCAAGGGTTTGTATTTTATTAATCCTAAGGGTGAAGAAAAAGACAAACCAACACAGATCTGGACCCAGGGTGAGACTGAAGGTACTTCTGTTTGGGTTCCTACCATTGATAGACCTAACCAAAAGACTACCAATGAATTTAAACTAACTGTACCTGCCAAATATGTAACACTTTCAAATGGTAAACTAGTAGCACAGGTTAAAAATGCTGATGGTACAAGAACCGATAGTTGGAAAATGGATCAACCACATAGCCCCTATTTATTCTTTATGGGCGTGGGCGATTGGGCCATTGTAAAAGACAGTTACAAAGGCAAGGAAGTAAGTTATTATGTAGAAAAATCTTATGAGAAAGTAGCGCGCAAAATTTTTGGTTTAACACCTGAGATGATGCAATTTTTTTCTGAAAAAGTTACAGGCGTAGATTACCCTTGGGTTAAGTATAACCAAATAGTTGGTAGAGACTATGTAAGTGGAGCTATGGAAAATACTACTGCTACCCTGCACCAAGAAAGCGCGCAACAAGACGCCAGACAATTGGTAGACGGTAACGAGTGGGAAGGCACAGTAGCCCACGAACTGTTTCACCAATGGTTTGGAGACTATGTAACTGCAGAGAGCTGGAGCAACTTAACCGTGAATGAAAGCTTTGCTGATTATAGCCAATTACTTTGGTTAGAATACAAGTATGGCCCAGATGCAGCTGGTTTTGAACAATACAAAGAACTGGGCTCTTATTTGACTAGTGGTGGTTCTGGAAAAGACTTGGTTAGGTTCTATTACAGTGATAAAGAAGACATGTTTGACCAAGTGAGCTACCAAAAAGGTGGACGAATTTTACATATGTTGCGCAACTACGTAGGTGACAAAGCATTTTTTGCTAGCTTGAACAAATACCTAACCACCAACAAATTTGGTAATGGTAGCGCACACAAATTGCGTTTGGCATTTGAAGAAACAACTGGAAAAGACCTGAACTGGTTTTTCAATCAATGGTATTTTGGAAGCGGCCATCCTAAATTAGAGATTAGCTATGGCTATGATGCTGATAAAAAAATTGCACAAGTATTTATCAAACAAACACAAAGCGGTGAGAAATTATTTAAACTGCCTGTGGCGATAGACATTTATGAAGCAGGCAAAAAAACCAGACACCAGGTTTGGGCTGAGAACAAAGCCGATACTTTTCAGTTTGCTGTAAATGCAAAACCAGATTTGATAAATGTAGACGGAGATAAAATTTTATTGGCCGAGAAAAAAGATAACAAATCACTTGAAGAATTTATCTATCAATATACCCATGCAGGATTGTATTTAGACAGAAGAGAAGCCGTAGATTTTGCTGGTAAGAAAATCAGTGAGCCCACTGCTTATCAATTGGTGGTAAAAGCTTTGAATGATCCATTTGATAGGATTAGAGCAAAAGCCTTGAGTAGTTTTGGTGCAGCAAAAATTGATGCGGCTACTTTAGCCAAAATTGAAAGCATTGCTAAAAATGATCCTAAAAGAATGGTAAGAGCTGATGCCATTGATTTATTGGCTAAACAAAAAAATAGCGCATATGCTAGTCTATTTATAGCTGCAACAAAAGACTCTTCTTATACAGTAGCTGGTGCTGGTTTAGAAGCATTGTCTCAAATTGACAGTGTACAAGCTTTTGCAATTGCTCAAGCTTTATCTAAAGAAACAAGTAAAGGAAGATTGAATGCTGCTATTTCAAATGTGATTATTGAATTTGGTGATGAATCTGCATTTGATTTTATTTTAAACAGCTTTACCAAAATGCCATTGGGTCAAGAGAAATTTGGTGCAGTTGCATCATTGGGTGAGTTTTTGGGCAAAGTAAACAATGCTAAAAACTTTGAAAAAGGGGTGGATGAGATTGTAAAATTCCGTGACGAAATTCCTGCACAAATTCGTGCCCAAACTGATCCTTATATTAATAACATGATACTTAAAACACTGTCTGGTAAAAAAGAAGCCGCTGGCGCAAAAGCTATGGCTGATTATATCAACAGTAAATTACCCGCTGCAAAAAAATAAACAGCCTTATTGAATTGAAAAAGCCATCTCTTTTGGGGATGGCTTTTTACTTGGTTGATGTTGGGAACATTACTGTTCAACAACGAGTTTCAATTTTATCTTAAGACTCACAGGAGAATTTGTTTCTGGGGTTTCTGTGGTGCCAGCCATATCTGTTGTGGATTCTTCTTTCAGTATCAAACCATTGATTCTATTGTACCAACGTTTAGCAGTTGCATATCCTTTTAGTGTTTGTTTAATCTCCATTTCCTGCATTTTGGTCACGGTACTAATCTTTGAATCCGTTGTGATATTCAATTCCACTTCAGTTGGGCTAACATTCATGACGGTATAATGATTGACTGAGCGCATATCGGCATTGCCAATAGAGTCAACCCATTGGTATCCTTGTACCATTTTGGATGGTTCCATCAACAAAAAAAAACGATTGGGATCATCTAGATTAGCCGTTATAGCTGGAACTTGTTTTACCACTGTTTTAGAAACCAATTTATTGGAATCCATGACAATGATAATGGGTTGATTGAGTAATTCGTTAAATGCTGCCATTTCTGGGGCAGATAGTGTTGATGCACTATCTGTATCTATTTTCTGCTCCATCCCTACCATATTCATTTGCATTTTAAATCTGGTAGGCGTAATAGATAGTGTATAACCCGTATTGGTAATGGCTTTTAATTCTAAGTCATGGAAAACTATAGATTCATTTCTAATTTCCTGGTGTTGATCCATCATGGTTGCCTCAATATTATTTTCAGTTTGAGTAACCACTTTGAATTTTTTACCAATAGGAACTTTTAAGTATTGCGCTTGAATCAAGCCAGATACAGTAAAGCTAAAACCCAGAAAGAATAGGTATTTTTTCATAGTACCGGATTTAAGTAAGATTACCAACTACCGCTGGCTCCACCTCCTCCACTGGATCCACCACCGAATCCACCAAATCCACCACCACCGCCGCCAAAGCCGCCGCCGCCACCACCAAAACCACCACCTCTGCTACCACCTCCACCTGAAAGTAAAGATGTCCAGAACAGGGTTTCTGCAATATTGCCAGCCCCTCTACGGCTCATCATACCACCTCCACCGCCACGTCCACCACCACTTACAAGGGCAATGACAATAACCAGTATGATTAAAAAAGTAATTAAGGATCCGCCCCCACTACCCTTTCCTTTTGTGGCTTTTTCTCTTTTAACCTTGTATTCCCCAACCGCTGCCTTGGAAAGGGAGTTAGTGGCCAAGTCTAATCCATGAAAGTATTCCCCTGTTTTAAAACTGGCTACAATATCGTTTCTAATAATACTGGCAGTAGTAATATCTGGAATGGCTCCTTCTAAACCATAACCAACTTCTATGCGAATCTTTCTTTCATCAATAGAGGCTAAAATGAGTACTCCGTTATTGGTCTTTTTGTTTCCAATGCCCCAATCACGGAATAATTTGGTGGCGTAATCCTCAATGGGATAACCGTCTAGGGTTTTGACCAATACAATAGCAATTTGATTAGAACTGCTATCGTCAAGTGCCACCAATTTGTTTTCCAAAATGGTTTTCTGTTCTGCAGACAATACGCCCGCCATATCCGTTACCAGTTTGGCTGGATTGGGTTTAGGTAGAACGTTTTGTGCCTGCAAAAAAGAAATGCTTAGCACACTGAATAATATGACCAGGAATTGTTTCATGTGTTAGCTGACCAGTTTTGTTACTTGCTAAATGCAAATCAAGGCGCCATGAGACGCCTTGATTGAATTATTTTCCAAATACGATATCGTCCGGAAGTTCATTTTTATCGCCCTTGGCGTCATAGGGAAAATGCTCCACCAATGCTTCACCAATTTCTTTGACAACCGTGGCAATACCCGTTCCGTAATCCTGTTTGTTAAAATGCTGCAGCATTTTTGCTACTTCTGCATTCCAAAAAGCATTACCTACTTTTTCATGAATGCCCTGGTCTCCAAAAACTGCCAGTTGACGGTCTTTGGTAGCCATGTACACCAACACCGCATTACGGGAATTAGTTGCATGCATGTTTAATTGTTCAAACAGTTCCTTAGCCCTTCTAAGCGGATCTACATAAGCACAATGGCTTTCTATATAGACACGCACTTCACCACTGGTTCTGCGTTCCGCATCCTGTATGGCTTGTACTATCTGGGCTTTTTCATCGGCGGAAAAAAAATCAACCGCTTTTTTTTGGAATAATGAGAACATGGAATGGTTTTAGAATTTCACTTCAGGAGCTTTTTCAGAACCTGCTTCTGCTTGGAATCCTTCCTTAGGTTTGAAACCGGTAAGACCAGCCAAAATATTCATAGGAAAAGAACGGGCTTTGATATTATAATCGGCCACAGCAGCGTTGAAATCATTTCTTGCTACTTTAATCCTGTTTTCAGTTCCTTCTAATTGCGCTTGCAATCCACGGAATGCTTCATTAGCCCTTAGGGTAGGATAATTTTCAGTAAGCACCATCAATTTACCCAATGCCTGAGACAATTGTCCTTGAGCAGCTTGGAATTCTTTGATTTTTTCTGGGCTCAGGTCCTTAGCATCCAATTTAATTTGGGTAGCACTAGCCCTTGCTTGAATTACATTGGTTAAAGTAGTTTGCTCAAAATTGGCTTCTCCTTTAACAGTGCTTACCAAGTTTGGAATCAAGTCTGACCTACGTTGATAGTCACTTTGAACGTTGTTCCATGCTTTCTTGACAGTTTCGTCTTGTTGTACTAAGCCATTATAACCGCTACAACCGCATCCGCCTAATAATAATACCAGGGCTGCAATGACAATGAGGGTTAGGTTCTTTGTGTTCATACGATGTTTGATTTATGATGTAATTTAAACGTTTGTAGTAAAACTGTTTGAAATATTACAAAATAAATGCCATCCTTTATACAAACCTATTTTGTCAGCTTTATATTAATTTGTCTTAACCCGGTTAGTTTCCGCTTCAGAAGCTGAGGTTCTGGTTCTAGTTGCTTTGAGTTTTTGGTTTCCAAAATTATAAGTAAAGGCCAATCTTATATTTCTGGTTTCTGACCAAGATCGGAATTTAAGCTGAATATCTTGGTAATCGGCACTTCCCCTGGCTTTTTCAGAAAAAAGCATATCGCTAAAATTGAGGCTGATCTTTCCCTTTTTGTCCCAAATGGTTTTTTGAATGGCCAAGCTCATAGAGCCAAGAGGTTCTATGGTAACAAACTCTTCTAAGAAACGAGTGGTATAAAACCCGGAAAACTCAATACTCCAACTTGGTTGAGGCTTGTAAGCAATCTGCCAATATGCCTGCCAATTCCATTGTTTCTGGTTATAAATACCTCCAAGATAATCTGCATTATAATGGTTTAGGATTAATTGATTACCACCAAATCCGCTAATTTTTTTACCAATTTCAATTGGGAAATTTAATTCAAAAGTCAGGTTTTCGTATTTAGCCAGGTTTTCAGGACTGGTATAAGTAAGGTTGCCATCCTGCTTGGGTGCATTTTCAATAATCACATCTGTGGTTTTGTTATAACTCACAGAGAAAAAGGGCTGATTGTCATAAGTCAGTGAAATCTTAAATGCATTGGTATTTTCTGGTTTGAGCAATGGATTCCCCCTTGAATAAGTAAGTGAATCTAAGTATTCCACAAAGGGATTCTGCTGTTGATAGCTGGGTCTATCTACTCTTTTACTGTATTGGATCACAGAAGAAAAATGTTTGTCAATTTTTCTAGTTAAAAAAACAGAAGGAAATAATTGCAGATAATTTCTATTGAGTACTTCTTTGTTTTGACTTACCCCCTTTGCAACAGTTTGTTCTGCCCTTAATCCAGTGACCAACTCCCATTGTTTAAAGGAATGCTGATAACTAGCATAAGCTGCATTAATGTTTTCCGTGTATTCAAAATCAACCGTCCGTTTTGGATCAATCACCGAACCTTGTTTGAACTCCAAATAATTGTCAATAGTGGCAAGACTAAATTTGGCGCCCATTTCTAATTTACTATGCTGATTAAGGGGATGCGTATAGTCCGTTTTAAACACTGCAAATTTTACAGGATTGTCTACTGCTTGATATAATTTGTTGGTACCCCCTCCAGCAAGTTGGTTGGTAATATCACTGGTATTGGTAAGCTGGAAATTAGAATAGTCAAAGTCCATATTCAACTCTTTTCCCGTTGAATCAAAAACGTGTTTCCAGTTGAGATTCCCCGCCAAATTATTACGCTGAATCTTATTGTTATTTAAAGTTTTGAATGTACTTAACAATTGTCCAGTAGTAGCATTAAACTGCTGCGTTGTATTATCCCTTTCTTCATCACTCATTAGGTTAAACCCACGGATCAACACCCCAAAAGTATTTTTGTCATTGGCATAATAATCTAAGCCAGCTCTGTAATTACTGCTATTTCTATTGTTTGGGCTATAGTTGGTTTGAAAAAACCTATTTGGCGGAATTAACCGATCATATTCACTGTATTCAAAAAGATTGCGATGAAAATAATTAATGCTACCATAGGCATTGATTTTTCCTTCTCTATGGTTTAGAGAAACAAAGGGGGTAAACCTGTAATAATTTCTATCAACAAAATCCTTTCCTTTTTCATACAAACCCATGGCACCAGAAAGGGTAACAGTTCCATTGGTTCCAAGGTTGGCATTTTTTTTCAGGATAATATTGATTACTGCACCACCAGCCGCATCGTACTTGGCGCCTGGGTTGGTAATGAGTTCAATCTTTTCAATTCCTGCGGCACTAATATTGCTCAGCACTTGATTAACATCTGTGTACTGAGAAGACTTACCATTGATTAAGATATTGACAGAGTTTTTCCCAGCCAAAGTCACTTGTTCGTTTCTGACTATCACCCCGGGAACTTTTTGCAACACTTCTAGGGCATTGGCCCCTGCTGAAGCGGGACTATTTTCTACATTCACTACCAACCTATCGGACTTTTGTTCCAGAAAAGGTTTCTTAGAGACTACGGTTACTTCTGCTAAAGTATTGGTTGCTGCGCTTAGCGCGATGGTTCCTAACTGAATGGGACTATTGAGCAAGGCCACAGAAAGGTATTTTTTTTGATACCCCATGGCAGCTACTAAAACCAAAAAATTACCTTGTTTTGGTTCAACAAATTCAAAGTCTCCTTGGGTATTGGTCAATACAGATTGATAGATACTGGAATCCTTGGCCTCTAATAAAAGAACTGATGCTTGCTTGAAAGGTTTTTGCTGTTCGTCTACCACCCTACCCTTGATGCTGGTCTGTGCAATTGCTTCATGAAATAGCAAGAGCAAAATGAGACAGCATAAGAATGGTTTCATATTCAATTAGTTTTCACTGATACGTTTTAATAAAACAGATGTTACAGCTACATAAAAAAAGACTGCCCTAAGACAGTCTTTACTTTTCAGCAATCTTTTTTTATTCGTTGATTGCCGCAATCCCTGGCAATACTTTTCCTTCAAAATATTCTAGCATGGCGCCACCACCAGTGGATACATAACTAACTTGGTCAGCAAAACCAAATTGGTTTACAGCAGCTACACTATCGCCACCGCCTACTAAAGAGAAAGCGCCGTTTTTAGTTGCTTCCGCTACTGCAATGGCAATGGCTTTGGTACCATGTTGAAATTTTTCCATTTCAAACACACCCATTGGACCGTTCCATAAAATGGTTTTGGAACGTTTGATTACATTGCTAAACTGAGCTGCAGCGTTCTCACCAATATCCAATCCCATCCATCCGTCGGGGATATTGTTGCTTGGCGCGGTAGAAGTATTTGCCGTTGCAGAAAAAGCATCTGCAATCACAGAGTCAGAAGGCAAGTGAATGCAAACTCCTTTTGCTTCAGCAGTTTTCAATAATTCCAAAGCCATGTCTAAACGGTCATTCTCACAAAGAGAATTACCAATATTGCCGCCTTGGGCTTTCATAAATGTATAAGCCATACCACCACCAATGATAATATCGGTAGCCCTATTCAACAAGTTTTCAATGATCAAGATTTTGTCAGAAACCTTGGCTCCCCCAATGATGGCAGTAAAAGGTTTCTCTGCTTTGTGCATCACAATTTCTGCACTAGCTACTTCACCATTCATGACCAAGCCAAACATCTTTTTGTCCTTAGCAAAAAACTGTGCAATCACGGCTGTTGAAGCGTGTGCACGGTGTGCGGTACCAAATGCATCGTTGACATATACATCGCCCAGCTTACTTAACTTTTCTGCAAATGCAGCGTCACCTTTTTCTTCTTCTTTGTAGAAACGCAAATTTTCTAGCAACAATACTTCTCCAGGTTGTAAAGAAGCAGCTTGTTCAGTTGCAGTAGCTCCAATACAATCGTCCGCGAATTTTACAGTTACACCACCCAATAATTCACTCAAGTGGTTAATCAAATGTTTCAAAGAATATTTTTCTGTTGGACCGTCTTTTGGACGTCCAAAATGGCTCATTAAAATCACGCTTCCGTCGTCAGACAATACTTTTTTAATAGTAGGAATGGTGGCGCGCATGCGATTGTCGTCTGTGATCACAAATTCCGCATTTAAGGGAACGTTGAAGTCTACACGGATCAAGGCTTTCTGGCCTTTGAAATTGTGTTGGGAAAATTGACTCATGGTAAAGGATTTAAAAATGAAAACCGCAGAGACAACATGGCACAGAGAAAATTACTCGGCGCTGCGTCTCTGCGGTTTAAAAATAGATATAGTGATCAGACTAAGAAATCAGACCAGCAAAATGTTTTACAGTTCTAACTAGCTGTGAAACATAACTCATTTCATTATCATACCAGCTTACAGTTTTCACCATTTGCTGATCGCCTACGGTCATTACTTTAGTTTGAGTAGCATCAAACAAAGAACCAAAGCTAGTTCCTACAATATCAGAGCTTACAATCTCGTCTTCTGTATAACCAAAGCTTTCATTACTTGCGGCTTTCATAGCTGCATTAATTTCTTCTGCAGTTACTTTCTTAGACAAAATAGCAGTCAATTCAGTCAATGAACCAGTGATTACTGGAACACGCTGAGCGCTTCCGTCTAATTTTCCTTTCAACTCTGGCAATACCAAACCAATTGCTTTTGCAGCACCAGTACTGTTTGGAACAATATTGGCAGCAGCAGCTCTAGCCCTACGCAAATCACCTTTAGGATGTGGTGCATCCAACGTATTTTGGTCATTGGTATAAGCGTGAATAGTAGTCATGATACCTGTAACAATACCATAATTATCATTCAAAGTTTTAGCCATTGGAGCCAAGCAGTTGGTAGTGCAAGAAGCGCAAGAAATGATGGTTTCAGAACCATCCAAAATAGCATGGTTTACATTAAATACAACGGTTTTCAAATCTCCTGTTGCAGGAGCAGAAATTACCACACGCTTAGCACCAGCAGTAATATGCGCTGCAGCTTTGTCTTTATCAGTGAAGAAACCAGTTGATTCAATTACTACATCAACACTGTGTGCACCCCAAGGAATTTGGGCTGGATCACGCTGAGCATAAATTTTAACGGTTTCACCATTTACAATAATAGCATCTTCAGTAGCAGTTACTTCAGCATCAAAACGACCTTGAGCACTATCATACTTTAGCAAATGAGCCAAAACTTTAGGGCTAGTCAGGTCATTGATGGCTACTACCTCAATTCCTTCCATATTATAAATTTGACGGAAAACCAGACGGCCAATACGTCCAAAACCATTAATCGCAACTTTAACTGTACTCATTATATAAGCATTTAAATGAAAAATCTAGTTTAGAGGTTGCGAAGTTAACGAATTCATGGAAAAAATGATGTGTAATGTTTACATGAAGATTTTACATAAAGCATCTATTTTTTAGAAAAACTTATAAAAAATTTTGGTTGAAAGCATCGCCTCCCCTATTTTTGCAACCCATTATAAAAATGGCCGGTTCGTCTATCGGTTAGGACAGCCCCCTTTCACGGGGCAAAGACGGGTTCGATTCCCGTACCGGCTACAAAAGCCTCAGCATGAAATGCTGGGGCTTTTTTCATTTGTGAACGAGCCAAATGCAATTTGAGCGAGTGAACAAATGAAAAAAGCCAGCGCCGGGAACCGGTGCAAGGCTTTTGGGTAAATCCCCCACGAGGGAAGACTGCCGAGCGCAGCGCTGGCAGTCAATCCCGTACCTTTCAGTCAATAAGCTCACATATACGAATATTGGCCAGGCCCAGCCTGGCCAAAGCCTGCCGGCGAAGCAATGGCAGGCAATCCCTCTCCACTCTGTCAACAAATCTCGAATACAATTATTTCCCCTTTAAACTCCTCAAGAATAATCCACTACTTACTTTGAAGCACCACCCTTATCCCACCCCCACGATAATCCTGAGTTCGAAAGAAATTGTTGCGATTAGCCACTCGGCAGTCTTCGGGTAAGTAAGACCAGCTACCACCTCGCAAAACATGTACAGTCCCCGATGAAGGCCCTTGAGGATTTGTTGATGGGCTACTGCTGTAATAAGATGCATCATACCAGTCACTACACCATTCCCATACATTACCACTCATATCATATAGCCCAAGTTCATTAGTCTTTTTTAGGCCACGGGTCTGTGTTTGACCACCTGCATTATTGTAACTCCAACCAACTTCATCTAAATCATTACTGCCTGCATAAGTGTACCCCTTGCTTTTTATCCCACCACGGGCAGCATATTCCCATTCAGCTTCTGTTGGAAGTCGGTAATTTTTGCCAGTTTTTTCACTTAACCAATTGCAATAGGCATTGGCATCATCAAAACTGATATTTACCATTGGATGTTGATCATTCCAGCCCCAACTAGGTGCAGAAGGCATACTCCTACCACTGGCATTGCAAAATGCCTTGTATTCTGCCACAGTTACTTCATATTTACCCATTTTAAAGCTGCTGATTGTGACAGTATGGGCGGGCTTTTCATAATATTCGGTGCCTCCCAT
>NCHJ01000092.1:0-11242 GCA_002256765.1 Bacteroidetes bacterium 24-39-8
CAATAACCCTTGTTTGGGAAGCAAGAACCAAAACGGATTCAGGTTGGATAGGACTGATTGTTAACCCTGAATCATATCAACCAGGCACAAAAAGACCAGCAGATTTGGAGTCATTTTGGAACAAACAGAAAGCGGCATTGCGTGCACTGCCAGTGAAAGTATCGGCCGTAGCAGAACCCAATTCAGACCCTGCATTCCAGTGTTGGAATATGGAAATCAATTGCATATCGGCCAAGCCAGTAAGGGGTTATTTTGCAAAGCCAACAAAAGCTGCAGCAAAATCCTTACCCATTGTCATCAATTTTCATGCGGCAGGAGTAAATGGAGATTGGTGTAAATCCAAACCAGCAATTGCATTGCGTTATGCGCAAATGGGAAAGGGTGCATTGGTCTTTGATTTAAATGCGCATGGCATGTTGAATGCACAACCTCAAAGCTATTATGATAGTCTGGACAAGGGAGAGCTATTCCGCTATGCGCAAATAGGCATCACTAATAAGGATGAATCCTATTTTTTGGGCATGTACCAACGCTTGCTTAGAACCATAGATTATTTAACCAGTTTGCCCGAGTGGGATGGCAAAAGAATCTTGGTAATAGGAGAGAGTCAAGGTGGCGGCCAATCCTTGGTAGCTGCGGGTCTTGACAAAAGAGTAACTGCAGCAGTGGTTACTGTTCCTGCTATGTGTGATTGGGGAGGAACCTTGGTAGGCAGAAAAGGTTCCTGGCCTTATTTGTTTGAAGCCAAACAAGACCGCTCCCTCTTAGAAGCCAACTTGCCCTATTTTGACGCCGCTCATTTGCTAAAAGATTCCAAGGCTACCATTGTAGCTGAAATTGGATTGATAGACCAAACCTGCCCATCAACCGCGCTTTATGCCGCACTGAATCAAACCAAAGGAAAGAACATTATAGTCACCGCGCCATATCGCGCGCACCATTTTACCCAATCGGCATACAAGAGTATTTGGGAAACACAAGTAAATAAAGTGAAGCAGGATTTTGTAGCGGACTATTTGAAGTAATCTAGGATCCAAAATATGGGTTCTGAGAAGTTTTCTAGATTCAGAATAAAGCATCAGTTATTCTTACATCAGGCAATTGTAAAAATAAAAAAGCCGCAACTATCTGCAAGAGTTGCGGCTTTTTAAAGCTGTAGGGGGAGGGATCGAACCTCCACGAAGTAGTTAGCTATAGCACAAAGTTCAGTGGTCGACCCTGGTCGCCTCTTGCGAAGCGGCTCTATGCTACGTTTGTCCTATGATCTTCACCCCCGAGACAAGAGGGCATGTCTGCCAAAAGTTTCATCACCCCACAGTATATAAGATCTTTCCCTTGGTTGGGAGAACAAATATACAGCCGTTCATCACAATTTTGCAAACATTTTAAAGAAAATTTAAAAAGTATAGAAAATGTTCAATAAATTGCCATATATTATAGATAATATTCAAAAAATAGTGATTTATGTCCGTAAAATTGAATTTAGATAAATTGGATCTGCAGATAATTCAGGAAATGATGGGCGATGCTGAAATTTCCTATGCAGACCTTGGTAAGAAGCTCTTTGTATCAGGAGGTACCATTCACGTTAGGATCAAAAAACTGGAAGAATCCGGTATTGTGAAAGGTAAAAAATTATCTATTGATTTAAAGGCTTTAGGTTACGATGTTATAGCTTTTATTGGAATTTATCTAGAAAAAAGTTCGCTTTATGACAGTGTTGCCAAGGAATTAAAGAAAATACCACAAATAGTAAGATTAAATTATACAACGGGAAACTATAGCATGTTTGCAGAAATTGTTTGTAAAGACATTCAGCAGCTCCGCTTTGTGTTGCACGATGAGTTACAGAAAATCAAAGGAATTGAGCGTACAGAGACTTTTATTTCCTTAGACGAGAGTCTTACTCGCAATGTAGTGGTAGCACCTTAAACTGATTTAATCAGTAGATATGCCGCTAGTTTGCGGCTCTTTAGCAACCTATAATTGCGCCTTAGCAGAAGTTCTAAAACTTAAATTTGTATTTTCACCAGATGCCAACAAACTCAAACGCAGCTACGCCAAAATTCAACCTGCAGAAAACAGCTCAACTACTCCAAGACAAATGGAAACAGTTGGCAGGATTTGTGGTGATAGCCCTTTTGGTTACTACCATTACCTTATTTATTGTTCCCAAATATTATAGATCCTTTGCTATTTTGGTGCCAGCCAATCCGGCGCTGGCCGATAAGGCAAGACTATTTAATACCAATATTGAAGGGCTCTATTCTTATTTTGGAACCGGTGATGACCTAGATAGATTGTTTGGAATTGCCAGTATGGATACCGTGTACAAACAATTGGTAGATAGTTTTCAACTGGTAGAATATTACAAATTAACCAATGCTGACCAAGGCATTAATAGAAGAAAAGCAGTGCTGGAATTAAGAGAAGACCTGACTTTTCAAAAAACAGATTTGGGGCAACTAAAAGTATTTGCTTGGACAAAAGAGAAAGACCTATCAGCTAAAATTGTGAATCGCTTAGTAGAAATAGTACAGCAAACTGAAGCGGCAATTTGGAAAGAGAATTACCGCAATTCACTATCCAAACTCAAGTCCAATATTGCAAGCATGGAAGTAGAATATAAAAGCCTTGCAACTACTATAGGGCTTTCAGATGCTGAAAATAAATTGAACCAAAGCAAACTGCAAAATATATTGGAGCAAATGAATAGTTATCAAAAAGCAGCCAATGAATTTCAATTGGCCATTGATAACAATGCTCCCGCTCTTTATGTATTAGAAAAAGCGGTGCCGGCTGCCAAGTCTGAAAAACCCAATAAATGGGAGATCTTATTAGCTGCATTGATTGCTAGTTCCCTATTTGGATTAATGGGATTATTGGTCTATCACAGAGAAGAGGCATTTTAATGACCAGCATCTTTTCATACAAACCCAAACTGATTGCTAGCTTGGTTTTCATGGCATCTTTGGTCTTTGCCATTGTGCTCAGAGAACCCTTGGTTTTGGTATTTCCATTTGCTTGGTTATTGTTTCCATTGGTCTTTGATTACTGTGTAAACAAAACAGAGCAATTGTTTTGGTTATTGATCGTGTTGATACCGTTTTCAACTGAATTGCAAATCACATCTTCCTTGGGTTTAGATTTTCCGGATGAGCCCCTCATGTTATTACTCACTGGAATGGCAATGTTGAAGTTCTTGCACCAACCTGCAAGCTTTCCCAAATATTTAAAAACAGCACCACTTTTTTTTGTTGTGATATTAATGATGGGTTGGACTTTGTTAAGTGCTTCTTATTCCGACAATCCCTTGTTGGGCTATAAGTTTTTCTTAGCAAGAATTTGGTACATCATCCCATTTGTAATCTTACCCCAAATTTTATTAGATAGTCAAACAAGGATTAGCAAAATGGCTATCTATCTATTGGTACCCATGTTTTTTTTGGCTTTTCAAACCTTGGTTAGACATAGCTATTATGGATTCTCTTTTGAGTTAGTAAAGAAAACCATTTTCCCTTTTTTTAGAAACCACGTGAACTATTCGGCCATGTTGGTTTGTATGCTACCCCTGGCTTGGATCATGTACCAATTAACGCCGCAGGAAAATGCCAATAAAATTTGGATCAAACGTGGATTAATCCTTGGCGCTATTGCCTTGGTCTTTGCTTATTCAAGAGGAGCATGGTTGGCCTTATTGGTTGGTTTTGCTTTCTATTATGTGATTCAGAAAAAATGGATGAAGCAAGTACTGGTTGGGGCTGTTGTTTTATTGTTGGCTGTTACCAGTTGGTTGGTTACAGATTACCATTATATGCGTTTTGCACCTGATCATGATCGAACCATTTTTCATACAGATATCAAAGAACACTTAGCAGCAACCGTAGCTTTAAAAGATGTTTCAAACGCGGAGCGATTTTATAGATGGGTGGCCGGGTTTAATATGTTTGTAGAAAAACCAGTAACGGGTTTTGGTCCCAATAGTTTTTACAATCAATACAAGTCTTATACCGTTAATAGGTTCCAAACCTGGGTAAGTGATAATCCAGAACATAGCACGGTGCACAATTATTTCTTGCTCACTTTGTGTGAACAGGGGATTATTGGATTGCTCTTATTCTGTGCGCTATATTTTGGCATGTTACTCAAAGCCCAATCTTTGTACCATCGTTTTCAAAACCAATTTTATGGTCAAGTAGCACTTTGTATTGGTCTTGTTCTCTCCATGTTGGGAGTGGTCAATTTTATGAGTGATATGATTGAAACCGATAAGTTGGGTAGTCTTTTTTGGCTCAGCTTAGGGATTTTATTGCTACTAGATCAAAAACTAAAAGAAGAGCAGACCCTGATTGCCTAGTTTTTTTATTCCAACATATATGCTCACCCTTCTAGAACAGGGATTCACCGATTTAACATTTGTCTAGGCAACGAACTAGTATTCTCCGAGTATCTACTTATATGATAACTAGGTTTATCAGTACCGCTTTTAAACCCAGGCAAGATTTTAAAATTATTGGGTCACTTATTTTAAGGAAGCTTTAATAATGCTGCATTAAACCTACTGAATTGTACTAAGTCCCAGTATTGTAAACCAAATCAAATCACTATGAAGTCATTTTTGCTTTTCCCCTTTGTGTTAATTGCGATGATTGGTTTGATGCTCTATGCTTGGTGGCCTGAAAATAGACAGGCGCATTAGCTACCAGTTTACCCCCAATGAACTGTGCAGTTTTTATTTTATTGCTCTACCCTTCCATTGGTAGTTGCCAAATTTTCCTAACCAACCGGCAATCACCGTGTAACAGATATGCACGGGCTGCATGATAGGAAAATAAAGCAGTTGTGCGGTTTGACCAAAGAACCTGCTTACAGGAAAGAGAAAGAACAATTCCACCACAGTTTTAAATAACACTAAGTATTTTAACTGTGTTAGATGGCCATTTATTAAACCAATTACAAATAGCAATAATAAGCTCAGGTTTACCAAATAGACCAAGAGTAATACCCAGAAGATGCTCTTGTCTTGGTAATGCGTTCCCTTGCTGGCCCAGCGAATCCGTTGGTTGATAAACTGTTTCCAATTGGGCATAGGAAGGGTGCTAACAATAGCGCCCTGATGAAATAGAAATCCCAGTTTTCCAGGAAAAGCTGTTCTCATTTTTTGCATGAGCAGCATATCATCGCCGGAGGCAATCTGATCAATTCCTGCAAATTGCCCTACTTCATAAAAAGCTTTTTTCTGATAAGCCAGGTTAGCTCCATTGCACATGGAATGTGCACCTGCACCTACAGCTGCGGCAGTAATTCCCTGCAAACTCATAAAGTCTAGTAGTTGGAAAATGGAGATAAAACTACCCGTATGCTGAAACTGCACGGGAGCCGCTACAAATACAACCTTTGTTTGCTGAATATAGGCATCAAATAAAGCCAACCAGTTTTCTGAAACAACACAGTCCGCATCGGTGGTGATAATCCAATCTCCGGTTGTTTGGGCAATGGCTAGTTCAATGGCTTTTTTCTTGTATGCATTTAAACCGGCACTTACATGGTCTGCTAAGTTGATCAGTTTCAACTGTGGATGATCTTCTTGCAATCCCTTAACCACTGCTGCTGTTCCGTCAGTGGAATGGTCATTGACTACCACAATTTCATAAAGATGACTAGGATACTGATTGGCCAGAATAGACTTTAAACAGGCGCCAATATTGGCCTGTTCGTCCCTAGCAGGAATAACAATGCTAAAACGGGTTATGGCTTCCTGGCTATTGTTGGGTTCAAAGGGTTCTAGCATCAAAAACCAGCGTCTATAGAGCAGGATCAATAATCCATAAGCTGCCAATAAACCAAGGCTGATATAAAAAACCGTTTGAAGCATAAACAAAGAAACGGCTAATTCTGCAAACCGGTTCAATGCTGGTCAATCTGAGAAAGAGATCAATTACCTAAGCCAATCCAGCGTGGGCTTCTGCCATTTTAAATGTCTACAGAAAATTAACAGTAAAATACTTGGTATTCTAGCCTAAACTCACGTACTTTGATTTAGTTGCATAACTAACTATATGCCAAACAACCATTTCAAAAGAGGAGAATTATATAGCGTCATCAATGGCATGGCATCTACTGCTGTGGCTAGAAGACTGCAAAAGAATTTTAGACAGGCAGGATTAGAAATTACTATTGAGCAATGGAGCGTTTTGTACCATTTGTGGAAGGAAGATTGTTTGAGCCAACAAGAACTATGCAATAGAACTTTTAGAGACAAACCCAGTATTACGCGTTTGATTGACAATTTAGAAAAGCAATCCTTGGTTAAGAGAATGCCTTCTAAAACCGATAGGCGTATTAACCTAGTTTGTTTAACAGAACCCGCAAAGAATTTACAACAGCTCACTATTGATCTTGCCAACCAAACCATGAGTGAAGCCTTGGTGGGGGTGAAGAAAGAAGATATTGATATTGTAAAAGACGTATTTCAAAGAGTATACGACAACCTAACATAATAATTGCCATAACAAAAACAAACAATTTTCTTCCATGGAAACCAACAACAAATCAGCTTTAAAAGGCGGCGAATGGATTATCAAAGAAAGTAATCCAATGGATACTTTTATCCCGGAAGACTTTAATGAAGAACAACATATGGTCATGGACATGTGCCAACAATTCCTGACCACAGAAATCATTCCTATCATTGATAGGATTGAAAAATTGGAACCAGGGCTGATGCCTTCATTGGTACAGAAAGCGGGTGAACAAGGATTACTCTCTACCTCATTCCCTGAACAATACGGTGGATTGGGTAAGGACTTTATCACTTCTACTATTGTGAATGAAGGTCTTGGTGGTGGCTATTCTTTTTCAGTAGCCATTGCAGCACATACCGGAATTGGTTCTTTGCCCATTTTGTATTTTGGTACCGATGCGCAGAAAGAAAAATATATTCCAAAATTAGCCAGTGGTGAATGGAAGGGTGCTTATGGTTTAACAGAACCCAATAGTGGCTCTGATGCCCTAGGCGCAAAGAGTACAGCCAAACTGAGCGATGATGGAAAGCACTATATTTTGAATGGTCAAAAATGCTGGATTACCAATGGTGGTTTTGCAGACGTGTATACCGTATTTGCAAAAATTGACGGTGATAAATTCACTGGATTTATTGTAGAGCGTGGTATGGAAGGCTTTACACAAGGACCAGAAGAACACAAGATGGGGATCAAGGGATCTTCTACGGTTCAGTTGTATTTCCAAGATTGTAAAGTACCTGTTGAGAATGTATTGGGTGAAATTGGCAAGGGCCATATCATTGCATTTAATATCTTAAACATTGGTCGTTTAAAATTATGTGCTGCAACACTTGGTGGTGCCAAGCACGCGTTGAATACTACAGTTGAATACGCCATTGCACGTGAACAATTCAAGATCTCAATTTCAAGATTTGGTGCTATCAAATACAAGTTGGCAGAAATGGCTACCCGTTTATGGGTTTGCGAATCGGCTTTGTATCGTACATCAAAATGGATTGATGATAATGAGCACGAAGCAGAAGCCAGTGGTAAATCCTTTGCTGAATCTTTATTGGGTGCTGCTGAAGAATTTGCTATTGAGTGTGCCATGCTAAAAGTATTTGGTAGTGAGACTTTGGATTATGTAGTGGATGAAGGTGTTCAGGTACATGGTGGTAATGGCTTTAGTGATGAGTACGCTATCTCTAGAGCCTATCGCGATAGCAGGATTAACCGCATCTATGAAGGAACCAATGAGATCAACCGTCTTTTGACTGTAGACATGGTGCTCAAACGCGCTATGAAGGGTAAGCTTGACCTGATGGGACCAGCCATGGCGGTTCAAAAAGAACTGATGAGCATTCCTGATTTTAACAGTGATGATGACGCACCTTTTGCCAAAGAGCGCAAGTATATTGGCAATTTTAAGAAAGCCATTTTAATGGTTGCTGGTGCAGCGGTTCAGAAACTGATGATGAGCTTAGACAAAGAACAGGAGATCTTGATGAATATAGCCGATATGAGCATTGAGGTATTCCATGCTGAATCTGCCCTATTGCGCGTGATGAAACTAACCCAAACCAAGGGTGAGCAAGCCGCCAATATTCAGGCCGATATGATGCATGTTTACCTCTATGACGCCGCGGATAGGATCAATAAAGCCGGTAAAGACGCCTTGAATAGCTTTGCCGATGGCGATGAGCTTAGAATGATGCATATTGGACTAAAAAGGTTCACTAAAGTAGAACCCTTTAACAGCAAGGATGCCAGACGCAGGATTGCTGATAAAATGATTGCAGACGGCGGTTATCAGTTCTAAGAAATAAATTTGGGAGAAATTGAATAATTTCTCTAAATTTAACCTTTCGATAATCTTACGATTGCTTGCTCAGTAAAAGGCCTTAGTATCACAAGTACTAAGGCCTTTACTTTTTGGGTCTAAAAACTATATCGGTTTCGTAAAATTATATGGGCAATTAGTAAGGGTGACTAGATAAAAATCGCAAATTCACAGTACGGAAATGCTTTTCCGAATACCCATTCTTCAAGATTAAATCATTGATTGCCATGTCTTCTCGTAGAAACTTCCTTCAAAAAACAGTTTTGGGTTTGGCTGGATCGGCCATTGTACCCGTCTTGGGCAAAGCTGCTATTGGGTCTGAAAACAGTCCTGCGTCTGCTGCTCAAGAACCTTTAAATATTGGCGTTGCTGGCTACACATTTGTCAAATTCAATGTGGAACAGTCCATTGCCATGATGAAAAGAATTGGCGTAACCAACCTTTCTTTAAAAGAATTTCACCTGCCTATCAACAGTACGGATGAGAAAATTGCCGAGGTTTTGGGCAAATTCAAAGCGGCTGGAATTAATATTTACGCGGTAGGGGTGATCTATATGAAAACTAAGGAAGCCGTTGACCAAGCTTTTCAATATGCTAAAAAAGTAGGGGTAGACTTAATTGTAGGGGTACCCAATTATGACCTGATTGAATATTCTGAAACCCAGGTAAAAGCAACCGGTATTAAATTGGCCATTCACAACCATGGTCCAGAAGACAAATTATATCCAGCTCCCAAAGATGTGTATGATAGAATCAAAAACATGGACCCCAAAATGGGTATGTGCATAGACGTAGGTCATGCCGTTCGTGCTGGAACTGCGCCTGAAAAAGCCATCAAAGACTATAAAGACCGTTTGTTTGACTTACATATCAAAGACGTTACACTAGCTGCCAAAGACGGAAAAGCCGTTGAAATGGGTAGGGGAGTCATCAATTATCCAGCAGTAGTGCAGGCTTTGTACAAAGTAAAATTCACCGGAATGTGTAGCATTGAATTTGAAAAAGATATGGGTGATCCCATGCCAGGCATTGCAGAATCCATTGGTTATTTCCGTGGTATTGTAGCGGCGGAACGTAATTAAGCGTTTTGTTTAGTTTGATACAACAGGTTTAAGTAGCAGGGGGCATGGCAACATGCCCTTTTTTTTTATCTTCAAGTTATGAGAACATTTTTGACACTGCTGTTCGCCACAAGTTTTTGTTTGGTTCAAGTTCAAGCCCAAAAACCCAAACCCGCTTTTTGGTTGGGCAAGACCACCGGCAAATTGCCTGCGCTTTCTTATGGTCTTGGTGAAGACCGATTAGGCGGCACCAAGATTGGGTATATAGACAGCAATGTATTGTTGAAAGTGGTAGATAGCACCAAGGATCTCTATGCTGTTCAATTATCCAAGTACCATAGCGCTTATATTGAAAAAGCCTACGTAAAACCAGATTCTATTACCAGGTTAAAACCCTTTTATCTCACCAGTTCTTTTTTAGCCAAGGGCGATACTTTATATGACTTAGTGCAGATTAGAATGGAAGAAAACCTGCCGTATAAAAGCTGGATGGAAATTGAACCGGCAAGAATTATGGTAGACCTCTATGGAGTTCAAACCAATACCAATTGGATTACCCAACTCAAAACGCTCAAAGAAGTCAAGAACTTGTATTATAATCAGGTTGAAGACGATGTAGTGCGTGTGACCATTGAACTCAAACACCAACAACACTGGGGATATTCCATAGGATACAAGGGAAAGAGTTTGGTGATTCAAGTTAGAAGACAACCCGTTTTGCCGGATCTTAAAAAAATGGTCATAGCCATTGACGCTGGTCATGGTGGCAATAATTCCGGTGCTGAAAGCAGCAAGTATCATGCAGTTGAAAAGGAATACACGTTACTTTTTGCAAAGGCCCTAGAAAAGAATTTGAAAAAATTAGGTGTCAAAAAAGTGATCATGACCCGCAACAATGACACCAGTTTTGACATGAAAGACCGCGTGCTATTTCTGCAACAACAGAACCCTGATTTTCTGATTAGTCTGCACTTCAATTCTTCGGCCAATAGCGCTGTTCAAGGCGTGAGTACCTATTATAAGCATATTGGTTTTAGACCCCTGTCTCAAGCCCTGCTCAAACAAATGCTCACTTTAAAATTGGAAGAATTTGGCAACGTGGGCAATTTCAATTTCACCCTCAATGCCCCAACCGATTTTCCCAATGCTTTACTTGAGATTGCTTTTTTGAGCAATCCAGAAGACGAGAAAAAAATCATGGATCCCAAGTTCAGATTAGACGTTGCTAAAAAAGTAACCCTTGGCATCCAAGACTGGATAAAAACCCTTCACTAGTTTAATGACTGATAAATCTTTCAAAGAATTCCATGGTGCGTAGCATCTGGTCAATTCTTTGACGGTTGTTTCCGGTTCTGGTTAGTTCATGTGTACCACCTGGATGGCGCACATATTCAACCGTGCGTCCCATCACTTTCAAACTCTTGTACAACATTTCACTTTGAATTACACCCGTGCGCAAATCATTCTCACCGTGAAAAATGATAAAGGGGGTATGTATATCTGCTACATAGTTAATGGGTGATTCTCTTTCAATATTGGGTTTAGCAGTAGCTTCCCATGGATATCCACCAAAATAATTAGGCACCAATCTCCAAGCATTGCCCTCTCCAAAAAAAGTACCCAAATCATAAACACCTCTTTGCGCACAAGCTGCTTTAAAACGTTGGTCATGACTAATGATCCAAGCCACCAAATAGCCCGCATAAGAACCACCTGTTACGGCTAGTTTGGAGCTGTCTATAAAACCCAATGCAACAGCTTTGTCTAGATAGGTTAACACGTCATAAGTTGGTCCCTTACCCCAGTCATTCAAATTGGCTTTTAAAAATTCTGCACCA